>NZ_CP011456.1:5400000-5705437 GCF_001277295.1 Anabaena sp. WA102 | reverse complement strand
TACTTCTGTGTCACCTATAATCATTTTGATAAAAACCCGGTAGCTAATATCCTAGCACCTACTAACGAATACGGAGCAATAATCACATGATAAAAATTAATAATCATAACTTAGCAGCGCAGAATATTAATACTAGATTTTTAGGGCAAAATTGGGGAAATAAGGGTAAAAAATGGCTCGCAGTGTGTGGTGTAGCCGTGTTCATGCTGGGAGGTTGTACGAATCTCAAGAAAACCACCACAGAAATCGAACCTAGCAATGCACAACCACACAAAACCACTGCACCCACTACAGAAATTGCTCCTCCCGCGATTTTTTCCTCTTCTGGAGATCCTAACTTTGTTGTCAAAGTAGTACAAAAGGTGGGAGGTGCAGTTGTTCGCATTGATTCGACAAGAACCGTCACAACTCAAGCACCAGACGAATTTTCTGATCCCTTTTTTCGCGGCTTTTTTGGCAATAGAATCCCTTCTCAACAAAGAGAAAGAGTAGAAAGAGGTAGCGGTTCGGGATTTATCATTAATTCATCTGGGCAAATTTTAACTAATTCTCATGTTGTAGACGGTGCTGATTTAGTTACAGTTACCCTCAAAGACGGCAGAACTTTTAAAGGTAAAGTATTAGGCGAAGATGCTGTAACAGATGTGGCAGTAATTCAAATTGATGCCAGTAATTTACCCAGTCTAGCTTTAGGTAAGTCGGATACTTTGCAACCAGGAGAAGCCGTTATCGCTATTGGTAATCCCTTGGGTTTAAATAATACTGTCACATCTGGAATTATCAGCGCCACAGATCGTTCTAGTAGTGATATCGGTGCAAGTGATAAGCGTGTTGATTATCTGCAAACAGATGCAGCAATTAATCCTGGTAATTCTGGTGGACCATTACTAAATGCTCGTGGTGAAGTCATTGGCATGAATACAGCAATTATTCAAGGCGCTCAAGGTTTAGGTTTTGCGATTCCTATTAATACTGCCCAAAAAATTGCCGAAGAACTAATTGCTAAAGGTAGAGTTGATCATCCCTATTTAGGCATACAAATGGTCACACTCACACCTGAAGTTAAGGAAAAAATTATTGCTCGATTTGGAGAGAAAATAAATTTATCTGCAAATCAAGGGATTCTATTAGTGAGGATTGTTCCTAACTCACCCGCAGCCACTGCTGGATTACGTCCAGGAGATGTGATCAAAAGTATGAATAATCAACCCGTTTTGAAAGTTGATGAGGTGCAAAGAATAGTAGAAAATAGTCAAGTTGGTATTCCTTTACAAGTGCAAGTAGAGCGTAATGGCAAAATTTCTGAATTCTTAGTTAAACCTGCACCTTTACCAATTAACAAAGAAAATTGATATTTAGTAAGTTGTCCCGGATTTCCTGCCCTTGGGAAAATCTTCTTCAATATCATCTAAGGTGGCAAAAATTTCCAGGAGGGATTTTTTCTGATAGGGTTCTATGATCAGTTTTCCGTCTTCTTGTCGGATAATTACTTCTGTTGTTGATAGGTTTAATTCTTGAGGAATTGTTAAGGTTTGGGTGTTACCTGCTTGAATAAGTTGGACATGATATTCTGTACTCATTGTCATGATCCTTTTTTGTGGTTTTATGGGTTTTATGGGATTAGGAAATAGCAACTTGACATCTACTGGCGTAAGCCATATTTCCCGGCTAATAGGTAAAGTTTACAATGGTTTTAGCTTTATTTAGCAAGCCCTAATTATTTCACAGAAAAGAGCGAACGGCACGGAAGCCACTTCTTGTCTCGCTTTTTTTAATGCGTAAAGTAACACCTTACGGCATTCATGACGGTGCGAGGTAGAAGGCGACGCAATCGGAGGGCGATCGCACATCATCAATGGTATAATCGTCAAAACGGCGATAATGAAATTTGATATGAGAAAAATATAGAGATTTGAAAATGAATGAATTAGCACCAATCATTAAATTAGGTAATCCGATATTACGACAAAAAGCTGCTGCGGTTGAGAATATTCAAAATCAAGAAATTCAAAACCTCATTGATGAATTAATTACCTCAGTTGCTCAAGCTAATGGGGTGGGAATTGCTGCACCACAAATAGCAGCATCATACCGTTTATTTATCGTTGCTTCCCGTCCTAATGCCAGATATCCCCATGCGCCAGAAATGCAAGCAACAGCAATGATCAATCCCCGAATTGTTGCCAATTCTTCAGAAGTGGTTAAAGATTGGGAAGGTTGTTTAAGTGTTCCTGGAATTAGGGGTTTAGTTCCTAGATATCAAACAATTGAAGTTGAATATACAGACCGTTATGGCAATTTACAAAAACAAGAATTAACTGATTTTGTTGCCAGAATTTTTCAACATGAGTATGATCATTTGGAGGGATTAGTATTTTTAGATCGTGTAGAAAACAATCAGGATTTAATTAGTGAAGAAGAATATCAAAAATCGGTGATTGGTAAAAATGAGTGATCCACAGATCCCCGACTTCTCTAAGAAGTCGGGGATCTAAATTCTCGGTGATATTTTACCAACCTAATTTTTCTAAAATGGGTTTTGTAGACACAATATGTCTGTCTAAACCCAATTCTTTGGGACTGACACCTAAAGCTAAAGCAATTAACTGGGGTAAGTGTAAAATTGGTAAACCTAATTTTTGACCAATGACCTTTTCTACTTCTGGTTGACGAGAATCTAAATTCAAATGACACAAAGGACATGGTGTGACAATACAATCAGCACCATTATTTAAAGCTTCTTGGATATGATTTCCAGCCATTTGGAAAGATTCTGTTGTTGCGTAGCTGGATAAAGGCCAACCACAGCATTGAGTTCTGCCACGATAATATACAGGTGTCGCCCCTACTGCCCGAAATACATTTTCCATTGCTTCGGGTTTAAAAGGATCATCATAGGGCATGGATTTCTGAGCGCGGAGGAGATAACAACCATAGAAAGCTGCACATTTTAATCCACTTAATTTCTTGGTGACACGCTGGGTAATTTCCTCTAAGCCGTAATCTGTCACTAAAGCGTAAAGAAGATGTTTAACTTCTGTACTCCCCCGATAAGGAGAACAGCCTTCTTTTTCTAATAAACCATTAACTTTATTCACGTAATCGGGATTTGTTGACTGACATTCTTTTAATCGTTCATCAACATGACCAATAACACCTTGACAAGTGCTGCAATGGGTAAGTAAAGGGAGATTTAATGATTCTGCTAACGCGATATTTCTGGCATTAACGGTATCTTCTAATAATTGGGAATCTTCTTTAAATGTCCCTGAACCACAGCAAGAGGCTTTTTTCAGTTCAACCAATTCAATACCCAAGGCTTGAGTGAGAGATTGAGTTGATATATACAGTTCCCTACAAGCCCCTTGAGCTACACAGCCTGGATAGTAAGCGTATTTTAGCGGTTTAGATAGCATAAAAGTATAGTTGGTTTATTGTTTAGAGGTGATGAGGATTGATTAATTGGGTGGTTACTGTGGTTATTAAACCTTTATCTCTCATTTCCAGGATCTCCTTCATCTTTAATCCTCAGTTTTAATGATAGAACCTATACTCAGGTTCACCCTTTCCGATAAGATGTATATGCCCAAAAAAAACTTTGTTCATTTAGAGCAAATCATAGCAACTTGTTAAGGACTTTTATTTATGAGCCAAGCAGCAACTTTTGAAAAAGTTAAAAAGATTATCGTTGAGCAACTTAGCATAGAGGATGAGGCTAAGGTTATACCAAATGCCAATTTTATGGAAGATCTAGGGGCTGATTCCCTAGATACAGTGGAGTTAGTCATGGCTTTGGAAGAAGAATTTGAGATCGACATTCCTGATGAAGCGGCTGAAAAAATTACAACTGTTCAAGCCGTAGTTGATTATATCTCTAGTCACGTTGCTGCATCTCCATAGACGAAATTATATTCAGCATTGACGGGTTTAAACAAATACTTTAAGAGTATACAAATTAACTGGATAAACCCGTCCTTAAATGAGTGTTAAGTGTCTAAACTGTAAGTTTGACTTCAAAAAAAGCACCAAAAGTCCATAATATTGAGCAAACAGTATAGTCTTAACTAAGAATACTTAACTCGGAACTCAGCCCTCTTAATTGTTTCCCCCTGCTGCTTTTTCGCCATATTTAATGCAATCATGATAGACTATAAACGTAACCGCGTTGTTGTAACAGGTGTGGGCGCGATTACACCTATTGGTAACACACCAGCCGAATATTGGGAAGGATTATTAAGCGGACGGAATGGAATTGACTATATCACCGCCTTTGATGCTTCTAAACATAGTTGCCGCATTGCGGGTGAAGTCAAAAACTTTGATCCACACACTTACTTAGATCGCAAAGAAGCCAAGCGGATGGATCGGTTTGCCCAATTGGGTGTATCAGCAGCTAAACAAGCTGTTGCTGATTCAGGTTTAGTAATTGATGATCTCAACGCTGAACAAATTGGTGTAATTATCGGTTCGGGAATTGGTGGAATTAAGGTTTTAGAAGACCAACAAACCATTTACTTAGATCCTAATAAAGGTCCTAGTCGTTGTAGTCCCTTCATGATTCCCATGATGATCGCCAATATGGCAGCAGGATTAACAGCAATTCATACTGGGGCAAAAGGTCCAAATTCCTGCTCTGTAACAGCTTGTGCTGCGGGTTCTAATTCTATCGGCGATGCTTTTCGTCAGATTCAAGGCGGATATGCCACAGCCATGATTTGCGGTGGCTGTGAAGCCGCAGTTACACCCCTGTCAGTGGCAGGATTTGCATCTGCTCGCGCCCTGTCCACCCGCAATGATGATCCGGCTCATGCTTGTCGTCCCTTTGATCGTGATCGTGATGGCTTTGTCATGGGTGAAGGAGCAGGAATTTTAATTCTCGAAGAATTAGAACACGCCCTTAATCGTGGCGCAAGGATTTATGGGGAAATTGTTGGTTATGGGATGACCTGTGATGCCTATCACATGACTTCTCCTGTTCCCGGTGGTTTAGGTGCAGCCAGAGCGATTGAGTTAGCTTTAAAAGATGCGTCACTGACACCGGAAATGGTTAGTTACATCAATGCTCATGGAACTAGTACATCAGCCAATGATGTGAATGAAACCGCGGCGATTAAGAAAGCTTTGGGAGATCATGCGTATAAAGTAGCCATCAGTTCTACTAAATCCATGACAGGACACCTGTTAGGCGGTTCTGGTGGGATTGAAGCTGTAGCGACAATTTTAGCGATCGCTCATAACAAAATTCCCCCCACCATCAATATCGAAAATCTTGATCCAGAATGTGACCTAGATTATGTTCCCCATACTAGCCGTGATCAGGTAGTCGAGGTGGCTTTATCTAATTCTTTTGGCTTTGGTGGTCATAATGTTACCCTGGCATTCAAGAAATTTACTCTCTAGTGACTTGCAAATAAAAAATATCCTATCGCTGTTGGGGCAGGGGAGTAGGGGGAGTAGGGGGAGTAGGGGGAGTAGGGGGAGTAGGGGGAGTAGGGGGAGTAGGGGGAGTAGGGGGAGTAGGGGGAGTAGGGGAGAAATTTCTTTCTTCTTTCTTCTTTCTTCTTTCTTCTTCCTTCTGAACTCCTGAACTCCTGAACTCCTGATAGCGCAGCGTGGCGTTAGCCATACTCCTGAATGGGCGCAGGCCCTGCGCCCCTACCTCCTGAACTCCTACTGTAATTTTGTTACTGGTTGGCTTTTTAGAAGTGAACCTGTGGCAAGTATGATAGAGATCATTCTCTGCTGAACCGTTAGTATGGCTTATGCCACGCTTTGGGAACAGCAAGATTAAATTATTGGCTTTATTCATCACCAAAAACTCACAATATCCCCCTTGTCCATTGACAATTAGGAATGGGATGATGAGAAAAGTGGGATCACTTGATAATGAACCCAACAAGAACAAGCTAAAAAGAGTCCTAACCCGTCGTTAACAATAAGAGATTATGGCTGTTGCAACCCAATCCATCCAAGAACTTTGTATTAATTCGATCCGCTTTTTGGCTGTAGATGCCATAGAAAAATCTAAATCGGGACACCCTGGACTACCGATGGGCGCGGCTCCAATGGCTTTTGTGCTTTGGGATAGCTTCATGCGCTATAACCCCAAAAATCCTCAGTGGTTCAACCGCGATCGCTTTGTTTTATCCGCTGGTCATGGTTCAATGTTGCAGTATGCCCTACTGTACTTAACCGGCTACGATAGCGTTACCATAGACGACATCAAGCAATTTCGTCAATGGGGTGCTAAGACCCCAGGCCACCCCGAAAATTTTGTTACAGCCGGTGTAGAAGTTACCACAGGTCCTTTAGGTCAAGGAATTGCCAATGCAGTGGGTTTAGCAGTAGCAGAAGCACACCTAGCTGCTAAGTTCAACAAACCAGATGCCAAGATAGTTGATCATTATACTTATGTACTTCTGGGTGATGGTTGCAACATGGAAGGAATTTCCGGTGAAGCTGCTTCCATTGCTGGACACTGGGGATTAGGTAAACTGATTGCTCTTTATGACGATAACCACATCTCCATTGATGGTTCTACAGATGTAGCTTTCACTGAAGACGTTTCCAAACGCTTTGAATCTTACGGTTGGCACGTTATCCACGTTAAAGACGGTAACACCGACTTAGCGGGAATTGCCAAAGCTATTGAAGCTGCAAAAGCCGTCACCGACAAACCCACCATGATTAAGGTGACAACCACCATTGGTTATGGTTCTCCTAACAAACAAGATACCGCTGGTATTCACGGTGCGGCTTTGGGTCCAGAAGAAACCATCGCTACCCGCAAAAACTTAGGTTGGGAATATGATGCCTTTGTAGTTCCTGAAGATGCTCTAAATCATACTCGCAAAGCAGTAGAACGCGGTGCAGGTTACGAATCCGAATGGAATACAGTTTATGCTGACTACAAAGCTAAATACCCCCAAGAAGCAGCGGAATTTGACCGTTTCATTACTGGTAAATTACCAGACGGTTGGGACAAAGTATTACCTACCTACACAACCGAAGACAAAGCATTACCCACCCGCAAACACTCAGAAAACTGCCTCAACAAACTCGGGGCTGTTTTGCCAGAATTAATTGGTGGTTCTGCTGACTTAACCCACTCCAACCTCACCGAACTCAAAGGTGCTGGAGACTTCCAAAAAGGACATTTTGCCAACCGCAACATCCACTTTGGTGTGCGGGAACACGCAATGGGTGCAATCTGTAATGGTATGGCGTTGCACAACTCAGGTTTAATTCCCTACGGTGCAACCTTCCTAATCTTCACAGATTATATGCGGGCTGCTATTCGTTTGGCTGCGCTCTCTGAAGCTGGTTCAATTTGGGTCATGACTCACGACTCCATTGGTCAAGGTGAAGATGGTCCTACTCACCAACCTATTGAAACCCTTGCTTCTTTGCGTGCCATTCCTGATTTAACCGTAATTCGTCCTGCTGACGGAAATGAAACCTCTGGTGGTTACAAAGTCGCAATTGAGAAGTCTAAAGCACACGCTTCCACTTTATTGGCGTTCACTCGTCAAAATGTTCCTAACTTGGCAGGTACATCCATTGCAGGTGTCGCTAAGGGTGGATATACAATTGTTGATTGCCAAGGTACACCAGATATCATCTTGATTGGTACTGGTTCAGAAGTCAGCCTCTGTGTAAGTGCAGCAGAAAAATTAACTGCGGTCGGTAAGAAGGTTCGTGTAGTTTCTATGCCTTCTTCTACCTTGTTCGATACACAAGATGCAGCTTACAAAGAATCTGTTCTACCAAAAGCTGTTACTAAGCGTCTATCGGTAGAAGCTGCTAGTAGCTTCGGTTGGCACAAATATACAGGTAGTGAAGGCGACACTGTAAGTATTGATACTTTTGGTGCTTCTGCTCCTGGTGGTATTTGTTTGGAGAAGTTTGGCTTCACTGTTGATAATGTTTTAGCTAAAGCCAAAGCATTGTTAGTTTAAACAGTAGAAGCCTCTCACCTACCCGATAGGGTAGGTGGTGAGATGAATACGCGTAAGTGACGAATTGCCCAACGAGCAAAATTAAGCGCAGCTTAATCAGTGTTGTTGGGCGATGTTAGCGAAGCGGCACGAAGTGCGGAATGAAACCACGAGATTATGTGATTACTTGCGCTCGTAATGACAATTTCAGGGGTCTATAACGCCTGAAACCCTTGCAGATAACACTTGTGTGTACACCGTAGCCTCGTAGGGAAGGGTCAGAGACTGGGAATGAGATGACTTGAGTTCTTTGCGGGATAGAGGTTTTACGTTAAGTTGACACCAATGAAGCTCTTGCTTTACCCCTACGTTTAGAATCAAACAATCAAGCCGTTTTGAGTATAAACTTTTTATGTCCTGTCATATTAAACCCTCCCGACTAATTTCAACCGCCAAATTAATCGCTGCTTTCATACTTGTTGGGTCAGCAATGCCTTTGCCGGCAATATCAAAAGCTGTACCATGATCCGGGGAAGTCCGCACAAACGGTAAACCAATGGTAGTATTGACAGCCCGATCAAAAGCCATCAACTTCACGGGAATTAAACCTTGGTCGTGATAAAGTGCCAAGTAACCATCAGCCGGATTTTTAACTGAAGAATTACCATACCAAGCCATACCTGGTTTCACCCACATTGTATCTGGGGGGATGGGTCCTTCTAGCTGTAAATGGGGGCGTTTTTGGCGTTCTGACTCCAGCCAGGGAATTAACCAATCTATTTCTTCCGTTCCTAGTTGTCCCATTTCACCGCTGTGGGGATTTAACCCGGCGATCGCAATTCTCCCATTTTTAATCCCCAAATCATTTTCTAAATACTCCACTAGCAAATCTAATTTCTGTGTCAACAACTGCGGTGTTAATGCCTCAGCTACTTGACGTAAAGGAATATGTGTGGTAGCAAGTAACGCCCGCAGAGTCCAACCAGTAAAAGGCGATCGCCCCACAAACAACATCCCGAAACGCTCCACACCAGCCCTTGCGGCTAAAAGTTCCGTTTGTCCTGGATAATTGTAACCAGCAGCCTTCCAAGCAGATTTAGCGATAGGTCCGGTAACAATTCCATCAAACTCACCCGCCAAAGTTTGAGATATAGCATATTCCATATAAGCAAAACTCGCCGCACCACTAGCTGCATTCCCCACACCAGTAATAATTTCACCAGCACTAGGCACATCAACTACAGACAAATTAGCAGGATTTACCAAAAAGAGGGAATTATCAATATTTTTACTGATATTTTCATAAACTTGAGCTAATAAAATTTTATTTCCCACCACCACCACATCACAATCTTGAGTAACTTCAGGATCAGCCAAAGCCTTCAAAATTACCTCAGCACCAATACCCGCCGGATCTCCCAGAGTCAGCACCAAACGCGGACGTTTATCTTGATTAATCATGATCTTGTATCCCTGCCCATCGTCGTCTATCCCCGAATATCATCCCTAAATTGGTTTAGAATTATTGATAGAGGTTTAATCTCAATAATTCTGATAGACCCAGTTTATCTGAATCCTCAAAGTTGAAAATAAGATTTGAGCCTTCAAATCAAATTCAGCGGTCTGAAAAACAGGAAACATAAATCAACAATCCACAAAGGAGCATTACAGCAAATGGGCAGCGAAATATTAAATGCAGCTATGCTATCTTTCGGTCTAATCTTCGTAGGTTGGGCGATCGGTGCTTTGTTACTCAAAATTCAAGGCGCAGAAGAGTAGAGGGGAAGTAGGGGAGTAGGGGAAGTAGGGGAAGTAGGGGAAGTAGGGGAAGTAAGGGAAGTAAGGGAAGTAGGGGAAGTAGGGGAAGTAGGGGAAGTAGGGGAAAAAAATTAATTCTTCATCCTGACTCGGTGACTCCTGACTCGGTGACTCCTGACTCGGTGACTCGGTGACTCCTGAACTCCTGAACTCCTGAACTCCTGAACTCCTGAACTCCTGAACTCCTAAATCTTTTATTAAAATGATGTAAAGTTTTATTTACATAACTAATTCTGTTAAGATTCTTTTCATAAACATTAAGATATATAACCAACCCCATGACATTATTAATAGTTGGTGCAACTGGCACACTGGGAAGACAAGTAGCCCGTCGCGCAATTGATGAAGGATACAAAGTCCGCTGTCTCGTTCGGAGTCCTAAAAAAGCAGCTTTTTTGAAAGAATGGGGTGCAGAACTGGTACGAGGAAACTTGTGCAATCCGCAAACCCTGACGGAAGCATTGACGGGAGTAACAGCAGTTATTGATGCCGCTACGTCCCGTGCTACAGATTCTCTAACTATTAAAGAGGTAGATTGGGATGGAAAAGTAGCATTAATTCAAGCAGCCAAAGCCGCTGGTGTAGAAAGATTTATCTTCTTTTCCATTCTCGATGCTGATAAATATCCCAATGTACCACTAATGGAAATTAAGGGATGTACAGAAGCATACTTGGTAGAATCCGGTTTAAACTACACAATTTTACGTTTGGCTGGATTTATGCAAGGATTAATTGGTCAATATGGTATACCTATTTTAGAAAAACAACCAGTATGGGTGACGGGAACATCCTCACCTATTGGCTACATGGATACTCAAGATATTGCTAAATTTGCAGTGCGGGCTTTGACAGTACCAGAAACAGAAAAGCAAGCTTTCCCAGTCGTGGGAACTCGTGCTTGGAGTGCCGAGGAAATTATTAATCTTTGCGAGCGCTTGTCTGATAGAGATGCAAAAGTTACACGAATGCCCATTGGATTATTACGGGCTGTACGGAATTTACTACGCTGCTTTCAATGGGGATGGAATGTTGCTGATAGATTAGCTTTTACAGAAGTTTTAGCCAGTGGTAAAGCTCTAAACGCAGAAAATATGGACGAAGTATATACTATTTTTGGTTTAGACAAACAGCAAACCACCACACTGGAAGTATATCTACAAGAATATTTCAGCCGGATTATGAACAAGCTGAAACAGTTAGATTACGAGAAAGCTAAAAGCAAAAAGCTCAAAAGTAAAAAGACTCCCTTTAAAGAATCTTCCAAAGCCAATAGTCAATAAATATGAGACTTATGGTTACATTAGTCCAAAATGTGTAACTATGAGATACATAAAAAACAGCCCTTAGACTTGGATATTTGAGTGTGCCGAAAGCAGGCATTATCTATAACGACGTTAAACCGATAGCGAGTAGTGTCGCTATTGAACTAAAAGACAAACTTACCGCTGCTGGTTGGGATGTGTACATCACAGCTAGTATCGGTGGGATATTGGGCTATTCTCAACCAGATAGTCCTGTCTTTCACACCCCCATTGAAGGTCTTACGCCCCCTGGCTTTGACTCAGATATGAAATTTACTGTGGTGTTAGGAGGTGATGGAACTGTATTAGCAGCATCACGCCTGGTAGCCCCCTCTGGTATCCCCATGCTGACGGTAAATACTGGTCACATGGGATTTCTGACGGAAATTTATCTTAACCAATTGCCCCAAGCCTTAGAACAGGCAATGGCGGGTGCATATCAGGTTGAAGATAGAGCTATGCTCACCGTTAAAGTTATGCGGGGAGATACGGTGAAATGGGAAGCCCTCTGTTTAAATGAAATGGTGCTACATCGAGAACCTTTAACTTGTATGTGCCATTTTGAAATTGCGGTGGGACGACATTCACCTGTGGATATTGCGGCTGATGGAATTATTGTTTCTACTCCCACTGGTTCAACGGCTTATTCTTTAAGCGCAGGTGGTCCAGTAATTACTCCCGGTGTGCCTGTATTGCAGTTAGTACCTATTTGTCCTCATTCTCTGGCTTCTAGGGCTTTGGTGTTTCCCGATAGTGAACCAGTCAATATATATCCTGTGAATATTCCCCGGTTGGTGATGGTTGTGGATGGTAATGGTGGATGTTATATTTTACCGGAAGATCGGGTATATTTAGAGCGATCGCCCTATAGCGCCCGATTTATTCGTCTCCAGTCTCCAGAATTTTTCCGTGTTCTCCGGGAAAAACTCGGTTGGGGTTTACCACATATCGCTAAACCCAATTCTGTAGAATTGCCTTAATTGTTAATTGTCAGTTAGTGTTGTCTTTGGTGGTAAATGCCAACTTAGTGTAACTCGCACTTCTCTATTTGGTAAAACTGATATTTCCCATACACCATTTATAAGTTCACGGGCTACAGTATCCATGATTTTATTACCATAGCCGCCTTTTTTGGGTCTATAAGTAGATGCTAAAATAGCTCCATCACATTTTTATGCAGGGATACACATTGACATCCAATCACTTACATATCTATTATCAGGAACAAAGAATTACAATTTAATGGTTAAGTAGCAAAATGAAAAAGTTGTTAAGACTTACAATATGTTTTGGCGCAGTTACTTTGCCCCACCTGTTTGGTCTGGGATTAATGAATAGTAGTATAGTTCCTGTTGCTTTTGGACAAAACAGTATCCGTAACGATCAAGTTTTCACACGAAAATCTGGTAATGGTGCTCCCTGGGGTGATTGGACTAGACCTGTGTACTGTCCACCAGGTTCATGGGCAGCTGGTTACACAATGAGGGTAGAACCTGAACGAGGTGAGGGTGATGATACTGGGCTTAATGCTATTGCTCTCTACTGCCGCGATCGCAATGGACGAGATGTAGATCGTATTATGCCCGATCCAGGGATGTGGGGTAATTGGCTTGAAGATTCTAATTGCTCTCCAGGTGTTTTTATGACACATTTTCAGCTAAGAGTGGAGAGCAACCGGGGATCAGAAGATGATACAGCTGCAAATTCTGTTGCTTTTACCTGTGGTAATCGCAGACAAATTGAATCTTCAGGTACTACACCTTGGGGAAACTGGGGACCTTGGCAAGGAAGTTACAAAAGAGTTGCTATTTGTGGTGTCCAAGCTAAGGTAGAATCTAATCGAGGTGAGAGCGATGATACTGCATTGAATGATTTAGAATTTATGTGGTGCAAAATCTAAGAGGATGATTTTGAGCGATCCTAGTATTCAAATCCCCGACTTCTTTGATAAGTCGGGGATCTATTTTCCTAATTTCTACAGCATGATGATCTTGTACCGTTGTCATACATTATATTTAATACCATATAATTACTTATTGACATAATATGCTAGTTTTAGCATACTTAACATTAGATGAATGAAAAACAAGAAAAGCCTCTCAGATGGATTGCAAGCGCCCTTAATGATTTAAAGAAGTTTCCTGAAGATGTACAGGATGTCATGGGTTACGCTCTTGATTTGGCACAACATGGACAAAAACACCCTAATGCAAAACCTTTACGCGGGTTCTCTGGAGCAGGTGTTTTAGAAATTGTAGATGATTTTGATGGGGATACATATAGGGCAATTTATACTGTTAAATTCGAGGGTGTTATCTACTTACTACATTCCTTTCAAAAGAAATCAAAACATGGTATTGCTACACCAAAACAAGATATAGAATTAGTTAAAAAAAGATTGAAAATCGCTCAAGAAAATTATTTACAACAAACTACCGAAAAAATGGAGTAAAAAAATGCCAGAAGAAAATCAAGTTGAGGTTAGTAGCGGAAATGTATTTGCTGACTTAGGTTTATCTAATCCTGAAGAAAGATTATTGAAAGCGGAGTTAGTCCGTAAAATCAGTGAAATCATTACTAATTTAAATTTAACACAAGTTCAAGCAGCAGAAATTCTAGGCATAGATCAACCAAAAGTTTCTCTACTAATTAGAGGTAGATTAAGTGGCTTCTCAACTGATAGGTTGATGAACTATCTAAACAAGTTAGGTAGTGATGTAGAGATTACAGTTAAACCTAAACCTGAAAATCGTAAGTTTGCTCAGATAATTGTAGTCTAATAATTATTTCCAAACTCAATATAGTTCGCTTATAGCGATATCACTGCGATCGCTCTTTTGATAATAGGATATTTAATGAAAAAACTTAATTGGCGCAACTATATTATTGCAACCTTAACTACCATAGTTAGTAACCCAATACTCTATGTTGCTGCTCAAGAAATTCCTAAAGGACAATGTATTACTAATAACTTTGGGCAACAACTATGTGGCTATAATTGTGTTCAAAATCAATTTGGACAAATGAAATGTGCAGATTGGCCAGGTGGTGTGTGTACTGTGAATAATTTTGGTCAAATTACTTGTGGACCACCAGCACCACACCATTGGAATTTACGTTATACATCCCCGTCACAAACAGCAAATCCTCCTGATATAAAATGGAGAATTGTCAGACATAATATGAGTCTGCAAGAATGTCAGCAAAGAGCATATCAATCTCTAGAAACAGCAAATTTTATTAATTTAAAAACAGGAGTAAATTCTAATTCAGGTTACATGATACAAGGCGATATTAACAATAATAGAGCAAAAATATCTTGTCTAAACGATATAGTCCTTATTATAGTTGCTGGAGATGAACCAAAAACTCTTAAGAGATTACACGATTCTATATATCAAAATATGGGTTTTCGTTGAAACAGCTAAAAAATATTGTAATCAATCATATCCCCGACTTCTTAGAGAAGTTGGGGATCTAGGTCTTGCTAAAATATAGACCATTTAGGGATACATCTGGCTAGTAAATGTGGTCAATCACCAGAATCAATTATTAGTGAAATTGTCAGATTATACATGGAAATACAATCACCATAAACAGTTGATGATACTGTATCTGATCCGTTAATTGGCTTATTTGCAGCAGTTCCATACTTCAACCCAATCTACGGGAGACCGGTCACACTATTAGTAATAGTCCAAATATCTACTAAAAGTAATAATAAGGTACAACCAAATAAAATAATATACATCCAAGGTTGTGAGAAAGGGTTAACATCGTGAGTATTAATATTAGTTTTTTCTTGAACAATTTTGAGTAGCTGAGATAAACCAGCTATACGCATGGGTAATAAATAACCTTTACCATCATGACTGATAAAATAATAGACTAATCCACCTTGACCAGTAGTACGTGGTTTTAAATCTTTAACATCCGACCAAAGCAAAGACCAACCAGGAAGGAAAAAGCGTGGTATCCACACTGGATAAGTGACTTGAATTTTTTCCTCATCTGTTATAACTCTTTCAGAAAGTACAGCATATAAAATCACAAAACCGGCGATAATTCCTACGATTAACAATGATGGAGGAACAGAGGCAGAAGTAACTTTAGCCAAAATAGGTAAAGGAACTGTTAAGGCTATATATAATGTTAATAATGTGATGCGAATGATTGGGGATAGGCGAAAAATAGAATTTGTCGTCATGGTAGTTATTGAAAATGAAGTTAGCTATATTTATAGTAACTGATTTTATTTTATTTTTGTGCTTTCAATTCTTACAGCTTTTGCATAGAATATGACTTTGTTGAGAACAAAGTGAGAAATATAGGATTAGACATCTCCAAAGAAGATGTAGAGCCGAGAATCCCTGTACATGGAACGTCTCTACAAAGGTTTCGACAGTCATATCTACAGGAACAAGCACGCAAACCATCAAACTCACCTTTTAGCTGATGAGTAGCAAGGTTAGCAGCAAATAAATCTATTTCCATTTGCTGTAATGTTTCCTCAATTCGTGCTTGTAAATTCTGATCATGTCTGATGAATTTTCGCAAAAATCGCCTGAAGCGAGAAGTAAGAACCAATTTTTTCATTATGTTTCATTAGTATTTAAGTAAGTTCTTAACTCAGCGATCGCTCTCCCAAGCAACACCCAACTTGTTCCTAAATGGCGATTTCTGCGGAGCGCTTCGCTATCGCACCCCAACCAACTTATTCCTAAACAGCGATACCTTCTTGATTAAGATATCGATCATTTTCAGAAGTTGGCTAGATATCTAGTTGATGCAAATTCTTAGTTTAAGCTATAATGGATAAATACTATTTCTATAAAAACCTACTTTTCCACCTCCCGAATTATAAGCACCTCCCATAGCTTCTTGTTTTAATTCTTCTGGTAAATGCTTCCAGTTTTGTCCAGATTCCAATAATCTTAAATATTTTAAGCGACTTTCTGGATAAGCCATAAATTCTCGTTCTGTATCAATTAAATCTGTTATGGCATCTCCTAAAGTTCGCCATTTAGGTAAAATTTTACCATCTTTGCAATATTTCGGAATAGGAAATGTAGCAGCTTCACCATCTCTAGAACCAATAAATACCTGGAGTTTAGACTAAGGCATGACAAAATGACCCAGAAGGACTGAGTTTACAAATTACATAGCTCAAACTAGAAAAACTAAGAGGTCAAGCCGATTTAGGTTGTTCCTTCTTGGGTCTAGGAGTAGTATTTTTGACTGTAGGGTAGCGAATTCTGCGTAAGCGGATTCTCCCAGTAGGCCAGCCAGGAGACTTTCCACGGGGTTTGGGGGAAACAGCCGGTGTACCAATCGCGGCGAAAACTCCTCCCATAGACTGAATCGCGCCTAGTAAGGCTACTTGGTCATCAGTTATTAAATTCTGCAATATTGTGACTGCTGGGGAGTGCTTCGCTATCGCACCCCAACATCCCCAAACAGCGATTCCTATCGCTCACAACCACCCCAATTTTAAGCGAACTGCTTGCAGCAGCGCTTCGCTATCGCTATTCCAACTTATTCCCAAACGGTGGTTCCTAGGTCGTGCTTTGCTATCGCACACAACTACCCTAATTTTAGACGATTCCTAGGTCGTGCTTTGCTATCGCACAAATAATTTGTAGAAGGTTTAAAAATTTGATACAATCTTAATTAAGACTGTTTAATTTTCGCAAAAAAACTATGTCTCAAGCAATTGATAAACCTATAATTCAAGAAAACACACTGTTAGAGAAATTTAGAAATCTAACTATTGAACAACAACAAACTATCTTAGATTTTGTGGAATTTATGCACAGTAAAAAACCGAAATCACAAGACAATCAAGAGGTTTCAGCTTATGATTTAGCTAAGGAATGGGCTGGGTCTGTAGAAAGTGGGATTGGTGATTTATCTACTAATAAAAGGTATCTTCAAGGATTTGGTAAATAATGAAATCAGAAATTATTATAGATAAGTAGGTGAACACAATAAAACCAAACTGTGTAAAGAAATGTAAAATCGCCCAAACCCTCTTCACTCTTGCCTCTTGCATGAGTGCCTTTTGCCTTGCCATAACGACAATTTTCAACACCAACCTACTTACTTCGCCTTTAGTGGCTTTTATTGATAAAAGTGATGATTTTCATGAATGGACAGTAGCAAAATGGAAAAATTTACGTCCTCCTTTATTCACTTGTGAAGCGGTTATTGCGGAATCTGGTTTTTTATTACAAAATGTTCATGGAGGAGAAAGTGCTATTTTATCTTTATTGGAAGCAGAAGTAATTAAAATACCTTTTAATTGAAGTGAAGAAGTAACAGTAATTAAGCAATTAATGCAACAATATCAATCCGTTCCTATGTCTTTAGCTGATGCTTTTTTAGTAAGAATGAGTGAATTAATTAGAGGAAGTAGTGTTTTCACTTTAGATAGTGATTTTAGGGTTTATCGTCAATATAAAAATAAGGTTATTCCTGTTATTATGCCTGAATAACATCATTGAATTGCACCACAGTCTCCCGATTCCTAGGTCGCGCTAGTTCCCTCCGGGACGCTACCGCGAACGCTATCGCACCCCAACATCCCCAAATAGCGATTCCTAGGTCGCGCTTCGCTCACAACCCCCTAATTTTAAACAATCGCACCCCACATCCCCAAACAGCGATCGCCTATTTTTCTTGATTAAGGGTTGAACGCAGATAAACGCGGATTTTTTGTCTGAATCAGGATGTCCAGGATTTGAGGATGTACAGGATGTAATTGCTCATTTGTTTGTTGGTAGTTAATGTTGTAATTGTCTGATAGCGTAGCGTGGCGTTAGCCATATCAGAATAAACAAAATCATCCCCAAATTTTCACCAACAATTATTAAATAACATCCTGTGAATCCTTTAATCCTGGTTATCCTGATTCAGACAAAAAAATCATAATCGCACCCCAACATTCCCCAAACGGTGATCGCCCACAACCACCCTAATTTTAAACGATTCCTAGGTCGCGCTAGTTCCCTCCGGGACGCTACCGCGAACGCTATCGCACCCCATATCCCCAAACAGCGATTCCTGCGGAGCGCTTCGCTATCGCTCACAACCCCCTAATTTTAAATGATTGCTCTCCCAACTGATTCCTAAATTTCTATCACAACCAATTTTCTAATTTAAGTCCTTCAATTCTTAATAAATCAGAATCATTAGAAACGAGAATTAAATCGCGGACAATTGCTGTAGCTGCTATTAAAATGTCAGCATCTTGGATAGGAGTACCTTTGGATTTTAATTTGGCATGAATTTCACAGGATTTTTCAATAATTTCTAAATCATCTAACAATAATACAGGATAATCATTACAAAATCCATGAAAATCTACTAATTGTTTAGTAGCATTGAGAGATATCAAACCTCTTTTAATTTCATAGTAGGTTATACAACTAATAAATATTTCTGAACCAAGAAAGCTTAACTCTCTCAATTTATTATTTATGGTTGTATTTTTCTTTAACGCATAGCTAACGATATTTGAATCAAGTAAAAAATTCATGGTTTTATTTTCTCGCTACTGCTGCATCAAAAATCGCTATTTCTTCTGGTGTTAAATCATTTAATGTCCCAGCAACAGCTTCTAATGTTAATATTTTACCAATCCTTCTGGTTAAATCATGTTCTTTAATTGCTCTCATTTCTTCTGGTGAAAATCTGCTAAATAATTCTATTAACGTTGCGGTCATTTCATATTGATCTAATTTCACCATGTAGAAACTACTACCTCGAAATAGTTTATCTACAACATGAGAAATGCGTTCTGTTAGTTCTTGTTGATAGTCGGTTAATTGTTCTTGCATGATGTTTACTCTGTTTGTGCTTTGGAAAAATCTAATTCTTATTTATATTATATCGTTCAATAAATTAATTTTTTAATACTCATTACCAAACAGCGATTCCTACGGAGCGCTTCGCTATCGCACACAACCCCTAATTTTAAACGAACTGCTTGCAGCAGCGCTTCGCTATCGCACTCCAACATCCCAAAACAGCGATTCCTAGGGAGCGCTTCGCTATCGCTCACAACCCTAATTTTAAACGATTCCTACGGAGTGCTTCGCTATCGCACTCCCAACATCCCCAAACAGCGATTCCTACGGAGCGCTTCGCTATCGCACACAACCACCCCAATTTTAGGCGAACTGCTTGGAGCAGCGCTTCGCTATCGCGCTAACCCTCAACAGGCAATAAAATAATAGGAATATGTACTAGAAAATTCTGAAAATCATTGTCAGTGTAGAGAATGCTGTAGCTTCGACGATGAGCAACTGCACAAATCAAAAAATCAGTATTTGAACCCTGAATGCCTTTACTGCGGCAGGTATTGAAAAACTCCGCAGCAAGTTCGTAGTCTTCTGGCATGAGTTCTAAATCAGGGAAAGCTCGGAGATAATCTCGTAGACGGGTAAACTGTTCAAAATTGCGGATTCCAGAAAGAATTTCTTGACGAATCGCACCTAGTAAGGCAACTTGGTCATCAGTGATTAAATTCTGCAATATTGTAACTGCTGGGGAAAAATCAGGTGGTGTTTTCCGACGTAGAGCCAATGACCAAACGGAAGTATCAACAATAATGCTCATGCTTAATGACGTTGCTGCTTATAGTTATAGCTTTCGTCATACTCGATAGTCCCAAAGAGGTCTAATACTTTGAGCCGTTTACGACGTTGAATATATTCGCGCAGTGCTGTTTCTACTAAAGAATCAATGTTCACCTGATTATCAAGTGCCAACGCCTCATTTAGTAAGGCTTCGTTGATGTTGAGAGATGTAGTCACAATCAATTTTGATCCTAAAAATGACTAAGGAATGTGAATTAAATAAGGTGCAAAAGTAGGGTGTGTTAGCGACAGCGTAACGCACCATTCCAGGTTACATCAGAATTGCAGGTTATTAAATTTGCGTTCCTAAACAAATGGTAGCGCACTCTAGGCGATCGCTCACAACCCCCTAATTTTAAACGAACTGCTTGCAGCAGCGCTTCGCTATCGCTCACAAATACCCTAATTTTCGGCGATTCCTAGGTCGCGCTTCTTCATTAAGACACTAAGCAAATAATTAGTTAATAAAATTGCACTTATTTGTTATAATATTATTTGTGGTTAATAAGAGAGAAATTATCTTGTGAAATCTACATTTAACTGGAATCCAGAACAGACTTTACTCGAAAAACTGATCAATCTGGCTAGTAACCGTGGTCAATCACCGGAATCAATTATTAGTGAAGCTGTCAGATCATACCTGGAAATCCAATCACTAGAAACAGTTAATGATGCTGTATCTGATCCATTAATTGGCTTATTTGCAGCCACACCTGATTTAGCTATTAATTCCGAAGATATTCTTCAAAATGAAGTAACAGAGAAATCAGGTTGGACATGGAAAGAACCCCAGCAGTAGCTGATACTGGCTTTGTTGTCGCATTGTTGAATCGTTTGGACACAATGCACAATAGTGTAACACCAGTATACACACAACAAAAACAAATTTTATTGCCACAAACAGTATTAGCAGAAGTGGCTTATTTAGTAGGACGTAATGCAGGTTCAGCAACATTAGTAGCTTTCTTAAAAGGACTATCTGCAAGTAGATTTATTTTAGTAGCTTTGACAGATCAAGATTTGGTGCGTGTTGCGGAAATTTTGGATGAATATGCAGATAGTCGGATTGATTTTGTAGATGCAAGTGTTATGGCTATAGCTGAACGTTTTGATATTAAAAGAATATTGACTTTAGATCAGCGAGATTTTAGATTATTTCGACCTCAGCATTGTGATTGTTTTGAGATTTTGCCTTGAAAGAAATATATAGTTAATATATAAGCGCGATTCCTGCGGAGCGCTTCGCTATCGCACCCCAACATCCCCAAACAGCGATCGCTCACAACCCCCTAATTTTAAGCGATTCCTACGGAGCGCTTCGCTATCGCAATTCCAACTTATTCCTAAAGTGCGATCGCTCACAACCCTAATTTTAAACGATCGCCTATTTTTGATCCTTGATTCAGGAGGTGAACGCTGATAAACGCAGATAAACGCGGATTTTTTGTCTGAATCAGGATGTCCAGGATTTGAGGATGTACAGGATGTAATTGCTCTTTTGTTTGTTGGTGGTGAATGTTGTAATTGTCTGATAGCGTAGCGTGGCGTTAGCCATATCAGAATAAACAAAATCATCCCCAAATTTTCACCAACAATTATTAAATAACATCCTGTAAATCCTTTAATCCTGGTTATCCTGATTCTGACAAAAAATCATAATCGCTCTCACAACATCCCCAAACAGCGATCGCTCACAACCACCCCAATCTTAAACGAACTGCTTGCAGCAGTGCTTCGCTATCGCACTCCCAACTTATTCCTAAATTGCGCCGGTGATAGCAATTTTCAAAATCTTTGCAATTTTCGTAATTATCCAGCCAGTAAATCCACAACATCTACTGATCTGAAGCCCACTCAAGTAGGGCTTGAAGATTTGAAAATTTAATGACTTTATATTCTGCTTTGAGAATAGTATTGCTCTCGTTGTACAAAAAGTTCTCAATTTTTTCTGCCTCCACGTCTAAATGAAGATAAAATAACCTGAATGAGTCCGAATCTTTGCTCTCTTCTATTTCGTATAACTCTTGAGACTTGTGACTGTTATGATATTCTTTGAACAATAAAAATCCGTCAGTACATACAGCAGATGTAAAGGTACTAAGAATTTTTTCAGTTATACCTGTATTACCAAATCCGGAGCTAACAACACTATCCAGCAGTCCTTTGACAAGCTTTAATCCTTGATCAAAAGTCATATATTTTTTAGTGATTGATTCTTCATATTTTTGATCAAGACCTTCAGATTGTTTTTTAATCTTGCTCTTAGCCTTTTCAATAACTTTATCCTTAAAATCAGGATATTTTTTTGCTAAATCTGTTACTGAAAAAATATTTCTGGCATCATTTTCATTGACACGTTTCGTAAATAATTTATAATAATCTGCCCCAAAAGCAATTTTAAGAAGGTCTCCTAAAAATTCTAAAAGCATAATTTGACCTGATGTACGCATAATTTTCCTCCTAACAGTAAATCAATTTTGTCCAACAAAATTAGAGTTCCCAGAACTGGGGGCTATACTAAACACGGATGGGAAATGGACTTTTGTAATATTACGAAAAACCCAGATGTGTAGGGGTTTAGCACTGCTAAACCCTTACCACAGAATCAAATGATTCAGCCATGTTGAGTATAACTGCACAATTGAGCAGCAAGCGATCGCTTAACTCAAAACCAGAATATCACAATACTGTCAGCACTAACGTTTTGTTACATAACAGCATAATTATGTAAACAAAATTTAAAAACAGGTGAGAGAACCTGTATTCTTTGTTAAGATTCATGAATAAATATGTTGTTTTCTATATCATTTTGTGTCAGATATAGGACAAAACCCCCACAGAATCCGAGTTTTCTGCTAAAAAACTCTTATTGCCGAAAATAATTGCAGTTACAAACGGCCATATTAGCCGTGAGGAACTTCATGAGAACACGCTTGAAAGGAGCTTATTTGAATGTTTACCCAAGTCAAGTCCACGATTCGACATATTGCACCTGACGATTTACGGGGACGTAAGTTAATCAAGGTTGTCTATGTCGTGCTAGAATCCCAATACCAAAGTGCATTATCGCAAGCGGTACGGGAAATTAACGCTAATCATCCCAGCGTAGCCATAGAAATCAGTGGATACTTGATTGAAGAACTGCGTGGAACTGAAAACTATGAGGAGTTGAAACGTGATATAGCCAGTGCTAATATATTCATTGCTTCTCTGATTTTTATAGAAGACTTAGCACAGAAAGTAGTTGCCGCAGTTGAACCCCATCGTGATAACCTAGATGTATCGGTTGTCTTCCCCTCCATGCCCGAAGTTATGCGCCTCAATAAAATGGGTAGCTTCTCTTTGGCGCAGTTAGGACAATCCAAGAGCGTCATTGCTAACTTCATGAAGAAGCGCAAAGAAAAATCTGGCGCTGGTTTCCAAGATGGAATGTTGAAGTTGTTGCGGACACTTCCCCAAGTGCTGAAATTCCTCCCCATGGAAAAAGCACAAGACGCGAGAAACTTCATGCTCAGTTTTCAGTATTGGCTAGGTGGTTCAGCGGAAAACCTGGAAAACTTCTTGCTGATGCTGGCTGATAAATACGTATTGAAAGGCGTAGAAAAAGAAAGCTTTGCTGCTGCTAAGTATGAAGCACCAGTTGTTTATCCCGACATGGGAATTTGGCATCCTTTAGCGCCGACTATGTTTGAGGATGTGCGAGAATATCTGAACTGGTATTCTGCCCGCAAGGACATTTCTAGTAACCTGAAAGACCCCCTTGCACCCTGTGTAGGTTTGGTATTACAACGGACTCACCTCGTTACCGGCGATGATGCCCATTATGTGGCAATTGTGCAGGAATTGGAATCTTTAGGGGCAAGAGTTCTTCCTGTTTTTGCTGGTGGTTTGGATTTCTCTAAACCAATAGAAGCTTACTTCTATGAACCAATTACAAAAATGCAGTTAATAGATGCGGTGGTGTCTTTAACTGGTTTCGCTTTGGTGGGTGGACCCGCTAGACAAGATCATCCTAAAGCTATTGAAGCCTTAAAACGGTTAAATCGTCCTTACATGGTCGCATTGCCTTTGGTCTTCCAGACTACGGAAGAATGGCTCGATAGCGATTTGGGGTTACATCCCATTCAAGTGGCTTTACAGATTGCTATACCCGAACTAGACGGCGCAATTGAGCCGATTATCTTATCAGGTAAAGATGGGGCAACCGGGAGAGCGATCGCTTTACAAGACCGAGTAGAAATAGTTGCCCAACGCGCCTTAAAATGGGCAAATCTCCGCCGCAAACCCAAATTAGACAAGAAAGTTGCCATCACTGTTTTCAGCTTCCCTCCCGACAAAGGTAACGTGGGTACAGCCGCATATTTAGACGTATTCGGTTCTATCTTCGAGGTTTTACAAGGACTCAGAAACAACGGTTACGACGTGCAGGACATTCCCGAAACTCCCCAAGAGTTGCTAGAACAAGTCATCCACGACGCACAAGCACAATACAACAGTCCTGAACTCAACATTGCTTACAAAATGTCCGTGCCAGAATATGAAGCACTGACACCCTACTCCCAACGCTTAGAAGAGAACTGGGGACCACCTCCCGGAAACCTCAACAGCGATGGACAAAATCTGTTGATTTATGGGAAACAATTTGGTAATGTGTTCATTGGTGTCCAGCCCACATTTGGTTATGAAGGCGACCCCATGCGGTTGTTATTCTCCCGTTCCGCAAGTCCTCATCACGGTTTTGCAGCTTACTACACCTACCTAGAACGGATTTGGGGCGCTGATGCTGTGTTACACTTTGGTACTCATGGCTCGTTGGAATTTATGCCCGGTAAGCAAATGGGAATGTCCGGTGATTGTTACCCAGATCAACTAATTGGCTCAATTCCTAACCTGTATTATTACGCAGCTAATAACCCCAGTGAAGCCACAATTGCCAAACGTCGCAGTTACGCAGAAACAATTTCTTACCTGACACCACCTGCGGAAAATGCTGGTTTATACAAGGGTTTGAAGGAACTCAGCGAGTTAATTGCTTCTTACCAAACTTTGAAAGACACAGGACGCGGCGTTTCCATTGTCAATTCCATCATGGATAAATGCCGCATTGTCAACTTAGACAAGGATATTGAGTTACCAGAAACCGATTCTAAGGATATGTCCTCGGAAGAACGGGATAACATTGTTGGTAGCGTTTATCGCAGGTTGATGGAAATTGAATCACGCTTGTTACCTTGTGGACTGCACGTGATTGGTAAGCCTCCTAGTGCTGAAGAAGCGATCGCAACTTTGGTCAACATTGCTAGTTTAGATCGGCAAGAGGAAGAAATTCAAGGTTTACCGGGAATTATTGCCAGAAGTCTGGGACGCACCATTGAAGATATCTACAGAAACAACGATGCCGGAATTTTGGCAGATGTGCAACTATTACAAGATATCACCCTCGCTACCCGTGCGGCTGTAACGGCATTAGTTCAAGAACAAATTGACGCAGAAGGTCGAGTTATCGCGGTTTCCAAGTTGAATTTCTTCAATATGGGCAGAAAAGAACCTTGGGTAGAATCACTGCATCAATCAGGTTACACCAAAGTTGATACCTCTGCGTTGAAACCCCTGTTTGAATATTTGGAATTCTGCTTAAAACAAGTTTGTGCAGATAACGAACTGGGTGGACTTCTCCAAGGTTTAGCTGGTGAATATATTCTCCCTGGTCCCGGTGGTGATCCTATCCGTAATCCTGACGTATTACCCACTGGTAAAAATATTCACGCTTTAGATCCCCAATCTATCCCCACTTCCGCCGCAGTTCAATCTGCGAAAATCGTCGTTGATAGATTGTTGGAACGGAACAGGTCAGAAAATGAAGGAAACTGGCCAGAAACCATTGCCTGTGTCCTCTGGGGTACAGATAACATCAAAACCTACGGTGAATCCCTCGCCCAAATTATGTGGATGATTGGTGTGCGTCCAGTACCCGATGCTTTGGGACGGGTGAATAAGTTGGAATTGATACCTTTATCAGAGTTGGGTCGTCCTAGAATTGACGTGGTAATTAACTGTTCTGGTGTATTCCGCGACTTGTTCATTAACCAAATGAATTTGCTTGACCAAGGTGTGAAAATGGCTGCGGAAGCTGATGAACCTTTGGAAATGAATTTTGTCCGCAAGCACGCTTTGAAACAAGCGGAGGACATGGGGATAAATCTGCGTCAAGCTGCAACTCGCGTTTTCTCTAATGCTTCTGGTTCTTATTCTTCTAATATTAACTTAGCGGTGGAGAATAGCACTTGGGATAGTGAAGCTGAGTTACAGGAAATGTATTTGAAACGGAAATCTTTCTCTTTCAATTCTGATAATCCTGGGGTTATGGATGAGTCGCGGGAGATTTTTGAAACTACTTTGAAAACTGCTGATGCAACTTTCCAGAATCTCGATTCTTCGGAAATCAGTTTAACAGATGTTTCCCATTATTTTGACTCTGATCCTACTAAGTTAGTAGCAAGTCTGCGTGCAGATGGCAAGAAACCTGCATCTTACATTGCAGATACAACTACTGCGAATGCACAGGTGAGAAGTTTATCAGAAACTGTGCGTTTAGATGCGCGGACTAAGTTGTTAAATCCCAAATGGTATGAGGGGATGTTATCTCACGGTTACGAAGGTGTGCGGGAACTTTCTAAGCGGTTGGTAAATACGACTGGTTGGAGTGCGACTGCTGGCGCTGTGGATAACTGGGTTTATGAGGACACGAATGAGACTTTCATCAAAGATGAGGAAATGCAAAAGCGTCTCATGAATCTCAATCCTCATTCTTTCCGCAAGATTGTTTCTACTTTGTTGGAAATGAATGGACGCGGTTATTGGGAGACTAGTGAGGAAAATTTAGACCGGTTACGTGAGTTGTATCAGGAGGTGGAAAATCGGATTGAGGGTATAGAATAGGATTAAATGGGCAGGTTTTATACCTGCCTATGATATCTTGATTTTGTTTCGCGCAATCTCTCTTAGAGATCCCGAAGGGTAGTCGCAAAGGAGCAAAGGAAGAGGGAGATTAGTTTATGATTTGGGAAAATAACAATTTTTGTAATTGTGGGATGTGGTTATGAATGCTTTAACTGTGAGTTTAAAATCAGTGATAGATATGACTGATGATCAGTTTTTTCAGCTATGTCAAAACAACCGCGAATTGAGATTTGAAAGAAATGCAAATGGGGAATTAATAATTATGTCACCTGCGGGGGGAGAAACGGGAAATCGTAATGGTAGACTCAATCAACAATTATTTAATTGGACTGATGCTGATGGTACTGGGATAGCTTTTGATTCTTCTACTGGTTTTAAATTACCAAATGGTGCAGATCGTTCTCCTGATGCTTCTTGGATTAAGTTGGAAAGATGGGATGCTTTAAGTGATGAAGAAAAACAAAAGTTTCCTCCTATTTGTCCTGATTTTGTCATTGAGTTACTTTCTCCTAGTGATAGTTTGAAGACTACACAGGAAAAGATGAAGGAATATATAGATAATGGTGTGCGTTTGGGTATATTAATTAATCGTAAATCTCGTCAAGTGGAGATTTATAGACCAGGAAAAGAGGTTGAGGTTTTGGATTCTCCTGCTACGGTTTCAGGGGAAGATGTTTTAAAGGGGTTTGTTTTGAATTTGGCGATGATTTGGTAATGTTTACAATTATTCAATTTATCTATCACGAAAGAGTGATACACTTGATCTAATTAGTGATATATGAGCAAGTTCCTTATACATCTCATTATATAACTATTGATTTTAGTAATTGTTGGGGAACGACAAGAATGATAGATGGTAAAGCTATTTCTATTTCCTTATTTACAGGTGCTTTTGGTCTAGACTTGGGTATGGAACAAGCAGGATTTCATACAGTAAGTGTAGTAGAAAAAGACCGTGATGCTACAAAAACAATTGCTCTTAATCGTCCATTTTTGCAAGAAAGTGCTATTCCCAGAGAAATACAAAACGTCAGTTCTCAAGAATTACTTGAAGAAGGGGGAATAGTTTTAAATTTAGGACGTGCTTTACAACCAGGAGAAGTAGATTTAGTAACAGGTGGTCCACCTTGTCAGCCATTTAGTACCGCAGGGAAAAGAGGTTCAGTTATGGACCCTCGCGGTAGTTTATTCATGGACTTTGTTCGCATTGTTAAAGAAGTCCAACCCCGTTTTTTCTTAATGGAAAATGTCAAAGGTTTGCTTTCTGCTCCACTTCGTCATAGACCAATTAACCAAAGAGGAAAAGATTACCCACCCTTGGAAGTTGATGAAATAGCTGGTGCTGCTTTGAAAGTAGTATTATCAGAAATGAAGGAAATAGGCTATAACATCGTTTATAACCTTTTAGAAGCAGCAGATTATGGTGTTCCACAGAATAGAGCGCGTGTAGTATTTATTGGTTCTAGAGATGGTGAAGCTGCTACATTTCCTATTCCCAAATATTGTAAAGATGGTAAAATTTTACCTAAATGGCGAACTTTAGAAGATGCTATAACAGATTTAGTTGATACAGAACAAGAATTTATGGCTTATCCAGAAAGTCGCTTAAAATATTTAAGATTATTGGAAGCTGGACAAAACTGGAAGCATTTACCAGAAGAATTAAAACAAGAAGCTATGGGAGGTGCTTATAATTCGGGAGGTGGAAAAGTGGGTTTTTATAGAAGATTATCTTGGGATAAACCTTCTCCAACAATTACAACAAGTCCACACCAAAAAGCTACAGATATGTGTCATCCTGTAGAATTACGTTCTTTAACTGTCCGTGAATCTGCAAGA
Source organism: Anabaena sp. WA102 (assembly GCF_001277295.1). Classification (NCBI taxonomy): domain Bacteria; kingdom Bacillati; phylum Cyanobacteriota; class Cyanophyceae; order Nostocales; family Nostocaceae; genus Anabaena; species Anabaena sp. WA102. The sequence continues at coordinate 5,676,943 of NZ_CP011456.1, read as the reverse complement.
ATTCAAACTTTTCCCGATGATTGGATTTTTTATGGTTCTATCAGTTCTAAATATAAACAAATTGGTAATGCAGTTCCCGTATTACTTGCTAAAGAACTTGGTAGTTATCTTCTCAACTTAATTCAAGGAAAGAAAGCAAAAGGTAAAGAGATATCTGAACAACTTTCACTTTTTTCTCTATAGATTTGGTAACTATTTATTTTGTGGCTAATTCAGCAAATGCTTGATCAATTTTCTGTAACATATCTCGGATATGATTTTCAACTAGATCATAATCCATGCAAATCATATTCCAAAATGGTTTACCAGCAATGCGAGGAATGTTACTTCTATTTGAAAAAGTCCATTTACCTAAATCAAAAGCTGCTATAAACAAAGAGTTTTCATGAATACTTAATTCTTTTTTTGCTCTTGGTACTTGGGAACCAGTCAATGTTCCTTTTAGAGTTTTTAGTTGTGCAAACTTAACTGTTTCTTCCGAAAAAAGTAGAATATCAATTCCAGTAATTTTAATTCCAAATTCAAATTCTGGGTTAATAATATAAGGACTAATATTAGATATCTTTTCCCAGAGACTTCCCATTGTTGTACTAAGGCTTCTTGTCACTGAGTTGCTAGTAACTAGCAATTTAGCTCCACAGAGTTCAAAAAGATTGGATGGGTTAGGATGATCCTCAATTATTGAATTTTTCTTTTCAAAGTCGAGTTTTAACCACTCAATAAAATCATCTGCGAATTTTTCAGTTTTACTACTAATTAACTGAGATTGTCTATCTAATTCTAAAACAGATCCATTCTGCTTGTCTTGTGCAATTTGATATTGGAAGTAAGCTGGTGCTATTGAGGAAATAATTTTTCCGTATTTATATGCTATGTGTAAATCTTCATCTGCGATGTGAGTCACATCAATTAATGAAGCATGATGCAAAATTAGTGCTTTCCGTTCTTGGACAGAAAGTGGGATTAAAGTTTCAGCAGTTAATTCAGTAGACATACAAAGCTATATTTAACTTATTGAGCTTTCTTAGTATTACCCAAAATTACCCCCTAAACTGTCATATCTACGGAAATTGTATTTGATTGTTGGTGTAAAATCTTGATAAGTACAAAAATACTATGCAATAGTGATCGCTAGGTTGCTTTTGGGGATGCGGGGAGTGCGATAGCGAAGCGCTGCTGCAAGCAGTTCGCTTGTTGAGGATGTGGAGAGTGCGATCGCTGGTTGGGGGTGTGGAGGTGCTATCGCTTTTGGGGTGTGGGAGTGCGATAGCGAAGCGCTCCGTAGGAATCGCTGTTTGGGATGTGGGGGATGCGATAGCGAAGCGCTCCGTAGGAATCGCTTGTTAGGGTTGTGAGGAGGTGCGATAGCGAAGCGCTCCGTAGGAATCGCTCTTTTGGGGATGTTGGGAATGTGGGAGTGCGATAGCGAAGCTGACCGAAGGCATCGCTTTCGATTATTATAAGCATCTGAGTCAATAAAATTATAACTTGTGAGTCAACAAGACAAGCTATCAGCTAAAATTCTATCAGGCGCATCTGACACAAATATATCCTTTGAGCAATTGTGTCAACTCTTAATCAGATTAGGATTTGATGAAAGAATTCGTGGTAGTCACCACATTTTTACAAAAGAAGGAGTTGAAGAAATCTTGAACCTTCAACCCAAACAAGGAAAAGCCAAAGCATATCAAGTTAAACAAGTCCGTGAAATGTTACTTAAATATCAGCTAGGAGGTTAAGATGACTCTGCGCTATGAAATTAATCTCTATTGGAGTGAACAAGACCAAGCATTTATCGCAGAAGTTCCAGATTTACCGGGATGTGCTGCTGATGGAGAAACTTATCAAGAAGCACTGCAAAATATAGAAATTATTATGCAGGAATGGATAGAAACTGCTCAAGAGTTAGGTCGAAAAATTCCTGAACCTACACAGCGTTTAATGTCTGCTTAATTGATGCTTTTGGGATGTGGGAGTGCGATAGCGAAGCGCTCCGCAGGAATCGCTGTTTTGGGAGGTGTGGGAGTGCGATCGCTCTATTTCAAAGCACTTAACTTATCAATTGATTTAAAACCAACACAGTTAACCCTGGTAAAGAAGGTAAACGTATATCATTTGTCAAGAAAAAAGACGCACCACCATAAATAGCAGTAGCCATTTGAATAGCATCCGGTGTTCTTAAATTGTAATCTGCTCTTAATTTAGCCGCATTTTCAGCAATATCTGGTAACACTTCAATAGTTGTTAAACCTTGAGAATTAAAAAGAATATCACGATATTGTTGAGCTAATATCGTATTTCCTGCACGTAAAGGATAAACTAAAACTTCTGATATAGTTAAAACCGACGTGACAACACTGAACTAACCTCTATACATAGCTGTAAAAAAACATCTGTAACTTCTAAATAAATAGGATTTTCTTCTATAAAATAAATTAGCGGTGCAGTATCTAAACCTATAATTTTACCCTGTAATTCATTTAACCATTCCATGAATCACGCTCCTGATTAATATATTCCTGAGCGTCAATATTTCCCCAGATTTCTTTACCTAAACCACGTAATTCTAGAATACTACGCTTTGGTTTTGATGTCATTTTCAATTGTTGACGAATTAAGATAGATAAATTTTCAACTAATTTAAGTTGTTCTTCTGGAGTCAGATTTTTAGCCTGTTGTAACAATTCTTGATAGTTAGACATACATTTTTTGCTTATTTATAGTTTTAAGCCTAATTTAACTATACGCTGTTTTGGGTTTGTGGGGTGCGATAGCGAAGCGCGACCTAGGAATCGCTGTTTGGGATGTGTGGGAGTGAGATCGCTTGTTTGGAAATGTGGGGTGCGATCGCGTAACTGTAGGTAGAAACTTTGTATAATCTACATAATGATATAAAATTCAAGATGATTCAAACATTTAAAAGTAAAGCATTACAAAATCTATTCAGAGAAAATTTTAATAAAGGAGTTCCTGCAAATTTAGAAAAGAAAATTAGAATTAGGCTTGAAGTTATAGACTCAGCTTTAATGGTAGACGATATAAAATTACCGGGATATGATTTGCATGAATTAAAAGGAGACAGAAAAGGAACTTGGTCAATTAAGGTATCAGGAAACTGGCGGATAACGTTTAAATTTGAAGATGGGGATGCTTATGATGTCAATTTAGAAGATTACCATTAATGAATGTTGTGTTAATATAGTATTGAATGATTGAACATCGTTAAATAAAGCCAACCAAATTATTAAGGAGTATTAATTATGAATAATTTGCAAGATATTACTCAAGATAGATTAGTAAGACCAATACATCCTGGTGAAATAATTGCAGATATTTTAGATGATTTAGATATTAATCCTAGCAATTTTGCTGAAATTTTAGGAGTATCTAATCAAACAATTCAGGAAATTATTAATGGTGAAAAATCAATTACTGTAGATATTGCAATTCGTCTTGGTAAAGCTTTGGGAAATGGACATAGACTTTGGTTGAATCTTCAGCAAAAAGTTGATGTCTGGGATGCTTTGCAAAGTCATAAGGAAGAATATGAGCAAGTTATGACATTGGTTTAGAATTTATCACTCTCTATCTACCTCCATCAATTCAAATAACTGATGATCAATTCTTTGAAATCTGCCAAATCAATGAATTAATCAAAATTGAACGTAATGCTGATGGTAGTCTTTTATTAAAACCTTTATTGGGTGGGATAACTGGCAATATTAATTCTGGTTTAACTGCTCAATTAGCAAATTGGAACGATGACAAATCACAAGGTGTAGTTTTTGGTTCTGATGTCGGATTTATTTTACCAAATGGTGCTATTCGCTCCCCTAATGCTGCTTGGGTAAAGTTAGAAAGATGGAATAATTTAACTGATGAGGAAAAACAAAAATTTCCTCCCATTTGTCCTGATTTTGTAATTGAGTTACTTTTTTCTAGTGATAGTTTGAAGACTACACAGGAAAAGATGAAGGAATATATAGATAATGGTGTGCGTTTGGGTATATTAATCAATTGGAAATCTCGTCAAGTGGAAATTTATATACCTGGTAAGGAGGTTGAGGTTTTGAAATCTCCTGCTACGGTTTCGGGGGAAGATGTTTTGAAGGGTTTTGTTTTGAACTTGGGGATGATTTGGTAATTATTTGAGATTAAGAAGGGAGTTGTAATTTTTATGCCTGTTGACATTTTTATTTGGAAAGGTGAAATGCCAATCAAAAAGAAGATTCTTCTAAAAAATACTATTTGGCAGATTATTGTGAAAAAGGTTCTCCAATTTCCTATCAAGAAGATTGTAAGAAGCGTGGGAGATCACCTGATAATACATTTACTATCAACGGCTTAAATGAGTCTGCAATGCTTGATTATTATTCTCTCTATATAAGAGGTGATTTACATAAAGACGAATGTTCCCTTGCCTTTCCAGAAACACTTTTTCAGCAAGCCCTAAGTATAAAGCTACTATAGTTTTGTGCTGTTGGAGATGGTGCGATAGCGAAGCGCTGCTGCAAGCAGTTCGCTTTTTGGGATGTGGGGATGCGATAGCGAAGTGCTGCTGCAAGCAGTTCGCTTTTTGGGATGTGGGGAATGCGATAGCGAAGCGCGACCTAGGAATCGCTTTTGGGGTTTGGGAGTGCGTAAGCGTTGCGCTCCGCAGGAATCGCTGTTTGGGGGTATGGGAATGAGATCGCTGTTTGGGATGTTGGGAATGCGTAAGCGTTGCGCTCCGCAGGAATCGCTGTTTGGATATGTGGGGATGAGCGATCGCGTTTAAGGATGTGGGGTAGTGCGATCTCTCCTACAAACTACCAAACAATAGCAACTAAACCCGACGTAGTTATATTTTTATCGCACGTCAATAACCGTACAACTTCACCTTTACTGGCTAAAACTAACACAGTTGCCGCAATTTGTCTATCGTGCATTTCATTAATAGCAGATAAATTCATAGTCATTTCAATAACATCTTGATCAAGGGGATAAATTACCACACGAGGATCAGCTTCTACTGCTAAAATTACATCTTTAGGAGTAGGAATAGATGTTCTACCTCTTTCTACAATCCAAACAGCCTCAGCTAAGGTAGTCGCAGGAATAACTAACTGTGAATTAGGATCACAAAGGATAACTTTAGCATTTGGACCTAACTTTAAATTACCTTCAAGAAACCAGATTAAAGCATGAGTATCTAGGACATATTTCATAATTTATTATGACCAGTCTAAACTGTCTTCACTATCCCCATGAAATTCAGCAATTTCAAAATCCGCTTCTGTTGACTGCTGATTTCCAGAAAACATACCAAACAGCATTATTTGATCTTTTTTGTGATTTTTTTTCGATTTTAAAAAAGTGACAATAACAAAACTTTCTGAAATATCAGATGGTAATTCTTTAAGTTCTACCTTACCATCTTTGTAAATTCCTTCAATTGCTTGCAACATAATTTTTACCATTATCCAATTTTTCCTATCAGGAAAATACTCTCAATATCAGCAATAGCACTAAGTAAAATCTCAATCCGGTATGCCATACTTTTCCTTAAATTCTGCAAATGCTTGATTTAACGGCATACCCTCACCTTGTTCAAACTCATTTATACTTTGACGTATCTTGGCAACGGATTCCAGTAATTCCAGTCTATCAATCATTTTTTGATAACTTTCAGCATCTTGAACCACAGCAGCAGCTTTACCATTCACAGTCAGCACAATAGGAGATTTAGTTTCTTTTAACTTATCCAGAAACATCTTTGCTCCTCGCTGAAACTCTGATAAGGGGTGAATATCGCTTAAGCTAAACATCATACTTTCAATAAATTATTTGATAATTTCATGTTAATTGTATGAAAATATTTTGTCAAGGGAAGATATAGCTGTTTTGGGATGTGGGGAGTGCGATAGCGTTCGCGGTAGCGTCCCGGAGGGAACTAGCGCGACCTAGGAATCAAAAAATTAAACTTCCTCATCTAAGAATGGCAATAAATCCTCTAAATCTCTCGCTCCATGCAAAACCCGTAGAACCTCCACTTGTTCCTCTTGGACTTTATAAAAAATCAAATAGTCCTTAAAATTCTTAATCCGCCACTGACGAATTGTTCCCATATCAGACAAAGACAACACAACCTTACCCATATTGGGGGTTATTGCCAATTGAGCAAAAGCAGACTCAACAAACTCCAAAAACTTCTCCCCTGATTCCCGATTGCCATTGACCAAAATATAATTTGCTTGTTGTCTAATATCCTGGGTAGCACGATTGCGAACAATTACCTGGAAAGCCATACTCACTACTGCGCCTTACCAAAGACTGAACGGCGCAAATCTTGCCAATATTCAGGAGTTACAGGTTCTGCTTCTGAGTCCAAACCTTCTTGCAACAAACTAGCTAATTTTGCTTGAGCATCCTTACGCCGTTGATCCTGCTGCAACAACATCAAAAAATAGTCCGCTACAGTATCATAATTGCCAGATTGAAGCTGAACCTCAAGATAAGACTCAAGTTCTTTTGGTATCGGAAAACTCACATTCATAAGTTTCTAATATGAATAAAATCTTATTAGTATCTTATCATTTTTTATTCTGGTGATGAATTGAGGCGATAGCGAAGCGCTGCTGCTTTCAGCAGATCGCTGTTTTAGGGATGTTGGGAGAGCGATCGCGTTCGCGGAGCGTCCCGGAGGGAACTAGCGCTGCTGCAAGCAGTTCGCTGTTTGGGATGTTGGGAGAGCGTTAGCGAAGCTTACCGAAGGTATCGCTGTTTGGGGTGTGGGATGGTACGATAGCGCAAGCGCTGACTTGTCAGTTCGCGTTTGAGGGTGTGGGGAAGTGCGATTTCGTAACTGTAAGTAGAAATTTTGTATAATTCATATAATGATATAAAATTCAAAGATAAATGATACAAACATTTAAAAATAAATCCTTAGAAAATCTGGCTCTTCGGTACTTGTTATGCTAAACCGAGAAATTGAGAGAAGGGAACAGGGAACTCTTAACTGGGAACAGGGGAAAAATTTTAATTTTCTAGTTTTTTAATAAGACTAATAATCATTCTGCTTTCTTCTTTTAATAAATTAAGAATCATTTCTACATCTTTTTCTGAACATAATCCTACTCGGTGAGATAAAATCAGATGAGTTTCTAATTCATTAACTGACCCTTGAGCTATGTTTAAAAATCTTATATATTCTCCTCTATATCTTCGTCCATATCATAAGAGATATATTAGCACCGAATAGATACAGCACTTCTTCTAATTTGTTGAACCATACCATATAACTCATCTTTGGGAAAAAGTTTAGTGAGGAAATAGCATCTTTGAGCAATATCCATTCCTTTTTGCCAAATTATTAAGTCTTTAAAGTCATTAATATCTGACATTCTTCCTGTTCCCTGTTAAGAGTTCCCAGTTAAGAGTTCCCTCCAGTTTAGCATACTAAGTCCGGTAGAGCCGAAAATCTATTCAGAGAAAATCTACTAAGTCTTGGGGTAAAAGCATAATCAATTTATTAGATTGGATGCACAATGGACTTTCGTATTTTCCCAAAAGTATAGGAACAATGATTAGATGGTTTGGTGAAGTCGTAGGTTATTTTGATGGCAGAACTACGAGTGGTACTGTTGAAGGAATTAATAATAAACTCAAATTAATCAAAAGACTTGGATATGGCTTTCGTAACTTTAGTAATTTCCGATTACGTAGTTTATTAAACTGGCACTTTAGTATTAATTCTCCATAAAAGAGACGCAAGAGCCTCTTAGGTTTTCAGTCTCCTTTTATGAGGCAGTTTACAGAATATGCTGTGAGTTAAAATATTTAGGAATATTGATTATGAATCATTGTTTTGGGGATGTGGGGATGAGCGATCACGCAAGCGCTGACTTGTCAGTTTGCTGTTTAGAGATGTGGTGATGTGCGATAGCGAAGTGCTGCTGCAAGCAGTTCATGTTTGGGGATGTGCGATCGCTTTTGAACTTGTAACTTTAGGGAGAAACTTATCAAGAAGCACTGCAAAATATAGAAATTATTATGCAGGAATGGATAGAAACTGCTCAAGAGTTAGGTCGAAAAATTCCTGCACCTACACAGTTCAAATCATGAAACTATTGTTAATTTTACAATCACTGGAAAATGGTCAGAAGGCCACACCCCTTCCCACTGTTGACGATCAATAATGACTTGTTCTACTGAGAAAGAGCGATACCTTTGGTCAGCGCAGCGATCGCAATATATAGTATCAATAGCATCCCAGGCTTGACCCGTAAAATTATGAAAAGTTTTCTGTTGTTCTAGAGGCAGAGTCTCTAAAGGATCTTGTAATTGTTTGCCATTAGCTAAAGGGGATAGAAAAATTTGCCGTTCTAGAGTACCAGGATTAGCGTTAAAATCCCCCGTTAGCAGTAAGTAGTTTTTTAACGGAAATTCCGCCAACCGTTGACTAATTAAAGCTGCACTTAACTCCCTAGATTTGGCATTTTCGTGATCTAGATGGGTATTTAATATAGTTAAAGATAGACCAGGATTAGCAACTTCAAAATTAGCCCAAGTAGCCATACGTGGTAAACGAGTTCCCCAAGTAATGCTACCAGGAATTTCTGGAGTATCACTGAGATAAAAATCCTGTGTTTCCTGAAGTTTCAGACATTGTGGGTTGTAGAAAATTGCACAATGTTCACCCGTTCCTGTCCCAGTGCGATCGCCCCCAATTATGTTATATTCAGGTAAGAGCGCCTGTAAATCCGCCAGTTGATGAGATTTACCCTCCTGTGTACCCAGCAAATCCGGTTTGTAATGTTGAATTAAAGAAGCGATCGCCCCTACACGCTTTTTCCACTGACGCACCCCAGGATCTGGTTTATCATAGCGGAGGTTAAAAGTCATTACAGTAATTTGCATATATATTTTTTAAAGCTAACAGTGCAGTTGTTCCTAAACCAGAGAATATCCTATAGAAGCAAAAAATTAAAGGTTTTATCCGAGGCTTGAGTAGATACGACTCCCTGACAGACTTTAGCCCCAATATCTACCGATTAATCACCTAAATCATCTCATCAAGCCCAGATTTGAGCAAATTGTTAAGCCATCACAACCATCATATTTCGCCAAATTTAAACTGTGGTATTTTCAGGTGGATCAAACTTATAGCCATAACCCCGTACCGTCTTAATAAACTCCGGCATACTAGAATCAGCCTCCATTTTCTTGCGTAATTGACCAATATGCACATCAACAACGCGCCCATCACCCACATAATCACACCCCCAAATCTTTTGAATTAATTGAGTACGACTCCATGCTTGTCTAGGATGGGTAGCCAGAAAATGTAAAATATTAAACTCCAAAGCAGTCAAAGGCAAAGCCTTATTATTGAGTGTAACCTCCCGTGCTTCCGAATTAATAGACAACTGATTAAAAGTGAGACGTTGTGAAACACTAGGCTGAATATAGCGAACACGCCTTAATAGTGCTTCCACCCTAACTTCCACCTCAGCCAAACTAAATGGTTTAGTTAAAAAATCATCCGCACCGGCAGCTAAAACCTTGATCTTATCAGCTTCATCATTGCGACTAGTAAGCATCATTACCAAAGCATTAGTACGGCTCTGCATCTCTTGACACAGTTTATATCCATTTGCATCTGGTAAATTCCAGTCAAGAATCACTAAAGCCGGATTTAATTTTTCAAAAGCAACAAGAGCCGTTTTACCGTCCGCGGCTGATTCTATCTCATATTTACGACTCAAGAAACGCTGAATCAGGTTACGGACACTGACATCATCATCTACAATCAGAATCTTAGACTTAGTTGTGGAAAGCGTATCCATAATGCAATATATTATTGTTTCGGCAAGTTGCTGTGACGATAGGTACTGCTCAAGTTGAGTTTTTGAAAGTAAATTTACCCTCAATCCCTGTTTATTGATAGCAGGAAAGCGAAAAGTCTTTTAGTATCTAAATCAAGCAGCAAGGGTAATACCACATTCTGCTCAAGCCATGTTTTATGATTAGGGGATGTCCTCTTCTAGCTGGAAACTGTTATGGCTAAATTTTTCATGAAGTTTGTGCAAACTTTAGACATCTTACACTTTAAAAGAAGTATAAGTAATGGACAATTTTGGTATTTTTTAAAGATTTTTTTGTATAAATTATATCAATAACTAAAATAGATGCCTCTATATACATCATCACAAGATACCCAACTATCTAAAATATCGGGTATCTTGCTGTTAACATCGGACTGGAGATAGTTATAGGTTTAAGCTAAACATGATCAACAATCCTGAAAAAAAATGATTAATACTGAGGAACAGAAGCATCCACTTCTTGACTCCAAGCATTAATTCCCCCTTTAACATTTGTCCCAGTAATCCCCGCTTCCTTCAAGATAGCCAAGGCTTTCGCGGAACGTCCACCCAGTTTACAATGAGCAATTAAACGGTGTCCATTGAGTAATTCCTTCACCTTAGCCACACCATCACCATTTTCAATATCTGGTAAAGGGACTAACACAGAACCAGGAATTCTCGCAATTTCATACTCATGAGGATTACGCACGTCTAGCAGCACAAAATCCTTTGCCCCACCATCTAATAACGCCTTCAACTCCTTCACAGTCATTTCTTGAATTTCCATTTGCTGTTTCGCTTCTTCAGCTTGGGCTTGGGGAATACCACAGAATTGTTCGTAATCTATTAGCTTGTCAATAACTGGACGGATGGGGTTAGGACGCAGTTTCAACTCCCGGAATTTCATATCCAAGGCATTATAAAGCACCAGTCTACCACTCAAGGTAGTACCATTGCCCAGAATAATTTTCACTGTTTCCGTAGCTTGGATAATGCCAATCATTCCCGGTAAAATCCCCAGCACTCCACCTTCTGCACAAGAAGGAACCATTCCTGGTGGTGGTGGTTCGGGGTACAAGTCACGATAGTTAGGACCACCCTCATAGTTAAAGACGGTTGCTTGTCCTTCAAAACGGAAGATAGAACCGTAGACGTTGGGTTTATCTAACAATACGCAAGCGTCGTTGACTAAATACCGCGTTGGGAAGTTATCAGTGCCATCAACTACGATATCGTAAGGACGAATAATATCCAGGGCGTTTTCTGCACTCAGACGGGTTTCATACAAATCAACCTGACAATGGGGGTTAATTTCATGAATCCGGTTTTTTGCTGATTCGATTTTGGGTTTACCTACCCAGGATGTCCCGTGAATAACTTGACGTTGGAGGTTAGAGGTATCCACAACATCAAAATCAACAATACCAATTCTGCCTATACCTGCTGCTGCAAGATATAACAGTAATGGCGAACCTAGTCCACCTGTACCAATACACAATACACTGGCGGCTTTTAGGCGTTTTTGCCCTTCCATGCCCACTTCTGGCAAAATTAAGTGGCGGGAATAGCGTTCGTAGTCGTCTTTCGTCAACTGGATTTCATCCAGATTGGGATTTAGCATAGCAGTTGTAGGAATCAGCGCGGAGTATTAATGTTAACTTAAATTTGCTAATTTTATCAGTTTAATTGTCTCGGATTGAAACTGGTGGTTGTCGTCAAGAGTCCAGCTTTGCAGTTCACTAGCTTGAGTATTTTGCACTGATAATATCACATAAGAGTATTCTGTCCAAGCGTATATTCTATCCCATTCTGAAGGAATAGCTGGAGAATCAGGATGGGAATGATAGATCCCAATAATATTTAAATTACGGTTTCTCGCTGCTTTTTGCGTGTGTAACATGACTTGGGGCGATATTGCATATCTTCTGCTGGTACTATGTTTTTGGTCCTCTGTAAAATTGCCTTTTTCTGTATTCCAGACGTTTTCTGTGGGGATGATTTCTACTACAATTTTATATTCACTATTTTTATAACCTAAAATTAGCCCACAACATTCATCTGGATAGGTTTTTTGTGCATGATTTTTGATAATTTCTATATGATTTGTTTTGAGTTGAAGATTCATGGTAGCTTGTAAACGCAGATAAACGCAGATAAACGCAGATAAAGAAAAAAAGAGGAATAAATATCAAGTTAAAAATCTAACTTTACCAGTATTAATATCATAGTAAGCACCGATAATTTTTAATCTGTCATCACGGATTAATCTATCTATAATTTGTGAACTATTCTGCAATTTCCTAGCTTGGTATTCAATATTATTAATCACTGGATTGTTATCATCATTAATATTACTTCTTGTTCTTTGAGGTTGAGACAAACTTGGCTTAATGCCATCAACTACAGAGTTAATTTTACCATCATCTGGTTGATTGTCAATCGCTGCTGATACTGCACCACATCCTTTATGACCAAAAACAACTATTAATTGTGTTCCTAAATTAGCAGTAGCATATTCTAAACTCCCAATAGTTTCATTACTGGCAATATTACCAGCTATACGCACGACAAATAAATCTCCTAATCCTTGATCAAAAATTATTTCTGGGGGTACGCGAGAATCTGCACATCCTAATATTGCTGCATAGGGATATTGTTTTTTAGATACTGATTGCAACCGTCTTTTTGATTGATTGGGATATTGACGATTTTGATTAACAAATCTTCTGTTTCCTGCTATTAATCTTCTTTTTGCTTCCTCTGCACTCACTGGATTAGGATTAGGATTATTTTCAGGAATTGTAATTTCTGAACGGTTAGTAATGATTTCATTACAAGCAGTCAAAGTACCCATACTCAAGGTACTTAAACCTACGAATTTTAAGAAGTTACGACGACCGACAAATCCGTTAATTCTACTCATAACTCTACCTGATAACTTCTACATAATTTTTACAGAAGATATCAGATTTGATCATGATGTGAGAGTACCTTATTACACGGTTTAAGGGTTATTTAATCTTTTGCTTAAATACCAAACAATATATTGGACATATTCAGTATATTTGCCTTCTACATCTTTGCTACTAAGTTCCTCTAGTTTCTTTTTGATAGCTTCTTTTGACCAAGTTTTATTAGGGAATTTTTTATTTAACGCATTAATTAGAGTAAATAATTTGGTTTGACGATTATCCTTGAGAGTTTGAAGGTTAAGATTTAAAATTTCATTTAGTTCATGATTGATAGTTTCATCATCAGAAAAAATTTTTCCAGTAGAACTATATTTGATATAATTTTCACAATTTTTAGTAGAATCGCATGGATTAATAGTTATTTCTGCATCGCCTTTTCTTGGATTACAATGCTGATTATCCTTTTTACTACGACGATTACCTAAACAAGAAGCAAGGAGATTTTTATAATTTATTTGTAATTCTGGATATTTACTTTGTGGTTCGCAATGCTCAATTTCCATATTATCTTCAGATATTCGTCGCACACAATAGCAACAGATATAAACTTGTTCAGTCAATAATGCCTCTTTTAAAGACTTTTTTGGACTATATCCGTCATAATTTGCCCCATTTATTTGACGATATTGTAAAAGACATCGAGGTTCATAACCTTTGATAATGCGTTTCATTCTACCCTGTTTAAAAAGTCAATAAGTGTATAAGCTTGAATCATATCTGGATCATTATTTCCCAAGGATTCAGATAATTTTTGCAGTTCTAATTTAGCTTCTTCTAAGTTATCATTATCTATCATTTCAAAACATTTATCTATTCTTTCTTGCATTTTCACAGGTCTTTTTTCCACACCCATAACCTCAGAAAGAATTGAGTTACTGTCTCTACCAAAAGTATGGGGTGTTAATTCTACAATTTCTGAATCTTCTAAAATAAATACGTTTTCTCGGTTGACTTCACTCAAAACTTGAGGAGAATGAGTAGTAACAATAAATTGACAGTTGGGAAATGTTTTTCTAAAACTCGGAATGACAATTCTTTGCCATTGAGGATGTAAATGTAAATCTATTTCATCAATTAATATTATTCCTGTTCCTTTTTCTAGCAGTTCGGCAGGATTATTAATACTAGGATTTAAAATTGCTAACCGTCTTGCGATATCAACCACTATCATTAGTAAGGTTTTTTCCCCGTCGGAAAGTTGATCTAGTTTGAAGTTTTCACCATTTTTTTTAATAACTAACGAAGGTTTACTTAAACGACGAATACCACCTTCTCTTTTAGAATTTGCACGCACTATGTGTAAATCGGAAAATTCCGCATTAGGAAAGTTTTCTAAAAATGTTTCTAATACTTTCCTTATGATTTGAAGACGTGGATTTCTAAAGTTGGTATCTTGTGTTAATCTAACTTCATTTTCATATTCTTCTTCTTCTTTAAACCAATATAGGAAATCTCTAAAATCATTTATATTTCCTGAAAAAGCTGTTTGATAACCAATAAGTCTATTATTATCATAAGTATTTTCTCTTTCCTCTTCACTCATATCTTTTATGGCTGAAGATTTTATTAATATTCTGTCGGTGTGATAAAAAACGATAATTGGTAAAATTAAATCATTTTTATTATTAATTTGTAAAATTCGCTCATCATCATGAATAGGAATTAATTCGTTTAAAAGTCTCTCCAGCAAATAATTAAAAAGGTCTCCTTTCGTGGATTGCATTCCCCTTTTTCTATCTTGACTAACTTCCCACCACAACTTGTTATTTGAATCAACTTCAACACGAGTAGATAGAAAAACTTCATTGGAAGTTATTTTAATATCATCCTCTTCAATATATAGACGAGATTCATAATGTACACTCACGTCGGCTACAAATTGAGATAAAAGGATAGCAATACTATCTAAAATAGACGATTTACCTGAACCATTCACTCCAATAAACACAGCCAAATCAGGAGGAAGCGTTAATTTAAGTTCTCGAAAACCTCGAAAGTTTTGTAAATGTAATTCTTCAATACGCATATTTATAAATTGAATATAATTGTAAATTCAAATCGCCAACAAGATGATATTTTTATCTTATCAAAAATTTCCGATTTAATAAAATCAGGACTTATGCAAAATATCTCTCAAACCCTCATTTCTCTGTGACCTCTGTGCCTGGAGTGGTTCATTCATCTTCAATCTCCATTTTCTGTAATTACCCTTTCTAAAGGCTTATCCCAACTATCAACCGGTAATTGAGATAAATAAGCAAAATCAAAAACTACTCCTATAGTCGCTTTCGTCTCCCAACCGGGAGAATTTAACAAACGGTCATAATATCCCCCACCATAACCTAAGCGGTATCCTTGGACATCACAACCCACACAGGGGACAATAATTAAATCTACTTCGTCAATCTCTATTATCGGTGCTTCGTGGTGAGGTTCAGTAATCCCATAAGCACCGATATTCATTGTGTCATGGGGTTGCCAAGAATGCCAAACTAGAGATTTATCAACACAACGGGGAAAACCCCAACGTTTGTTAGTGTTGGTATACAGTGAGCTAATATCAGGTTCTTGACGAAAGCTAAAAAAAGCGAGAATGGTATTTGCTTGATTAAATATAACCGAGTTTTGGATATTGGTGGTGAGGCGATCGCTTTTCCCCCGCCATTCTAATAATGTCATAGACTGACGTTTTTGGAGTAAAACCCGTCGCAATTCCTTTTTAGTTAGTTGTGACAATTTTAGATTTTAGATTTTAGATTTCCCTCGTTCCCATACTCTGTATGGGAATGAATTAAGAAGGCTCTGCCTTCTATATATACTAGAGTCAGAGACTCTATGAAGCATTCCCAGTCGGAGACTGGGAACGAGATACTCTTATGTAGCGGTTTTCCGCCACCAATCAATAGTATTTTTCAGGCCTTCTCTAAATTCTACCTCAGCAGTAAAACCAAAAGCCTGTTTTGCTCTTTCCGTATCCAAACAACGTCGGGGTTGACCATTGGGTTTGTCGGTTTCCCAAACAATTTCCCCGTCATACTCCATTAATTCGCAAATCAGGGTGATTAAGTCTTTAATGGATATCTCGTAACCAGTTCCTAAATTGACGGGTTCAGCATCATTATAAAACTGTGTTCCCATGACTATTCCCCGTGCTGCGTCCGTAGAATACAAAAACTCACGGGTAGGAGAACCATCACCCCACACAGGAAGTTGTTTTTCTCCCCTGGTTTGGGCTTCTTCCACTTTGCGAATTAAAGCGGGAATTACATGAGAACTGCTGGGGTTGAAATTATCTTCAGGTCCATACAAGTTCACTGGTAACAGGTAAATACCATTAAACCCATACTGCTGACGATAAGATTGTAGTTGGACTAAGAGAGCTTTTTTCGCCACTCCATAGGGGGCGTTAGTTTCTTCTGGATAACCATTCCAGATGTCATCTTCTTTAAATGGTACAGGGGTAAACTTAGGATAGGCGCAAATAGTTCCTACACAGACAAACTTTTCTATCCCTTGTTGATAAGCTGCATGGATTAACTGAGTTCCCATCATCAAGTTATCGTAAAATAACTCGCCGGGTTTTTCTCGATTTAGACCAATGCCACCAACATGGGCAGCTAGGTGAATGATAATATCCTGTTGATCTGCTGCCCGTTGGCAATTTTCCCATACTCGTAGATCACAATCGTGCGATCGCGTTACAGTAATTTTCTCACGATTAGCGCCATGCCGACATAATTGATCTATCACTTGACGACCGAGAAAACCCGCCCCACCAGTGACAAGAATTCGTTTATTTTCTAATTCTAAGGCTGTCATATTATTATCCTTGATCTGAATTAAAAGTGTAGAGATCCGAATTCTTGACGGGTAGTAGCAATATCTTGAGGGTATTTTGCACCATTACCATTGGAGGAAGTACAACCCACAGCTTGTAAATCAGCTTCCACCATTAGCGCAACCAGTTCTTTAAATGTTACCGATGGTTGCCAGCCTAATTTCTGCTGGGCTTTAGTGGGATCACCAATTAGTAAATCCACTTCAGCAGGACGCAGATAACGTTGATCAAATTCTACGTATTTCTGCCAATCGAGATTAACATAACTAAATGCTAACTCCAGAAACTCCTTCACTGAATGGGTTTCACCTGTAGCCACCACATAATCATCCGGTTGCTCTTGCTGCAACATCAACCACATAGCTTTGACGTAATCTTTCGCATAGCCCCAATCTCTCTTGGAGTCCAAATTACCCATGTAGATATTTTTTTGTTTACCAGCAACAATGCGGGCTACTGCTCTAGTAATTTTCCGAGTAACAAATGTTTCTCCCCGTCTTGGAGATTCATGATTAAAAAGAATACCGTTACAAGCAAATAAATTGTAAGATTCGCGGTAATTGATGGTTTGCCAGTGAGCGTACACCTTAGCACAAGCGTAGGGACTGCGGGGATAAAAAGGTGTGGTTTCACTTTGAGGAACTGCTTGCACCAAACCATACATTTCCGAAGAACCAGCTTGATAGAAACGGACTTCAATCCCAGTGCGGTGTTGATAATCGCGGATTGCTTCTAATAAACGTAATGTCCCCATACCTACAGCATCTACTGTATATTCAGGTGAATCAAAGCTGACCCGGACGTGGGATTGAGCGCCTAAATTATAAATTTCTGTAGGTTTAACTTCTTCTAAAATCCGCCGCAGTGTTGTTCCGTCTGTCAAATCACCATAGTGGAGAAATAGCCTTGCGCCCTCGTTATGAGGATCTTCATACATATGATCAATTCTGTCTGTGTTAAAGGTGGAAGTACGGCGAATAATTCCGTGTACTTCATAACCTTGTTCTAGTAACAGTTCAGTTAAATAAGAACCATCTTGACCAGTAATACCAGTAATTAAAGCCCGTTTTCTTTGTATCATGGTTGGTGATGCCTTGTTATTTTTAGTTGAAGATTACAAACCTTCTGATATAAATTAGCAGTTAATTGATATAACTGCCCAATAGTCGGGCTACAAATATTAGTTGCTATTACAAGTTAGAGGATGTTTGAAAAGTTTTGAATGTATAGACTGACCCCTCTCCAAACCTCTCCCCTGCAAGCTCCCCTGCAAGGGGAGAGGCTTTAAAACCCCCATTCCCTTGCAGGGAAGGGGGGTAGGGGGGTTAGGTTTTTGGAGATTACGGGTTTGATATAATACTTTTCAAACAACCTCTTAAAGGTCAACAAATATTTTTGCTAAAAAACACTTTAACAAATAATTATAGGTTTAGTTCAATTAATATTCTTGATTTCAAGTGTATCAATTATTGTCAGTAATAGAAATTCCTTGAGCCGTATATATGCGTAAGAATAAATTTTATACCTTTGCTATCGAAAATAGTTTTTGGGGCATAATGTTGCCCCATAAGATGGAATTTGCGTACTTACTTAGTAAGCTCCTTTATTTTTGGGCATGATGACAACATTAACTGTTTTCAGGATAATCCACAAATCGAGCCAAAAATTCCTAAAATTGACATAATGGAGGTCTATTTGCACCCGGCGAGGATATGGAATATCATTACGCCCGGATACTTGCCACAAACCAGTAATTCCAGGACGAATCGTTAAAACATGATTGATATAATCACCATATTTGATTAATTCTTCCGCTACTAAAGGTCTTGGACCAACTACACTCATATCTCCTTTGAGAACATTCCAAAATTGGGGAAATTCATCTAAGCTGGTAATTCGCAAAAAGTGACCAATTTTAGTGATTCTTGGGTCTGTTTTCAGCTTAAAATTGTCTTCAAATTCTGCTCGGAGGTTAGGTGATGTAGCCATCATTTCGACAAGAATTTCGTCAGCATTGTTGACCATGGTGCGAAACTTAATGCAATTGAAGCTGCGGTAGTTTTTGCCCACCCGTTCTTGAACATAAAAGATCGGACCCTTTGAGCTTATGGCTATCAATAAGGCCAATATCATGTAGATGGGAGAAAACAAAATCAAGACCGACAATGAAAAAACTATATCAAACAGTCGTTTAAAAAACTCTCCGTATAAACCCTCAAAAGATAAACTTCTGGATTTCACCTTTGGCTGTTTAACTTTTTGACCACGTTTTGATAAAACAGTCACAGATGTACCGTTATCCTTCCGCGGGTATCGCTTGCCGGAGAGGAGTGAACTCTGGGCAGTCATCATACTCCTTTATAATCCACACCACACATAGTCCCAATCTTAAAGCTAAAAGGCAGTAATTTTGAGGAAAAATTTGCACTCTTCTCAGAAAATAAATACAAAAGGCCGATGTTTACTTTTGGTAAACTCCTTTTTCACGACATTCATTCACAAAACCTAGATAACGTTCTGCAAAAACCTGGCGAGAAAATTGATTAGCGTGTGTTTGTATATACTCGTAATTGTATAAATGCTGATGATCTACAAATTTTTCTACGGCATCTACTATAGCTCCTACTGTTTGGATTTTAAATAATATACCAGTTCCTGTATCAGGATGTGTCTGAATATCTCTAACTGTTTCTAATGCACCACCTGCACCATAGGCAATTACGGGAGTTCCACAAGCTTGGGCTTCAACTAGGGCAATGCCAAAGTCTTCGCAAGCTGCATAAACAAAGGCTTTGGCACGGGACATATAATTTTTGACGATATGATCGGGTTGCCATCCTAAGATTTGAATATGTGGTTGGGCTATTTCCCGTAGTTTGTTCATTTGGGGACCTGTGCCAATAATGATCAAGGGTTTTTTTAGGTGATTAAAAGCCTCAATAATTAAGGAAACTTGTTTATAACTAACTAACCGAGAAACTATCAGGTAAAAATCCTCTTTTTCCGAGGAAAAGAGACATTCATCTAGGTTGACTGGTGGATAGATGACGGTTGCTTCTCGACGATAGCAACGCCAAATCCGTCTGGCTGTGTGTTGAGAGTTGGCAATGAAGTAATCTACTCGATTGGCACTAATTACGTCCCATTGCCGCAAATTATGGAGGATTTGGCGGGTGATCCAGCCGACTGCTCCTTGCCCTAGTTTGCTTTGCTTGAGATAATCAAAGGTTAAATCCCAAGCGTAGCGCATGGGGCTATGGCTATAACAGATATGCAATTGATTAGGGGTGGTTAAGACTCCTTTAGCTACAGCATGAGATGAAGATAAGATGACTTCATATTCTCGCAAATCCAATTGCTCAATAGCCAAGGGTAATAAGGGTAAATATTTTTGGACTCCTTGACGGGCTTGGGGAAATTTCTGTAAAAACGTTGTGCCAATTTGACGTTTGTACAGGTAACTTTCTGGATTGCTGGATTCAAAATCTATCAGGGCGTATAAATCAGCGTCAATGTGATTTAATATTTCCTGGACTACGAGTTCTGAACCTCCTGTGGCTTGAGGGGTTAACCACTCATGAACTAAGGCATATTCTAGGGACACGGTTAAGTTGAATGGGTGGAAGGTAAGTAGGTGAGCATTAAAAATTGTCGTTCGGAGACGGCAGGGGGAAAGATTTTGATCTCTCTAGATTGAATAGAAGATATAATCCTACCAAAAGATGTTCCTCTATTGATACTACAACCTGATAACCTCTACAGATAGGGGTGATTTTCCCATTTCGGTTATTGAGGAGTTAGGAAGTTATGCGGATTCTGGTTATCGGTGGAACTCGATTTATTGGGGTGTATTTGACTGAATTACTGATGAAAGCTGGACATGAGGTGGTTTTGTTCAATCGTGGTAATCATGCTGCACCTGCGGGGGTAGGACAAATTATAGGCGATCGCACTAACTCAACTCAACTTCAAGAAAAGTTAGCACCAGAAAGTTTTGATGTCGTTTTTGACAATAATGGTAGGGAACTAACGGATACACAACCTCTGGCAGAAATTTTTCAAGGACGGGTCAAACATTTTGTTTATATGAGTTCTGCGGGTGTTTACCTCAAATCTGACCAAATGCCCCATTTAGAAGGGGATGCTGTTGATCCTAAGAGTCGTCACAAGGGTAAACATGAAACGGAAGCTTACCTCAAGCAGTTGGGAATCCCCTTTACTTCTATTCGTCCTACTTATATCTACGGACCGCAAAATTATAATCCTTTGGAAAGTTGGTTTTTTGATAGAATTGTGCGCGATCGCCCGATTTGTATTCCCGGAAATGGTATGCACATCACTCAACTTGGCCATGTCTGGGATTTAGCTCAAGCGATGACCCAGATAATTGGGAATGATCAAGCAATTGGACAGATTTATAATATTTCGGGCGATCGCTTTGTCACTTTCGACGGTTTAGCCCGCGCTTGTGCTGTGGCTGTTGGTAAGTCTGCTGATGATATTAAAATTGTCCATTATGATCCGAAAAAGTTTGATTTCGGTAAACGCAAGGCTTTTCCCATGCGGGTGCAGCATTTCTTTGCATCGGTGAATAAAGCGCAAATAGAATTAAATTGGCAACCTAAATATGATTTAATTTCTGGTTTGCAAGACTCTTTAGAAAATGACTATTTAGCGACTGGTGCAGATAAAAAAGAAGTTGATTTTTCTGTAGATGATGAGATTTTAAACGCCACGTAATGAGTAATGGGTAAAATGGTGTCAACTTAACGGAAAACATCTATCTCGCAAACAACTCAAGTCATCTCATTCCCAGTCAGAGACTGGGAATGAATTCTAGAAGGCTCTGCCTTCAATGATATTAATGTAAGTTGCTAGTTAGGTAAATTGTCAGAATCAGGATATCCAGGATTAAAGGATGAACAGGATGAAACCAGAGCTTTTATTACCAATTACCTATTACCCATTACCAGCCTCAACGAGATAACTAGCAACTTGAGTTATTAGAGGCAGAGCCTCATCAACTGCATTCCTAGTCAGAGACTAGGAACGAGATGTGGTAGGGATTTGAGCTTAAGTTGCCACCTATGGGTTGCCATAAAACCCCACCCCTAGCCTCTCCCCGCAACGGGGAGAGGCTTTGAACTTGTTCTTTGTATGATAAAAAAGTCCAGCTTCTAGCCGTTTTGAGTATAAGTAGGTTGGTGTTGAAAATTGTCGTTATGGCAAGGCAAAAGGCACTCATGCAAGAGGCAAGAGTGAAGAGGGTTTGGGCGATTTTACATTTCTTTACACAGTTTGGTTTTATTGTGTTCACCTACTTAGCAGCCCCGACAGCTTATTTACTACTTTGCCCTGTTTGGAGCAAGAATAGTCTTAAAGATGCGTAGAAACCCAAGAGAATCAATTTTAATGCCAGAAGGTTCAGGGTATTCGCTATATTCTCTCATTTCCCCTTCTAACTGATGCAATAGGTTTTCGTTATCCTGCGTTCTCGCTACTTGCAAGCGATGTTCTAGGATTTTTTGGATATTTTCTTGATGCTTTCTTGCAGTTTGTTTAGCCAATTCCATTCTTTTTATACTCATTTTCGTTATCCTAACAAAGAATTTTAGATTAGACAATTTATACCCTGATAGCTTTTTTACTCATTTTTTAACTTTGCTAACATCTTCTTAGAAGTCTTCAAAAGATCCCCGACTTCTTAAAGAAGTCGGGGATCTGACTTGGTGATTTTGAACTACTTGGCTTGAGTTGACACAGTTAAAACCTGTGGTGGTGAAGCATCTGGTGGATACAGAAAGTCAACTTGGACTAAAGATGTATTTCCTGGTTTTATATCTAATGAGACTAATGGTTCTCCTAATTCACCGCGCTTCTGAACTAAATGTACAAATTTATTTTGCCATTTTCCCTGATCTTGATAACGCAAGCGTACAGTTCCTCGGAAAAAGATTTGACGAGTCGGTAACTTGAAAAAGCGGAGTCCAGGTTTACTTAATTGATTTTCTTTGAGTGGAGTTTGAATCGCAACACTCACAGTTTGTGGATTTTGAGTATTGTTGTATAAAGGTAACTTGAGACTATATTGAGTCCCATAATTACCATGAGCGTAATAAGCGGTGTCAGGATAGCGGACTAACATGGGTGCGGTTTGAATTTGATTTGTGCCTAATGTTCCTCCATGTAAGGTACTCAAACCGTAGGAAAAGGCTGCACCAGGTTGGGGAATGGTTAAATACTTGCTTTTTGGGGCATCTACTATGTCTGCTAACCATCGAGAACCCTTGGATACTCCGGCTACACGCCCGTAAATTGTCGGTTTGTTGTTTCCTGTGATGGTTGTGGGGACTTTATCTCTAGGGGTAGATAATTCACCATTATCTAATAAATTTTGCCATTCTGATAAATTCGGCGCACGTTCACTACCGTCAGTATTTATACGGGCAAACATCGCTAAACTAGCAGCATAAACATTACCATTACTTCGCAGTCGTAAATATGTAGACCGACCATTTAAAGGGGGTGTTAATCCTTGAACGGGAATGGGTAAATTTAATAACATCTGGCTTTTCCCTGGGGGAATAACAATTTGGGGAGGAAAAATATCTTGTCTTTTCCCTCTCAAAATATCAGACATAACCCGACTCCCAGGACCAGAAAAAACTGTGCCTAAGTCATTGGGAATTAAAGATGCTATTTCCTTAAACGGGGCATCTGGTTGACTTAAATAACTCGCACCTTGCAATATATTTACTGTCACTGGTTGAGAACCAGGGTTATGTAAGATGATGCCCAAATACAAAGAACGTAAATTTTCCGGTGGGTCAGCTTTGGCAATATGATGGGCAAAAATATCAAACTGTCCGCGCAAGGGAAAATCTAAATGGGCTGATGGGACTTTTTTTCCCGTTGCTGGAAAGGTAGAAAGTAAAATTCCTTCTTCTGATACCAGTTCTGGACTATTGCTGTTAAATACTGGTAATGAATCCAATTTTCCCGGTAAAGGACGGACTGATTGTATTTGTAATATTTCTTCTGGTGGTGGCGTGGCAGGAACAGCTTGAGCAAGGGTGAAAGCAAGTAATAGTGGCAACATAATACTGAGTAAATTTGTTTAAACAGACGTTAATCTCTCTAGAGAAGTGCCAAGTTGTTAATGATCAAAACGAAATCGGCAATTATCTCTGGCGAATTTTCTGGATTTAAAATTGGGACATGAACAAAAATACACTTAATTGACAGTTGGAACTGGTGTAAATAGTCCAATACTTTATAATAAAGTCCCTCGCAGACAAACTTACCACAGTCGTAGCTGATCTCAACTGCTGCTGTTTGGACTAATAATTTTTCGAGATCAACGCTGGTTTGGAAAATATTTTCAGGGGAATTTATAGACTCTTGAGGCAAGATGTCGAGAGAATTTGGAGATTTTACAGGCAAGATGCCTGTACCACGGGCAAGGACTTCTACGCTTAATTGGGAACGAGTTTCCGCCATGCCACAACAAATAATGTAGTCTGGTTGGAGTTCATTGATTTTGGCAATGACGCGGGAACTTGCCAGTTGCACATCTACAGGTAAACGGGGCAAAAAATTTAAATCATGGGAGAGTGAAGCCATTTTGGCTAGTGCGAGTAACAAGTCATCGGATGAATTTGACTCTTGTTGGCTTAACCAAATGTCAAAAGAAGTTAATAGTATTTTTTTTGCATTATAAATAATAATTAGAATTAGAATAATTAAAAGCCCTCCCTCATAAATTTACAAGGAGCAGCTAAATGGCAGTGATTGCAGTTGTTGATTACGATATGGGAAATTTGCACTCTGTTTGCAAAGGATTAGAAAAAGCTGGGGCGACTCCTCTGGTTACTTATTGTTCTCAAGAGTTGGCAAAAGCAGATGCTATAGTTTTACCAGGAGTGGGAGCATTTGATCCGGCGGTACAACATTTGCGATCGCGTGGTTTGGAACAACCGATTAAAGATGCGATCGCCTCTGGCAAACCGTTCCTGGGTATTTGTTTAGGATTACAAATTTTGTTTGAATCCAGTGCCGAAGGAACGTTACCAGGATTAGGAATTGTGCCAGGAAAAGTCCGCCGGTTTCGTTCTGAACCGGGGATGACGATTCCCCACATGGGTTGGAATCAACTCCAACTCAACCAGCCAAAAAACCTTTTATGGGAACATTTACCTATAGATCCTTGGGTTTATTTTGTGCATTCTTACTATGTTGAACCGACAAATCCCCAAGTGCAGGCGGCAACTGTGACTCATGGTGATCAAAGTTTTACAGCAGCGATCGCTCATGAAAATCTCATGGCTGTCCAATTCCATCCTGAAAAATCATCAAATGTGGGATTGCAAATTCTATCTAATTTTGTGGCTCAAGTCCGTGAAAAAGTTTTTGCTTAACAAAAGTTTGCAATATTTTCAGGTGTTTATTTACTCAAAGTTGAATATCTAATGATCAATTAAGTAATGAGTCTAAGAATTTACGGGAATCGTCTGCTTAAAACTTTACCAGGTGAACATACCAGACCTACCAGTGCGCGAGTCCGGGAAGCATTGTTTAATATTTGGCAGGGGAGAATCAGTGGTTGTCGCTGGTTAGATTTGTGCGCCGGTAGTGGTTCTATGGGTGCGGAGGCTTTGTGCAGAGAAGCCAGTGTCGTGATTGGCATTGAACAATCAAGTCAAGCCTGTGCCATCATCCAAGAAAATTGGCAACAGGTAGCCAAACCAGAACAGAAATTTCAGCTATTACGGGGAAATATTACTCAACAGTTAAAAAAATTATCAGGTCAAAAATTTGACAGAATATATTTTGACCCACCTTATACTAGTGGATTATATGAACCAGTATTACAAGCGATCGCTCAATATCAGCTTTTAGATTCCCAGGGAGAAATAGCAGTCGAACATCGTTACCAAGATTGGACACCACTAACCATCCCCAACTGGGAAATCTGTCGTCAGAAAAGCTATGGTAAAACCGCTTTGACATTTTATCAAGAAAGAATTCAGGAGTCAGGAGTTGCAGAAGTTCAGAATCAATAGACTAATTAACCACCCAGAACTAATAACGTAGCGTGGCGTAAGCCATAGTTCCGGGCTAATACCCAAAGTCCACTTTAGCAGTCTTCTTTAGAAGACTTCTGTTATTAGCCTCAGAATGAATTCTGAGGCGGGTGTTAGGACTGAGGCAAGAGGTCTATGGTAAAGGCAATACTCCTCACTCCCAACTCATCAATCAATATCAGCCGCCCAATTCTGTAGGACGCTTATATTGTCTATAGGCAGCGTAAAATAAACCGCTTAAAGTCACAAAAACTAAACCAAGCACAATACCTGATAGTAGGGGTTCAACCACTGTAAAGCTCCTTGTTGCAATTATTGAAAGATTTGATTCCTGTTTTTCATTTTACCAAATTTTGCATTAATCCCGCGTTCCATAGTAGCTTTAAATTTGACACTCCCCGGTCCAAAGACGCGAGAATTCTATAGAGAGTTTCAGTCTATATCTCTCAGTTATCCCAGCTTCAGGCAGGGTTCCTTCAATATTTGGGTTCTTGCCCTGATTCTGTTTACCATTACTGGCAGAATCATCTCTGACAAGCGTAACTTTCCGAGAGTCCCCCGGTAGGTTTTTAATGTCTTTGCTTACAATCTGATTGTATCACGAATATAGATTAAAATATAAATACTAGATAAAAATTATCATTTGTACTTGCGAACACCATCAAGAAATTTTAAGCTATGTGTAGGAAATGAAAACTTGCACATTGTCAAAGCAAACCTTTTGGATAACCAGCTAATCAAACCTGAAACCCTCATTCAACAGATCGTTATCTTCATCGTAGCGATACTGATAGCCCTCCCATTGATCCTGTTTGGGATTGAGATCGTCAAAGCCTCCGATCCTTATGTTAAAAGTGTTCTATCCCGTCAAGGCAACCCAGTCCAGGGGAAAGCTATTTTTCAAATCAACTGTGCTGGCTGTCATGGTTTAGACGCAACCGGACTAGTTGGTCCAAGTTTACGTGAAATCTCCAAATATAAATCCCGCTATGGACTAATTCATCAAGTAACTAGTGGGGAAACTCCCCCCATGCCAAAATTCCAGCCCAGTATCCAAGAAATGGCAGACCTTTTAAGCTATCTAGAAAGTCTATGAATAAGTAGGTTGGCGTTGAAAATTGTCGTCATAGCAAGGCAAGAGGCAAGAGGCAAGAGGCAAGAGTAAAGAAGTTTTCAGCGATTTTACGTTTCTTTACACAGTTTGGTTTTATTGTGTTCACCTACTTAGTTGTGCATAATTACGGGAGAAAGAAGAAGGAGTACAATTCTAGAGATTGCTATATTCTTGGATGTCCAGACGTTTGATTAAAAGTTTTTATAAGATTTTTCATATAAAAAACCATTTCTCAACGCAAAAGTAAATTGAGAACTTTATGCCAAATTTAGTTAAAAGTAAATCCCACCGCCGACTAAAACGCCAACTACTTATGGTGATGCTGGTGATTTTTGCTTGGAGTGTGGCTATAGGCTGGATATTGGGATTCGCCACTAGCGCCCACAGTGCAAACCCGGTGGACTCAATTGGGACTGTTGATGTCATACCAGCACAATATCAACCAGGACAAGAACTGTATTTAGAAAACTGCTCATCTTGTCACATCGCATTACCACCTGCTGTATTTCCTAGCCAAACTTGGAAAAATCTTTTACAGGACTCCCAGCACTATGGCGCACAAATTAAGCCCTTAGATAAGGTTTCACATTTCTTGGTATCAAAATATCTTTACACTTTTTCCCGTGTACAACTACAAGAGGAAGCAACACCCTATCGTCTCAAGGACTCTCGTTATTTTAAGGCTTTGCATCCCAGTGTGAAATTACCCAAACCTGTAACTATGAGTAGTTGTGTAAGTTGTCATATTGGGGCTGATAAGTATAATTTCCGCAGCCTCAGTGCAGAATGGGAGTAGAGTTAGGGGGCAGGGAGAAATAATTTAATGACAACTGACAACTGACTAATGACAACTGACGACTGACTAATGAAGCAGTTTAAATATTAAGATATTAATTGAAATCTATGATTGTATAAAGGCGACAGGTTTGCTTTCATTCGGTTTTTGAGTAAATTCTCATTTTACACCCATCCATAAGCAAAAGGGCTGGGTTACATTAAGTGTCTATAATCGAATAACCAAAGCTTTAATCTCCATTCCTCTTGATTTAATTCTATAAACTGCCATGCTAAAACTTTTGTTGGGCGATCCCAACGCTCGTAAACTTAAAAAATACCAACCTTACATTACAGAAATTAACCTCTTAGAGGAAGATATTAAGCCGCTATCTGATGAACAGTTAAAAGCTAAAACCGTCGAGTTTAAACAACGGTTGGCTAAAGGCGAAACTCTAGATGATATTTTACCGGAAGCCTTTGCTGTGGTTCGGGAATCGGGGCGGCGTGTCTTAGGATTGCGACATTTTGATGTGCAATTACAGGGTGGGATAATTCTGCATACCGGACAAATTGCCGAAATGAAAACTGGTGAGGGGAAAACTTTGGTAGCGACTTTACCAAGTTATTTAAATGCCCTGACTGGTAAGGGCGCCCACGTAATTACTGTGAATGATTACCTGGCGCGTCGGGACGCGGAATGGATGGGTCAGGTACACAGGTTTTTGGGGTTAAGTGTGGGGCTAATTCAGTCCACTATGACCCCCAGCGAGCGCCAAAAAAATTATGCGTGTGATATTACCTATGTCACCAATAGCGAGATTGGCTTTGATTATCTCCGGGATAATATGGCTACATCTATGGCTGAGGTGGTGCAACGTCCGTTTAATTTCTGTGTGATTGACGAGGTAGACTCGATTTTAGTTGATGAGGCGCGAACTCCATTAATTATTTCTGGTCAGGTGGAAAGACCGACAGAAAAATACCTCCAAGCGGCGGAAATTGCTTTTAGTCTCAAAAAAGATGAGCATTACGAAGTTAATGAAAAGGATCGTAACGTTCTCTTGACAGATGAGGGTTTTGCTGAATCGGAAAATCAGTTGGGTGTGACAGATTTATTTGACCCGGAAGACCCTTGGGCGCATTTTATGTTTAATGCGATTAAAGCTAAGGAATTGTTTCTCAAGGATGTAAATTATATTGTCCGCAATGATGAAGTGGTGATTGTGGATGAGTTTACAGGTCGGGTATTACCGGGCAGACGGTGGAGTGATGGGTTGCATCAGGCAATTGAAGCGAAGGAACACGTAGAAATTCAGCCAGAAACCCAAACTTTGGCGACAATTACCTATCAAAACTTATTTTTGCTGTATCCCAAGTTGGGGGGAATGACGGGAACGGCGAAAACGGAAGAGGTAGAATTTGAAAAGATTTACAAACGAGAAGTCACGATTATTCCCACTAACCGGATTAGAAGACGGGAAGACTTGTCTGATATGGTGTTTAAGACTGAACCAGGGAAGTGGAGAGCGATCGCTAAAGAATGTGCTGAAATGCACGAAAATGGTAGACCTGTGTTAGTGGGGACAACCAGTGTCGAAAAATCCGAACTTCTCAGCCGACTCCTCAAGGAAATAGATATTCCCCATGAGTTGCTTAACGCTAGACCAGAAAATGTGGAACGGGAAGCGGAAATTATTGCCCAAGCTGGACGCAGTGGGGCTGTAACTATCGCTACCAACATGGCAGGACGGGGTACAGATATTATCCTGGGTGGTAATTCCGAGTATATGGCGCGGTTGAAACTACGGGAATACTTTATGCCCCGCATTGTCAGCCCTGAAGATGATGAATTTGGCGTACAAAGGGCTTCGGGACTACCTATGGGTGGTAGCGGTGGTGGACAAGGCTTTGTTCCTGGTAAAAAGGTGAAAACTTGGCGGGCTTCTCCAGAAATTTTTCCCACTCAATTAACCAAGGAAACAGAACAGCTTTTAAAAGCGGCTGTAGAGGTGGCTGTTAAGGCTTACGGTGAACGGAGTTTACCGGAGTTGGAAGCAGAAGATAAGGTGGCTGTGGCGGCGGAAAAAGCCCCGACAGATGATGTGGTAATTCAGAAGTTGCGGGAAGCTTACCAGCAGGTTAAGCATGAATATGAAGAATTTACTGTCCGCGAACATGATCAAGTGGTGGAACGTGGCGGTTTGCACGTTATTGGAACAGAACGTCACGAATCAAGACGGATTGACAATCAATTACGCGGACGGGCGGGAAGACAAGGCGACCCAGGAACTACCAGATTTTTCCTCAGTTTAGAGGATAACCTATTACGAATCTTTGGGGGCGATCGCGTTGCCGGCTTGATGAATGCGTTTCAAGTGGAAGAAGATATGCCCATTGAGTCGGGAATGTTAACCCGCAGCTTAGAGGGCGCACAGAAAAAGGTCGAAACCTATTACTACGACATCCGTAAACAGGTGTTTGAGTATGACGAGGTGATGAATAACCAACGTCGGGCGATCTATGCGGAACGTCGCCGGGTATTGGAAGGTCAAGACTTGAAGGAACAGGTGGTTAAATACGCGGAAAAAACGATGGATGACATTGTTGATTATTACATCAACCCTGATTTACCTTCGGAAGAATGGGAATTGGATAAGTTGGTGGATAAGGTGAAGGAGTTTGTTTACCTGTTGGCTGATATGCAGTCTAGCCAGTTGGAGGATATGGTGGTGGTGGAAATTAAGGCTTTCCTCCATGAACAGGCGCGAATTGCCTATGATATGAAGGAATCACAAATTGACCAAATTCAACCAGGTTTAATGCGTCAAGCGGAACGGTTCTTTATTCTCCAACGCATAGATACTTTATGGCGGGAGCATCTGCAACAAATGGATGCTTTGCGTGAGTCGGTTGGCTTGCGTGGTTATGGGCAAAAAGACCCGCTGATTGAGTATAAGAGTGAGGGTTATGAGTTGTTCTTGGATATGATGGTGAATATCCGCCGTGATGTGGTTTATTCTCTGTTTATGTTCCAGCCTCAAGCGCAGCAAACTGCTGAGATGGTTTAAGGTAATATTTTCACGCGGAGACGCAGAGAGTTTTTTCTGCGTCTTTGTTTTAGGGACTTCCAAGAAATAAATTATCCTGATTAACGAACCACGGAGGCGCAGAGGACACAGAGGAATAAGGGTTTTGAGATATTTTTGCGTTAGGTGGTTTATCGGTTGTCAAGAGATTGCTTCCTTTCACTCGCAATTTTATCACTAAGTAGGTTGGCGTTGAAAATTGTCGTTATGGCAAGGCAAAAGGCAAGAGGCAAGAGGCAAGAGTGAAGAGGGTTTAGGCGATTTTACATTTCTTTACACAGTTTGGTTTTATTGTGTTCACCTACTTACCAAATTTTACTCATATTCAACACAAACCTCGGTAAAATAGGATCACAACTCACAGTATCAGGATTTTCTAAACACTCTTCTACTTGTCCAGGACGATAAATATAAACTCGGCGATTTTTGCGGTCAATTAATAAACCTAATTGGATTCCTGGTTCTTGTATATATTCCTGCATTTTATCCTTTAAAGGCTGCAAGTTATCAGAAGCAGACCTTAATTCAATCACAAAATCAGGACAAATAGGTGCAAACTTCTCTTGTTGTGCAGGTGTAAGTTGATTCCATCTTTCTAACTTTACCCAAGCAGCATCAGGAGAACGTTTCGCACCTGTAGACAGTGTAAATCCTGTACTAGAAGAAAATGCTATTCCTGTACCATCTTCATCTGTCCAATTCATTAATTGTTGGATAATTCTACCTTCTCGATTTCCTGTTTCTGAACCTGCGGGTGACATAATTGATATATCTCCAAATCTATTTTTCTCAATCCGTAAATCACGGTTTAGTTGACAAAATTCAAAAAATTGATCATCTGTCATTGATGAAGGCATTTGTAACATTAAGGGAGATGAAAGCATAATAATTTCCTTCCGTTTATTTGGTTTACCAAATTTTATTCATATCCAAAATAAATCCTGATAAAACAGATTCACAACTCACAGTATCAGGATTTTCTAAACATTCCTCTATTTCTCCAGGATGATAAATATAAACTCGGCGATTTTTACGGTCAATTAATAAACCTAATTGGATTCCTGGTTCTTGCATATATTCCTGCATTTTATCTTTTAAAGGCCGCAAATTATCAGAAGCAGACCTTAATTCAATCACAAAATCAGGACAAATAGGTGCAAACTTCTTTTGTTGTGCAGGTGTAAGTTGATTCCATCTTTCTAATTTTATCCAGGAAGCATCAGGAGAACGTATTGCACCTGTGGAAAGTGTAAATCCCGCACTGGAAGAAAAGCCAATTCCTGAACCATTTTCATCTGATCAAATTGCTCACTGTCCAATAATATGAAATTCTCGATTTCCCGTTTCTGAATCAACAGGTGGCATAATTAATATATTTCCGAATTCATTCCTCTCAATGCGTAAATCACGGTTTTCTTGACAGAAATCAAAAAATTGATCATCTGTCATTTGCACTGATGAGGGAAAATGCAATATCAAAGGTGATGAAATCATAATTATTTCTTCCATCTGAAATTAAAATCAATTTTACCACAAGCCGTTGCTGAAATTAGTTAATATATAGTTACCAACGGTTGAGCAATTAAAAGCAGAATTAAACGCAGATTTCGTGGAAATTCCCTATAGAATATAAGATACAGGAATTAAACAAAGGGTAAATATGCGATTACTACATACAATGCTGCGGGTAGGTAATTTAGGAGAGTCCTTAACATTTTACTGTGATGTATTGGGAATGAAGTTACTCCGCCGGAAAGATTATCCAGCGGGAGAATTTACCCTGGCTTTTGTCGGTTATGGAGAAGAAAGTGATCATTCAGTTTTAGAACTCACCCACAACTGGGGCGTAGAAAAGTATGATTTAGGTAGCGCCTATGGTCATATCGCTTTGGGTGTGCATGATATTTACGCTACCTGTGAGACTATTGGAAAACTGGGTGGTAAAGTAGTCCGAGAACCAGGACCTATGAAACATGGTTCAACAGTAATTGCTTTTGTGGAAGACCCAGATGGTTATAAAGTTGAATTGATTCAGTTAAAAACTCCAGAATGATTTAGGGTAGAGGGTAAGAAGAGAACTTCTTTACCCATTACCCAAATCCCTCCTAAACTTAAATTACAAGTCTAAAATCTAAAATTTTACAAATGCAGCCTACAGATCCTGATAAATTTACTGATACAGCCTGGGAAGCGGTAACAAAATCCCAAGACGTGGTTCGTGCTTATAAACAACAACAATTAGAAGTTGAACATTTAATTCTCGCCCTTTTAGAAGAACCCACAAGCCTAGCTACAGCCATTCTCACCCGTGCAGAAGTTGATTCTGTGCGATTCAAACAACAACTAGAGGCTTTTACCCAACGTCAACCCAAAGTTGGTAAAAGTGATCAACTTTACCTGGGGCGGAATTTAGATTTACTTTTAGATAAAGCTAATGAAATTAGAGCCAAAATGAGAGAGGAGGAAATCTCAGAAGGGCATATAATTCTAGCGTTTGGTAATGATGAACGTGTTGGTAGACGGTTATTTAAAAGCTTAAATATAGATATTGCTCAAGTAGAACTTGGGGTTAAATCTGTTCGCGCTACTCCCAAAATCAAAGCATCTCCAAAAGCAGAAGCAGATGTACAAGAGGAAGCTTTAAAAAGATTTGGACGAGATTTAACGGAACAAGCTAAAGCAGGAAAATTAGATCCAGTTATTGGTAGAGATGATGAAATTCGCCGGGTAATTCAGGTTTTATCTCGTCGTAGCAAAAATAACCCTGTGTTAATTGGTGAGCCGGGAGTTGGCAAAACTGCGATCGCTGAAGCTTTAGCCCAAAGAATGGTGAATGGTGACGTTCCTGAGTCTTTAAAGAATCGCCAATTGATTTCCTTGGATATCGGTAGTTTGATTGCAGGAGCAAAATACAGAGGTGAATTTGAAGACCGTTTAAAGAATGTCCTCCGTGAGGTTACGGAATCAAACGGGCAAGTAGTTTTATTTATTGATGAACTACATACCGTTGTCGGGGCTGGTTCTAATCAACAAGGGTCAATGGATGCCGGAAATTTGCTTAAACCTATGTTGGCGCGGGGCGAGTTGCGTTGTATTGGTGCAACTACCTTAGATGAATATCGCAAATTTATTGAAAAAGATGCAGCATTAGAAAGAAGATTTCAACAAGTATATGTAGATCAACCGACAGTAGAAAATACAATTTCGATTTTGCGAGGTTTAAAAGAACGTTATGAAGTGCATCATAATGTTAAAATTTCCGATTCCGCTTTAGTTGCTGCTGCAACTTTATCAGCGCGTTATATTGCCGATAGATTTCTACCAGACAAAGCTATTGACTTAGTTGATGAAGCCGCAGCGAAATTAAAAATGGAGATTACATCCAAACCGGCGGAATTAGAAACCATTGACCGGCGCTTAATGCAGCTAGAAATGGAAAAGCTGTCATTATCTGGAGAAGAACAGAGTATTTCTCCAACTAGAGAACGATTAGAACGAATTGAACAAGAAATTGCCAGTTTAACAGTTAAACAGCAAATATTTAATGAACAATGGCAAGGGGAAAAGCAGATTTTAGAATCTATCAGCGGGTTAAAGAAAGAAGAAGATGCCATGCGGGTGCAAATTGAACAAGCAGAACGAGACTATGATTTAAACAAAGCCGCTCAATTGAAGTACGGTAAGTTAGAAGGTGTGCAACGAGAACGAGAAGTTAAAGAAGCGAAACTTTTAGAAATGCAAACTCAAGGTTCGACTTTGTTGCGCGAACAAGTCACCGAAGCCGATATTGCCGAAATTGTCGCTAAATGGACAGGAATCCCTGTAAATCGGCTTTTAGAATCCGAACGGCAAAAATTACTAAAATTAGAAAGTCATTTACACGAACGGGTAATTGGTCAAGAAGAAGCCGTTTCCGCCGTCTCTGCGGCGATTCGTCGCGCCCGTGCGGGGATGAAAGACCCCTCTCGTCCCATCGGTTCATTCTTGTTTATGGGACCAACTGGAGTGGGTAAAACCGAACTCGCCCGCGCCTTAGCTCAATTTCTCTTTGATTCGGATGATGCTTTAGTGCGTTTGGATATGTCCGAATATATGGAAAAACACTCAGTTTCCCGCCTAGTGGGTGCGCCTCCTGGATATGTGGGTTATGAAGAAGGGGGACAACTTTCCGAAGCGATTCGCAGACATCCTTATTCTGTGGTGCTGTTAGATGAAGTAGAAAAAGCCCATCCCGATGTATTTAATATTTTGTTGCAGGTATTGGATGATGGTAGAGTTACTGATTCCCAAGGACGGGCTGTAGATTTTCGGAATACTGTCATAGTTATGACTAGCAACATTGGTAGTGAACATATTTTGGATGTATCTGGGGATGATTCCAAGTATGATTTAATGCGTAATAAGGTGATGGAAGGTTTGCGAAGTCACTTCCGTCCCGAATTTCTCAACCGCATAGATGACTTAATTCTTTTCCACGCTCTTAATCGTTCAGAAATGGGGCATATTATCCGTATTCAACTTAAACGGGTGGAAAATCTGCTCAAAGAACAAAAAATCTCTTTCGAGATATCTCAAGCCGCTTGTGATCATCTTGTGGAAGCTGGTTATGATCCAGTTTATGGCGCACGTCCATTAAAACGCTCAATTCAACGAGAGGTAGAAAATCCTCTGGCTACGAAGTTACTGGAAAATACTTTTGTTTCTGGTGATACTATCATCATTGATAAGGCTGAAACTGGGTTAAGTTTTAGTAAAAAAGTTTAGGCGTTGCTGAATGAAAGTATGAATTTGTCAGGCTTCGCCCCGCTTCGCTAACACGCAGAGGCGCAAAGAGTTTGAGAAAGGGAATTTTTAGTTTTCATACCGCCATTATCCAACGCTAAACTTTAAATGAATTTTCATTAGTAAATAGGGGGCTTTCTATGGAATTGATTTCTTCGTTAGGGATTACAAGTTCGCAATATCTTTCCAAGGAAAGATTTATTAGTTATCATCATCAGTCGCGGTTATTGTTTTCCTTGGGTAGTCAGGTTAAAAATGTTCTAGAAATTGGTATTTTTAATTCTTTGCTTACAGAAATACTCCGACAAAGTAATTATAATGTAACTACTGCGGATATTGATCCTAGTCTCAAACCAGATATAATCTTGGATTTGACGGCGGACTTTATACTACCAAAAGATAAGTTTGATGCAATTGTTCTGTTTCAGGTATTAGAACATTTCCCTTACGAAAAATCTGAATTAGCATTGCAAAAACTCGCCGCAGTTACTAAGAAATATTTGGTAATTTCGATTCCCAATACTACTCAATATCTGTCATTGCAAATCAAAACTTCTTTTCTACTTAAAGCCAGACATTTACTCTGGGAAATTCCCCAATTTTGGAGTACAACACCACTTTGTGATGAACATTATTGGGAATTGGGATTGAAAGGATATCCTAAAAAGCGGTTTTTGGAATCTGTTGCTAAAGCTGGTTTGATAGTGAGGGAAGAATATGTTGATCCTACTTTCCCATATCACTACTTTTTGATCTTAGAAAAAATATAAGTGCGATCGCTTGTCTAATACCAATTCTGTATAAAGATGCCCCAAATTTAGAAAGGAACGAACCACAGAGGCACAGAGAACACAGAGGAGGAAAAGACAAGGTTACAAAATTCAACGCAGCTTCATAAAGAAATGGTATAAGATCATGAGAATATCCTACTCGGTTTTCTTTTTGGTGGGACGTTTCCGTTCTGATTTCTTCTTGAAACCTACTGCTTGGGCTGCATCACTATCTGACCCAAATTGACCTTTTACTGCTTCTTTCATGGCTAAAACAGCATTATGGAACTCCCATTCTGCTTGTTTGGCTGCGTCTGCGGAGGCTTTAAATAATGCTTGTTTTTCGGTTTCTTCTTGTTGTCTTGTCACCATTTCTGCATAAGCTTTTTGTAATGCTTCCGGTGTGGCTGCTACACGAGCAGTGGTATAACCAGAGACGGCTTTGAGTCCGTTGTAAGAATCTATGTCTTGCTGGAGGTTGCTAGGGGTGATGCGGCGACTAGTATCTGGGGCTGGCATGATAACTTTGTTGTTAAAAATATTTGTATCAGTTTACTATACAATGTTTATTTATGGCAAGACGTTATTTAGATTTTTTATTTGAGTAGATTTGGATTGCTAAACAATGCTTATGTATTGATATCTAATATTTTTGTTTTTTATGCAATGCTTAAAGAATAAATGACAATGGTTTAAAATTGCAATTTAATCTTTTTAGCATTGCTAACATTAAGTCATCAGCTAAGTAGGTTAGCATTGAAAATTGTCGTTATGGCAAGGCAAGAGGCAAGAGGCAAGAGGCAAGAGTGAAGAGGGTTTGAGCGATTTTACTTTTCGTTACATATTACTCTTCGAGAAGCCGCTTCGCGTCTACGGTTTTTTCCGTTCACCTACTTATCTGTTTCTTGTGGTTTCTGTTGCTTTAACCAAGTTTCTAAATCAGCAACTTGTGAAAAATCTAACAAAGCATCTGCTAAATTTTCCAGTTGTTCTATAGACAATGATTGAACTTGCTCGATTAATGATAATTTAATTTCACCAAATCGGCGATTTATTAGCCGTAAAACTAGACGTTCTTCTCCTTTTTGTTCTCCTTCTAGTCTAGCTTGTTCTTTATCTCGTTGATAAAATGGTGCTAACCGCATAATTAACTCCTTATCTTCTGGTTCTGAACTTTTATTGATCTGTAAAGTCTGTTGGAGGTTGTAAAGCAATTCTAACGTTGCTTGTTGGAATGGGTAATTAGTTGGTAATGTTTCTAATTCATCAATTGCTCTTTTTTGTACTGTTTCCCGTCCTAATAGTCTTAACCATAGGGTTTCGGGTGTACGTGGTAATTGATGAATGGCGACAATGGCTGTATTCAAGTAATCTGCTAAAAAGTAGATTCCTGCTGGCCAATTGGGGTTTTCTATGGCTCTAAAGCCCGATAATAGGGTTTGTGATGCTGTTGGTGTCAGAACCCATAGTTTAGGTGTTTCTATGGTAGCTATGGGGTTTTTATTCCGTTTTGCTTCTCGTTGTAATGCACCTCTCACTTCTAATGATTTTAACAAACAATCACAGATTTCTTCTTTGCTTGCTGGATTGCGAAAGGGTTCAAAGATAGCAGGTGTAGCTGCTAGTTTACCTAACAATCCTAATATCTCGATGTCGGCGGTTTGTGTGCTGACGGGGGAAAATAATACATCTATTTCCCTGATTTCTCCAGCTAAATGGCTGGGGGCTTCAACTTGTCCAAAGGGTTTTAGTAGTTCTTCTAAATAGTCTTTGGCGAATTGGTCATGGATAAAGCGGGTCACAGTTGGTTTTGTAAGAATATTTAAGATAGTTCTTCCTTATCAAGTTCAGGATAACATATTTTAAATGAGATGTCAATAGTTTTATTACCTTTTTTGGGCGATGCTTTTAAGGTGTTAGGAGTTAATGTTTTATTGGGTTGGCAAATAGGGTTATTATTTTTTTCTCACGCAGAGACGCAGAGGCACGGAGAGTTAAATTGTCTGTTTGCGAGATAGTTCTTCCTTATCAAGTTCAGGATAACATATTTTAAATAGGAAGTCAATAGCTTTATTATGTTTTTTTTGCGATGAGTTATGAATGGATGATGAAAATATTTTTCTGGATTGTTATCTGATGCTTTAGGAATAATTGTCTGAATCAGGATGTCCAGGATTATAGGATTTGCAGGATTATATGTATAAGAGTCATTATTGTGGATGATTTATGGGTTTTACTTTAATTATTGCGTTATTTTCTATCTAAGCAGTTTTATATTTATGGGTTTAGTAGTTGTTCTCAATGGGTTTTGGTGAGTTAATGATGAGTTACGCAAAGCAAAATTAGTTTTGTGAGAGTTTCCCACAAAATCGCACTATATTTAGTTAACTCAAGCATGATCTTCTTCAGGATTTTAGTAATTTATCAAGTAATTTGACACTTATAATCCTGTACATCCTTAAATCCTGGACATCCTGATTCTGACAATTTTATGATTGCATTGCAAACCTGTTTTTATGTATTGCTATCCGATGCTTTTGGTTATTGGTGCAAAGACTCTCGAATAGATAACAATAAATCAGGATCACTTTCTATCTGTTCTAGTAATGCTAATGCTATTTCTGTATTTAGTTCGGGAAGGTTTGCTCGTTGAGCAAGTGCGTCAAGAACAGCAAATAATGTATCTTTTTTGCAATGCAAAAAGCTCATTACGTATAAGGTTTTTACCATAAGTGCTGCGTTTTGCGTATTGGGGTGTTGATTTCCTAATACTTTTTGATATATTGCTAATGCTTTGTTAAATAATTTTTCAGCTTCTTTATATTTATTTTGTGCTTCATATAAAAATGCAAAATTGTAATAGCTTTGTGCTACGTCAGAATGTTCTGTACCGAGTTGAAATTTACGTATTTCTAAAGACTGAAGATAGTAAAGTGCTGCTTTATTATATCGTCCTTGATTTTTATAAAGTAATGCTAAATTATGAAGACTTTGTGCAACATCAATATGACTTGTACCTAATTGGCGTTTTCTAATTCTTAAAGATAGGCGATATAAAGATTCTGCTTTAATGTAACGTCTTTGGCAATGGTGCAATAATGCTAAATTATTAAGACTTTGAGCTACATCAAGATTATCTGTACCTAGTTGGTGTTTTCTGATTTCTAAAGACTGACAACAGAAAGATTCTGCTTTAATATAAAGTCCTTGGCAACTATACATTAATCCTAACTCATTTAAAATTTTTGCAACATCAAGATGATCTGTACCTAGTTGGCATTTTTTTATTTCTAAAGACTGACGATAGAGAGGTTCTGCTTTATTGTGTTCTCCTTGAGAATGGTATAACCGTGCTAAACCATTTAAACTGTAAGCAAATTTAATATCTTCTTTGTTTTCACACCAACCAATTATCTTTTTTAAATGTGGTTCAATTAAATTGAATGTTATTAAATTGATTGGTTGATTGATATTACTAGCAACAATGGCAAAAATATCACAATATGCTTGTTTAATTTGGCTGTAATCAGAATGTTGTTTCAGATGTTCACTAAAATAGTCGTGAATAAGCAAATGTAAATTATAAATATTTTTTTCAACAGTTATCACTAGATGCCGTTTTATTAAATATTTTAACCAACGGTCTTTTAAATTATCCTCATTAAATAATTCACCTTGCAACTGTTGATAAATAGCTGTAACAAAATCCCAACGAATAGGAAAAGGTGCAAAAGCAGCCAACACACAAGCGAGATATTTAGCTTCTGGTTTTAATTCATCCCAACTTAAATCAAATGCAGCTTGTAACCCTCTTTGTGCTTGTATTCCTCCTGGAACGTCTTCTGGTGACAGTGCAGGATGTTTAACTTTTTCTTGCAACTTACCACGCATTGCTAACAGTGATAAATCCTGATAGTCTTCATCATCTAAATAATATGCCACCAATTCTAAAGCTAAAGGCAAATATCCCAACTCATAACAAAGTAGTTTAGCCTGTTTTGGTTCTGCATCAATTCGTGATTGTCCAATAATTGAGGCTAATAAATCTACTGCTGCTGCTTCTGACAATACTTGTAATTCTAACTTTTCCGCAATGCGTTTATCTGGTGTTTCCCGCGAAGTCATCAACAACCGCAGGGAAACTAAATCTGCTGGTGGTAAATAGGTTTTGATATTATCAGCTAACCCAGATACATCATCAAGAATCAATAATACATTTTCTGTTTGGTATTTCCATTGTTGCCAACAAGCCGTTACCATTTGTTGAGTAGATAAATTTGCTGGTAATTCGGCTTTAAATCTCCATTTAGTCAAAGCGATAATTTCCGCAGCCATATTTTGCCTATCTCTGGCATCAATATAATAGATTCCACCAGTAAAGAATGATGTACATTCTGTTAAATTGGCATATTCTCGCACCAGTCCAGTTTTCCCAACTCCTCCCATTCCAGAAACAACACAAACGTTTTTACCACTTTGCAATAATTCATGGAGTTCTTCTAATTTTTTTTCTCGTCCAAACAGTCCACCCTCACGGGGTTGAGGTAGTTTGAAAGGGTTTCCTTGTAGTTGTGTGGGTTGAGAAGAAAAGAAGTTATTTATAACATTACCTTGTCCGTCTTGTTGGATATTTATTTGTTTGTCAATCATTTTTTATTTACCATTGCTGCTAGTTTATCTAGTTATCTCGTTCCCAGTCTCAGACTGGGAATGCTATCATTGAGGCTCTGTCTCTGCTATTATTGAAGTCAGAGACTTCTAGAATTCATTCCCATACAGAGTATGGGAACGAGAAACAAAGTATAACAACGAGAAAATTATTGTTGTCTATATGACATTTTCTAAGATTAAAGCAATAGCTTGTTGTAATATCATTTCCTTATCTACCATTGCTGCTAATTCTTCGGTTTCATATTTACCTTCAAATGCTTCTTTTGCTGCACCATTCAATGATAATTCATAAGCATCTTCTAAAGTTTCTCGCAATTCTTCACTTGTAAAGTACATTCCCCCAGCTTTACGACGTTTGTTTGTGCGTTGAATTTCTTTCACTGCATTAGCAATAGACAAATCCCATGATCTAGTTGTTCGTTTTTCCGCAGCTTGCTTAATTAGATGCAGAAGAATAATTTTGCCAAAACTAAAAATCTTATTCAGTTTATCATCTTTGCTCATTTCAGTCATCTCTTCAACTAGCAGCAATGCACCAGGAATATTGCCATTAATCAGCAATTGTTGAAGTTCTAGTAATTCTTCCATAACTCAAACCTCCTGAATTAAATTTCTCACTTTAAAACTTCTACCCCAATATGGGTTAGATAAAATTCCTCACCCTCTGACTCACGTAAAGCATCCAAATAAGCATCAATACCACGAGGTGGGGGAATTGATGTACTATCTTGAAGATGGAAAACTAAAGCTGAACGCATATTCTCTAACGTTGTTTCCAATGTCTCCCCCGTAGCAATACAACCCCAAACATCAGGAGAGTATGCGGAAAATCCTGTTTCAGTTCTTTCTAAAACGATCAGATACTTATCCATATAATATAAGTTCAGAAGTTACTAAAGGTATTATGCTGAGTATTGCCTGTACCAGCTTGGGAAATATTAATCTGTTTACCAATAATATTAATTGTGCCACCAGCTTTCACCGCTTGATACTTTTCCTGAAATGTGGTATTTTCCTCTGTGTCAGCAGTAGCAACTAATTCCGCAAAAATCGGATTTGAGGGAATTTGTTGTAAAACTTCTGAATTGAGAGATAATACTTCTGGATTCCCTGCTGCTAACGCTGCTGCTGTTTCTGGGGAATGCTTGCGAATGACAGCAAGCGCTTCACCAACCTTTTGCATGAAAAAATCACTAAAATTTTCACCCTGTTTCTGTAACACTCCAGTGAGAAATATGGTAGTAATGGCAGTAGCTAAAGTTATCGGTTCCATAGAATTATTCCTCAAGATAGTTGAATATACTTAATTTTTATTATAAATGCCTAAAACCATCAACAATAATCCTGGTAGTGTAATCCGAATCATAATGAAGAGGTATTCCTGACCCCAAAAGCGATAAAATCACCGAAAATTGATTTTCATAAAATATATCTGCAAGTAAAACCGACGGATAACTATGTTAGAACAAGGCAATATCAGTATTCATACCGATAATATTTTCCCGATTATCAAGAAGTCTCTCTACTCAGATCATCAAATCTTCTTGCGGGAACTGGTATCCAACGGGGTAGACGCTATCCAAAAGTTAAACATGGTATCCCGCGCTGGGGAATACAATGGCGAAATTGGTGAACCGGAAATTACAATTAGCATTGATAAAGACAACAAAACTCTCTCAATAGCTGATAATGGCATTGGCATGACAGCAGAGGAAGTAAAAAAATACATTAACCAAGTTGCTTTCTCCAGTGCTGAAGAATTTATTGACAAGTATGAAGGTAAGGCAGATCAACCGATTATCGGTCATTTCGGTTTGGGTTTCTACTCATCCTTCATGGTAGCAAAGCAAGTAGAAATTGATACTTTATCTTACCAGGAAGGCGCACAAGCCGTGCGTTGGACTTGTGATGGTTCACCCAAATTTATTTTAGATGAATCTTCCCGCACCAGTCGCGGAACTACGATTATCCTCAGATTAGAAGGGGAAGAAGAGGAATTTTTAGAACCAGCACGAATTAGGAATCTTGTCAAGACTTACTGCGATTTCATGTCAGTTCCCATTAAAATGGATGGGGAAGTTTTAAATAAACAAAAAGCTGCATGGCGGGAATCTCCCACTAATCTCACCAAGGAAGATTATTTAGAGTTTTACCGCTATTTGTATCCTTTCCAAGAAGAACCTTTGCTGTGGGTGCATTTGAATACAGATTATCCCTTTGTGATTAACGGGATTTTGTATTTCCCGAAAATGCGTCCTGATGTAGATGTCACCAAGGGACAAATTAAGTTATTCTGCAATCAGGTGTTTGTCAGTGACAACTGTGAGGAAATTATTCCCCAGTTTTTAATGCCCATGCGGGGCGTGATTGATAGCACTGATATACCTTTGAACGTTTCTCGAAGTGCATTACAAGGCGATCGCACTATTAAGAGAATAGGAGATTATATAGCCAAAAAAGTCGGCGATAGACTCAAAGAATTATACCGTGATAACCGCGAACAATACGTAACAGCCTGGAAAGACTTGGGAACATTCGTGAAATTTGGCGTTCTCAACGATGATAAATTCAAAAAACAAGTTGAAGACATCATCATCTTCCGCAGTACAGCCAAATTAGAAGCCCCTGTAGCCGACACCGCAGCCGTTGAAGTTCAATCTGCTGACGGTGATGTTTGGCAAGATGTTACCCCAGCAAACGCGACTAGCATCCCCTACACCACGCTGAAAGAATACCTAGAACGGAACAAAGAACGTCACGAAAACAAGGTATTCTACAGCACCGATGCAGCTACTCAATCCACATACATAGAACTGCACAAAAATCAAGGTTTAGAAGTCCTCTTTATGGACTCCTTCATTGATACCCACTTCATTAACTTCCTAGAACAAGAATATCGGGATGTTAAATTTACACGGGTAGACTCTGACCTCGATAACACTCTTCTCGATGACAAAACCAGCGAAATTGTTGACCCCACCACCAACAAGACCAAAGGAGAAGTCATTAAAGAACTATTTGAGAAAGCCCTCAACAAGCCAAAACTCAACATCCGCACCGAGTCCTTAAAATCAGACGACCCACAGGGAACACCACCTGCAATGGTGTTATTACCCGAATTTCTGCGGCGGATGCGAGAAATGAGTGCTATGATGCAGCAGCAAACCGTCGAATTCCCCGAAGAACATATTTTACTAGTAAATACT
Organism: Anabaena sp. WA102; assembly: GCF_001277295.1. NCBI lineage: Bacteria > Bacillati > Cyanobacteriota > Cyanophyceae > Nostocales > Nostocaceae > Anabaena > Anabaena sp. WA102. Next base: position 5,632,796 of record NZ_CP011456.1, on the reverse strand, counting down.
GCTCACCCGTTAATTCAAAACTTGGTTAATCTCAGTCAAGGTAGTATTATTCAGGGTGATGGGGAGTCACAATCTAGCCAATTAGTTAATATGATGTGTCAGCACGTTTATGATTTGGCACTTATATCGCAAAAAGGCTTTGATGCAGATGGGATGAAATCCTTTGTAGAACGTTCCAATGACGTACTCACCAAGCTAACAGAACAAGCCAGCAAGTAAACAGCCAGATAACCGACTTCTCGGAGAAGTCGGTTGTAACACTTTATTTTTTTAGAGATTTTCTTGATGGTTAATATAAGAACGCAGCACAGTATTAATCATTGATTGATAGCCTTTTCCCTGGTGTTTAAACCATTCTAAAACGTCACTATCTAAGCGAATGGAAATAGCTTTTTTAGTAATAGGTTTCACCATTTTAGCGGTTTGCCAAAAGTTATCATCTAATTCGGGAATATCAGAAGTATCAATAGCAGAATCTGGGATATTTTGGATTTCTTCAAGACGTTGCGGCGAGATATTCATAGTATTGTCTCCTTTCTTTAGGGGTGGCTTTTCGGGCTGAAATTAGACGGATTTTACCGTTTATTTCGGTATGGACTACGGTAACAACAATAATTCCTTGTATTGCACCAATAGTAATTTCTCTAATTTCTTCATCATAGTCAAATCGTTCATCAATTGACGTAAAAACGATTCCCTGAAAAATTTCTTGTGCTTCCTCAAAGCTAAGGAACGCAAATTTAATAACCTGCAATTCTGATGTAACCTGGAATGGTGCGTTACGCTGTCGCTAACACACCCTACTTTTGCACCTTATTTAATTCACATTCCTAAGTCCATGTTTTTTGTGATTGTGTTGATTTTTATGTTCGTCCCATTCAAATTCCATTTACTTTATAAATACATTTTGTATATACACAAGAATAACACAAGTAATCAAAAGTCAAGATTAAGAGGGTGTTTGAAAAGTTATGGTTGATGTATCAAATATTTTTTACCCCACCCTAACCCTCCCCTTGTAAAGGGGAGGGAACTGGATTTTTATTGTTTCCCCCCTTTACAAGGGGGGACTAAGGGGGGTAGCAATGTGATGAAAATTACGGAATACCACTTTTCAAACATCCTCTAAGATTTTCTCAAAAGGTCGGTAATGCTTGCCATAATTCCCCAGATACTAGATAATTATTCTTTTTCCCGAACTTGTTGAGATATAATGGGAAGGTTGTCTTAAAATAGAACTCTAGGAGATATTTATTATGTCCCGTCGTTGTGAACTAACTGGTAAAAAAGCCAATAACGCTTGTTCCGTTTCCCACTCTAACCGTCACACCAAGCGTCTACAGCACGTTAATCTGCAAACAAAGCGGGTTTGGTGGCCTGCTGGTAACCGTTGGGTAAAATTGAAACTTTCCACCAAAGCCATCAAAACCTTAGAATTTAAAGGTTTAGACGCAATGGCAAAAGAAGCAGGAATCAACCTCAACCATTACTAAATAGTAGGGAACAGGGAACAGGGAACAGGGAACAGGAAATAGGGGGAGGAAAAGTTCTTTGATATTGATTATTCTTCTTTCTTCCTCCTGACTCGTTCTTTCTTCTCCTGACTCCTGACTCCTTTCATTAAACACTATTTAATTTAATTACACCCTGATCAAAAACGCGATTATTAGTACCAATAGCACTCACTTCCATTCTATCTGCATACACATCATAGGCAGCAAAACTCAAATCACTGGTTGAATATTCTGTCCATTGAGAACGACCAACTGGACGATTACCAGCACCAGCACCACAGATTAAATAGGTAGTTCCATTAATAGCGCGAGTTCGTTCATAATTATGTTCATGACCATTGATATAAAGTTGAACATTGTATTTTTTAAATAGAGGAGTAAAGGTTTTAATAAAACTTGTATTATTTCCATAATGACCAGACGAATAAATCGGATGATGACCAAAGACAACTTTCCAAGGTGCTTTACTCAGACTTAATTCTTTATCTAACCAAATTAATTGATTTTTCCAATCAGCATTACCATTAGTATCTAACGCAAAAAACTGAACTTTATTTTGACTAAATGTGTAATAACGTCCCTGCATATTAAAACCAGGATATTTAACTTGGGGAACACCATTATCAGTGCGAATATCATGATTGCCTAAACAAGCATGAAACTTGACACCATTTTTTAGTAAAGGTTGATAGGGACGTTCAAAAACTTCATTTATTTTCTCAATTTCCCCATTATTGTAGATGTTATCACCAGCTAAAACTACCAAATTATAAGGATTTTGCTGATGATAAAAATTCATAGCATTTGCTACAGCATATTGTCCTTTAGTCCCAGTTCCTGTATCAGCAACGGAGACAAAACGCAATAATAAATCTTTTTTGACTGGTTTAGCTGCTGTTGCTGATTGTATGAGAGAATTTGAATTTGACAATTTCCCACTCAAAAATCCAGATGCTATGGTGCTGATTCCACTTAAAAACAAAAATTGACGGCGGTTAATATTCATATTTTATTAAAATGGCACAATAGATGATTATAGTCACAATACGTTTTCTACATTTCAATACCTTGTCCATTTTTCGTAGGTTGGGTTAAGCGATCGCGCAACCCAACGCATTTGTTGGGTTTCGTACCTCAACCCAACCTACAAATCAAGACTTTTTCCAATTTGGACAAGGTATTGATATTTTTGATTCGCTAATTTGGGTAAAAGTTCCATGTCAGGAGAAAAACGTAGAAAACCAAGAAGTGAACCCGCACCTACACTCTATCAAAAAAATCAACCAATTTGGAAAACGGCAATTATCCAAGTTTTGCGGGGAACGATTGGTGTTTTAGAAACTACAGTAGTTAAACTGGAGACAGAAACACCCGCTGATACTCAGAAAAAAACTAATTTTTTATGGCGTTGGGATGGATTTTTAAGGACATTCCGCTTATTTCTACCATCAAATATATCTAATAATGTATCAGATACGGTGCTGACAGGGATTTTTGCAGTAATTTTTGTGGTGACAATAGGAATAACTACATTTATGTTTATTCCTAAATCTGTGGAAGTCGCAACTGTTCCCCCGGTAGAAGAGGTTATCCCACCAAAATCAGTTATAGAACCAGAACCAACTCCCACCCCAGTTATAGAACCTGAAGTCATACCAACCCCCACCCCAGTTGTTGAACCGGAAGTCATACCAACTCCGGTTATAGAAACTGAAACTACCCCAACTCCAGTTATCGAATTAACACCTGAACAAGCTTTACTAGCAGCAATTGAAAATCAGTTTTCAGATATTACCATTGCTGTTAAAAATACGCAGGATAAAAATATTATTTCTCAACTCATAAAACCTCTTCAAGCTAATTTCCGTACCAGCGATTTAACTGTGAAAATTAGCGATATTTGGTATAACCTGGAAAAATCTCAACAGGACAAACTAGCAGCGGATATATTACAACGTTCCCAAGAACTTAATTTTATCCATTTAGAAGTTGTTGATTTTCAAGAGAAAATAATTGCCCGTAGTCCAGTTGTGGGTAATAAAATGATAGTTTTTAAACGTTGAAATTTTATAGACTTTTTTCACTGAGAGAGACTGAAAAACAAACTTACAGCAATTCTCGTTCTTATGAAACACAATGGAGGGCGCAGGCCCTGCGCCCCTACGGGTTTGGTGATAAAAAACTGTACTTCATAACATTAGAAAGTGCTGTATCTTGATTTTTCAGCCTCCCTAAAATTAGCTTAATTCCAATAAACCTTGATAACCTGTAACAATACGATTACCATCTTTGAGAATGTGGACTTCAATTTGATCACTAGCCCAAGTAATTTTATCTGCAAATTCTGGATTAAAGATATTGACTTTTTGATTACTAGAAGAAACGGGAGAATCAGGAGAATTAATTGCTAGAGATTTGACAAAAGGACCATCAATCAAAATATCTAATTCTGCCAATAATTCTTTTGCACCAGGAGGTGCGGAATCAGATTGTAATTGCTGGAGTGTGAAACCAGTAAAAGACATGATATTTAAACCCGCTGCTTTTAATTTTTTCGCTAAAATTGTTAGTGCAGGTGCTTGCCAAAATGGTTCACCACCGGAAAAAGTTACACCCGTATTCTGGGGATTTTTGAGAATACTTTCAGCGAGGGTATCAATAGCAACTAAATCATTAATCTCAAATGCCCAGGAGTCAGGATTAAAGCAACCAGAACACTCACGGTTACAACCTTGTACCCAGACAACAGCCCGACAACCGGGTCCATTAACTTCTGATTGGTCAACATAACCCATAATATTCAGATAACCGGGGGGGATGTCCGCGAGTGCTAGAGATGGGTTCATGGGCTTAGTTTCCATCTTTTCTCAACTCCTTTTCAACTTTTCCTATTACTTGCTAATATAGCGAGACTCGGAACAAGTGTGGAGAAAGAAAATATAAGCTTTTTGAAGTTTGATTATTTTGTACAGTCAACCTTTAGGTTTTTTTAAGCTTTTGCCCAGGAGGGGATGAATGAACGCGCAGCAGCGATCGCATGAAAGAATGCAAATATCCTGTGGCTGGCTTGACCATGATCCCGGCATTTTTGCAAGTCGAAAGACCGTAATTCTTTTTCGATGACGTTTTCGACATCAGCAGCTAAATTTAACCTACCTTCATTGAGATAACATTCGGTGAGAAACAGTAATTTCTCAACATTAATTTCATTGGTTTCCCATTGAATTTCAATAGGAAACTCATAATTTTTGTCTAATGTTCCCCCACTGTAAACGTTTTCCATGAGTTTATTGCCGATAATATATTTAACTTTATGGGTGTTAGCCAGTTCTATTAAATCATTAGCAGTTGGCTTCAATCCTAGACGACGACGGAAAACGGAATCAATAATTTCATATTTACTATTGTCTGGAAATACTGTGACAACCACTGCCGCAATTCCTTCTGTATTTCCATAACATCCGATGATGTTTTGACTTTCTTCACCGTGAACAAATAAGATATCCATAATATGCACCAACTAAATTAATAAGAGGGAATCGAGTTGATAAGATTCTCGCAGATGAGACGCAATACTTGTCGGTCAAGGAAATGTAGGTTGGGTTGAGCGACAGCGAAACCCAACAAAATCCCTGATAATGTTGGGTTATGGCTGATGCCTCCGGCGATAGCGAAGCGCTGCTGCAAGCAGTTCGCAGGGATACGCCACACTATGGCTATAATCTATCAGACTTTTTTCCAGAATTGTAACTTTGTTCAAAAAAAAGCACCTTTTTATCAATAGATTAATTTTAGATTAATTACAAATTAAAATCTATTTCTTTAGATAGATGAAAGGGCAGATTTTATTTTGTTTAATCAAACGTTGCTCAATTAACATATTTTTGACATCTCGTCGCAGGAGTCAGATCCCCGACTTCTTTAAGAAGTCGGGGATCTTATTTATTGTTAACCTGAATAATAAATATTCATAAGATGTCGTTCTGCACCTGCACCTAAAACCCAGCGAATAGTTGTAAAAAACGGATGCCAATTGTCTGTACCATTACCAAAATATTCGGCTGCAACTTTCTCTTCTAAATCATTTATATCAATTGTCTCATCATCAAGTTCTTTTTCTATTTCGTCAATTACAACTAATCGTTGATCTTTCAATCTTTGGACATTAAGTTCCAGAGTATCAATAGTAAATTGAACATTTTCTATAGGAATACCAGAATCTTCACAAGCTTTTTTATCAGGTCTAATTTCACCATCTTTACTACTGAATTTAAATAGACGTAATGTTGGTAAATTCAGAGGATTTAATAATCTACCATCAGGTATGTCACCATCCTTCTTTTTGCCACAACATGGTAAATCTTTCAGTAGTTGTGGATTTTCCAAGTCTTCATCTTTCATTCCACCTGGAGGAAGACAGATAGCAAGCATATTTTGCCAATCTAGATCATGATTATTTTCTTTTGTTGATTGGTTACGAGGAATAAAATGTTCTACAGAACGATTTTTCTCATGAAGGGACATTTCACAATAGGCACAAAGTCCCTTTTGATCAGTCGCTAAAGTGTCACGAATTGCATTCAAAGTTTCTCGGTTCTTTTTTAAATCACTCCATCGCTTTATCTGTAAAGAAAATCGCCCTTTATACTTTTTAAGTTCCTCTGGTTCTGGGGATTTCAGCACTTTTTTCACACCGCATTCCTCCGTTCCAATTTGCGGATTTGCATATCTGCTCTAGTCATATCTGGATCATAAGATTCCCAGTGTTGTAATTCTTGTCTGAGGCGTTTTGCTTCTTCTAATTGACCATTATCAATTGCTTCAAAAAGGCGTGTCAGTGTTCTTGATTCTTCCGTATCTGGTCTTAAATCACTCAACCCTAAAACATATCTGACAATATCTGAACTTTTCATCCCCTTGGTAGGTGATGGACATTCCTTGATTTGATAATCTTCTAATATCTTCACCTGATTTTGTTTAACTGTTGTTACAACTTCGGGACTGTGAGTAGTGGCGATAATTTGAGTGTTGGGAAATACCTTTTTTAAATCAGGAATAATATTTTGTTGCCACGTTGGATGTAAATGTAAATCTAACTCATCAATCATCAAAATGGCTTCTGCTGATAATGGGTTTTCCATGTGTGGGTTTGCTTGTGCTAAACGCCGCGCAAAATCCATCACCAACGCTAACATATTGCGATAACCTGCACTTAATTGACTAAGTAAAAGTTCTCGTTTTTCTCCTGTTTCCATTGTCCACTCAACCATCAATTTTGCAGATGTTGCACCTGAAAAATAAACGCGAGCATTAGGAGCAATAATAGTAGAAATAGCTTTTCGTATTTGCTTTAAATCTGGAAGTTCAAAGTTAATATCTTTTTGATTTTTTCCCTCTCTCAATTCTTCATACTCACGCCAAAAAAACCAAGTGGCTAAATCAGTAAAATTAGCTGTTGCACTTAAAGCATTTTTTAAAGAATCAAATCTATCTAAAGGTAGATTGGAAATATTTTCTTGGTATTCAAGATTAGTTAAATTACGATCACTTTTATAATAACCTATGACAGAAAGCTCAGATTTTGGGTCATTTTTCAAAGTATCACATTTATTTTGCAACTCAGCAAAAAACTCCTTATTTGCTTCTTCTGATAAAGATATACCTGTGACTGCTGTAGAAATATCTTCCTTGTTATAAATAAACTTTTTTTCGTAGACTATTCTCCAATCTAAAAAATCTGTAGTTGATACAGTAAATTCTGCATAATGTTTTTGTTGATTTTCTTTTTGTTTGACTGAAAAATCTTCTTGTGAAAAAGGGTTAGTTTGTTGATATCTTATACTTTCAATTAGCTGAATACAACGTATATATGAAGCAAACATTGCCGCAGCAATACCATCCAATAACGCACTCTTACCTGATCCATTATTGCCAACAAAAATATTGATATCGGGATCTAAATTAACTTCCAAATGCTCAAAGCAGCGGAAGTTTTTGATAATGACTTTTTGAATGTGCATTGATTTATTGTTACAGTTGATTTTATTTTAACATATTACCTCGTTACCGTTAATTGCATTTCTTTGGTGTTAATAATTCTAAGTTATTCTCTAAAATCGTCCCTTTCAAATTTGCTCCCTGAAAATTTGCACCCCTAATAGTTGCACCGTGCAAATTTGCTCCGGCTAAATTCGCACCTTTCAAATTTGCCCAACTTAAATCAGCTTCCGTTAAATTAGCTTCCGTTAAATTAGCTTTAGATAAAAATGCGTTTCCTAAATGAGCTTTGGTTAAATTAGCTTTATGTAAGTTAGCTTGATAAAGTTGAGCAGTCATTAATTCTGCTTCATATAAATTTGCTTCACTCAAGTTAGCAGTAATTAAATTAACTGCCATCAAATTTGCAAAACTTAAATTACTGCGAATAAGTTGCGCTGCGGCTAAATCAGCATTTTTTAAATTAGCATTTTGGAAATCTGTACCAATTAAATTAGCATCGTTAATGATAGTATTTTCCAGATTTGCACCACTAAAATCAGCACCAATAAAGTTGCCAAAACTTAAATTAGCCTGGGTTAAAATTGCCCCACTCAAATTAGCAATACTCAAATTCGCTTGACTTAAGTTAGCTTCTATTAATTTGGCTTGATAAAAAATAGCATTACTGAGATTGGCATGACTGAAATTAGTTCGCACCAATAAAGCGTGAGCTAAATTTACTTTATTCAAGTTTACCCCTTGGAGATTTGCTCCGCGGAGATTTTCTCCTAGTAGATTTGCAGCACTAAGATCAATTTCAATTTGGGAATTTTTGTTTCTCCATTCTATCCAGGTAACTGCTCCTGAACGTAATACATTGAGATGTTGTTGATTTGCCATTTTTTGCTCCTTTAGGACTTACGCAAGTTTCACATTTAATATTTTTTGTAAGAGGGTGTTTGAAAAGTCATGATTGCTGTATCAAATCTTTTACCCCTCCCTAACCCTCCCCTTGTGAAGGGGAGGGAAGCAGATTTTTCTTGTTTCCCTTTACAAGGGGAAAGGGGGTAACAATGTGATGAAAATTACGGGATACCACTTTTAAAACATCCTCTAAGGTGCGTCAGACTCGATTATGGGGTAAGAATAAACAGATTTTTAACATTTGACGCACCCTACTAATATGTTAGTTGCGTCAATCTTGTTCCTTATTCGTTACGCTTACCTTGGGAATTTTCCCTTCCAGGTGAGTTTTCAATTGCGGCTAAAGCGCCCGCTGCTCCTGCTAAAATATCCTGTTCTGAGCCACCTAAATAAAGTCTGCCAAAACTACCGACAGCTTGAACTTCGAGGATGTTAATTTGCGCTGCTTTTTCTGCTTCATTAGCTGCTAGTGCTGCATAAGCGGCTGGTTCAACTTCCAATACATAGAGGGTTTGTCCTGCTAGTAGCAGTTGTCCTCGTCGGGTACGGTTAATAAGTTGGGTTTGGTAAGCGTCAATATTGCGGATAATTTGGCTAGAAACTACGCGAGGTTTAATACATTCCTCTTTTTTTACGCCTAAAAATGCCAAAATCGCATCTCCAGCGGCTCGTGTTTCCCCTTGAGAGCCAGAATGCACTTCTAATAGTCCATATAGACGTTCTACTACTTGCACTCCAGGACGAACGGAAGCGGATTTCAGGGCTACGTCCGTAATCTTGTTGATTTCGATACCAGGGGAAATTTCAATCCATAGGGATGTATCCCCCGGTAATGGTAAGAAACCCTGGGCTACTGTTCCCATGTATGCGGCGTGTTGAGGTTGCAGATTGTCTAGAAATACGAAACTGCGTAATTCTATGCCCAAAGTCTTAATTCTCCAGTCATGAGGGTAAACATTTTGGATTTAGATCCCCGACTTCTTTGAGAAGTCGGGGATCTGCAATATATGAGTTTACCGTTAAAGTGGACTAGTTTGGTAATTAGTGATGATTAATTCTTCGGCTGGAGGATGTTTTATTTATAAGTATTAATATGAAATAAGTAAGCCTTAAAGCCAAAATCTTCTGGATTAGAGACTTCCAAGAAATAAATTATCCTAAGAAACGAACCACAGAGGCACAGAGTACACAGAGAGAGAATTTCTGCATCAGTTTTGGGACATTTTTTTATTTGGAAGTCTCTTAGATATTTTAGATGCACAAAAAGGGTTTTACTACTGACCGCTGCTCGATTTTTCATGGGGTCTTTATGTCTAAGACTTTTATGAGATCACGGCATCTTTGATTTTTCGCTTTTTCAAAAAATTAGACATAAATGGCCGCTCAAAGAATAAGTAAAACCAGTAAGCAATAATGAGTGACATCACCGTACCTATTAAATAACATCCTGCTGCAAACATATCTGGTGAGATTGGTAGGTAAAACAGGAAGTAACGCACAAAAACTAAAACTGGTCCATGAGTAAGATAGAGACTATAGGAAAATGTTCCCAGGGCGATCGCTAAAGGATGTTGTAAGATCCGTAGGATTAAAGATGGTTTTTTGTCCTCTATTATTGACTTGGTTAAGGAAATAAATAGACAGGCAAATGCTAGACCGGCGAAAGTTTGATTAATCCATATATGCAGTCCTAGCCGTCGCCATTCAGTGATGACAGCAAGACAGCTAAAGATAATAGCCAACCAACCCCAAGGTAAAGAATTTCTGATAGCTACTAACTTGGGTTTTTGGGAAAATCCAATATCTGCTGCTGCCATTCCTAAACAGAATATACATAAAAACCAAGGATTGGCTGATTCAAATAATCCATTCAACAAATATAGAGGAGTTAAACCAATTAAAAAGGTAATAATGACAATCCCAAATAATCCCAACCTTCGCCATATAGGTAACAATAATAACGGAAATAAAAAGTATATTTGCCATTCTGTGGCGACAGTCCACATGGGTGGGTTAATAGTTAGATATGAGTTGCTGTCAAGATTATGAACTATGAGTAGTTTAAGCAAGACATCCATCAAAGAAAATCTGGGAGAAAATGCTCCTAGTCCTGCTTCTGTATTCCATTGAAAATCCGTAAATTTTTCTAAACCCAAGATAATTGCTGTTAATAGTAAACAGATAAACAGTATTATATAGTAGGGTGGTAAAATTCGCCGCGATCGCTTCTTAATATAATTCATGAAACTTCCTGATAACTGACCATTTTCAGAACGCGCTACTGGCAGCATCAAAACATAACCAGAAAGAACAATGAAAATGACAACACTAAATGCACCATATTTCATGATTTCTCCAAATAATGACCACATTATAGGCAATTGTCCTTCAATTGATGGTTCAATATGTACGAGGACAATATATAAAGACGCTAATCCCCTCAATCCGTCTAAATAAGGAAGATGAAGTCTCTTTTTAGTGGATTCTTCGATAATTTTAGTCATTCAACTAATCTCCTATGCTATTTTTGTACGGACATTTCTTCTCTATTTGCATTTTGGGATTGCAAATTAATTATCAAGAAGAAATACAATATAAAGTTTTTCAAGTATTTGCAAAACCCACAACAAGTTTAGGACTTACACAAAAGTCACGAAATATGAATGAATAAGGAAGTAAATGACAATAAAAAAAGAGGTTTTAGAGATTTTTCACCTAAGCTATAAGGTTCTCAAAATGCCTCTTAAATAGAGGTTATTTAAATGTTGTAGATGGCTATACAAAAGATGCTGATTGATTTGTAACCAAATTTGGTAATCCGCTATATGTACTTGTTCAAAAATCAGAGAAAATACTTTTTTATATTTGGAATTAATAAATACTTCCCTGATTACTGTAACGGCTTCCTTTGAGCCAATTTTTAAATATACCATTGTTGTAATCATAGTATGTCAATAAATTTCACTTATGTACTCTTCGTACAAAATACCTTTTTAGTGACATAAATAATGTCTCTCTCTTATTTTAAAATAAAGCTACAAAATAAATATCAAGTAATCGTAAAGTTTAAACATAAATTATGAAGATTTAAAAGTAAACTTAGTTTTATGATTAGTACGGTTACAGCCAGGATACTCTACCCAATACTGTTCGGTTAACGAAAATTTCCACGTAAACAACATATTGTATAAAACCAACAAATCATTGAAAATGTTGGGTTTCGTTCCGATTGCTCCGCAACGCTAACGCGAACAACCCAACCTACGTATTTTTGTTTTTTAGTCTTAACCGAACAGTATTGATACTCTACCAATAGGACATAAGTATAAATAATACTTACGACAAATAGGGTATTGATTACTGCTGTATTTTGTGATTTCATAGTCCAATTTAATCTAAATTAAAGTAAAAACTGTATCTGTGCCTACAACTTTAATTTTCCGAAATATATTTTTCATTACAGCTTTAAATAAGAATAATAGCGAGAATGGGGGCAGAAGAAATGATTGTTTATTTTCTATTGTGAAATCATGGTAATGATATCAGAGAACGTTCAGAACCGATTAACTATACAAACTGTAGAAATTGCCCCTAATACCACTGCGATTCGTTCTCTAGACTGGGATCGGGATCGTTTTGATATTGAATTTGGTTTACAAAATGGTACAACCTATAATTCATATTTAATTAGAGGTGAACAAACAGTTTTAATTGATACTTCTCACCAGAAGTTTCGTGAACTTTATTTAGAGACTCTTAAAGGTTTAGTTAATCCTAAAACGATTGATTATATAATTGTTAGCCATACTGAACCTGATCATAGTGGCTTAGTAGAAGATATTTTACAGTTAGCACCTAGAGCCACTGTTTTAGCTTCTAAAGTGGCTTTGCAATTTTTAGAAGGTTTGGTACATGAACCTTTTTCTAAGCGAATTGTTAAAAGTGGCGATCGCGTAAAAATTGGTAAAGATCACGAAATGGAATTTGTCAGTGCGCCAAATTTACACTGGCCAGATACTATTTTTAGCTTTGATCGCAAAACCCAAGTTCTCTACACTTGTGATGCCTTTGGAATGCACTACTGTGATGATCGCACTTTCGACGAAGATTTAGAAGCAATTGAAGCTGATTTTCGCTTTTATTATGATTGTTTAATGGGTCCAAATGCTCGTTCTTTGCTAAATGCAATGAAGAGAATGGGTGAACTTGGGGAAATCAAAATTATTGCCAATGGACACGGACCATTACTACATCATAACCTCGATATTCTCAGAGAATGTTATCACAATTGGAGTCAAAAACAAGCAAAAACAGAAACTACTGTAGGGTTGTTTTATGTTTCTGGTTATGGACATAGCGATCACTTGGCACACTCAATTGGTGATGGTTTGCAAAAAGCTGGTGTTGGTGTGGAAGTATTGGATCTCAACACCGCAGAAAGCCAAGAAATTCAAGAATTAGCCGGCAGAGCATCTGGTTTAATTGTAGGGATGCCTTCTACTAGTGCAATTAAAGCACAAGCCGCAATTAGTTCTTTATTAGCCGTTGCTAAAAATAAGCAAGTTGTGGGTTTATTTGAGTCCTATGGTGGCGATGATGAACCGATTGATACTCTCAGACGCAAATTTATTGATTTAGGTATTAAGGAAGCTTTTCCAGCCATTCGTATTAAAGAAACCCCCACAGATTCCACCTATAAACAATTTACAGAAGCCGGCAATGCTTTGGGACAATTGTTAGTGCGGGAACGCAATATTAAACAAATCAAATCTCTCGACGTGAACATGGAAAAAGCGTTGGGAAGAATTAGCAATGGTTTGTATATTGTCACTGCCAAAAAAGGCGATATTAGCGGTGCAATGATCGCTTCTTGGGTGACACAAGCCAGTTTACAGCCTTTAGGTTTTACCATTGCTGTAGCTAAAGATCGCGCTTTAGATGACTTAATGCAAGTAGGCGATCGCTTTGTTCTCAATGTTCTAGAAGAAGGCAACTATCAAGACCTGAAAAAGCATTTTCTCAAACGTTTAAATCCCGGTGCTGATAGATTTGCAGACATAAAAATCCAAACTGCTAAAAACGGTTCACCCATTCTTACCGACGCACTCGCATACATGGAATGTGAAGTAATCAGCAACATGGAATGTAGTGATCACTGGATTTTATACTGCACAGTTGAAGATGGCAAAGTTTCTAAACCCGATGGAATTACCGCAGTTCGTCATCGCAAAGTAGGAAATTACTATTAATTAGTCATTAGTCAGTGGAAGTAAGAGTAAAATTTCCTTCTTCTTTCCTATTTTCCTATCTTCCTTCTTTTTCCTGACTCCTGACTGGGCGCAGTCCCTGCGCCCCTACCTCCTATTTTCCAATACACAGATATTTATTTACCCATCTTTCATAATAACTATGACACTTCCAGATTCATTTTCTAACGCTGTTGAATCAGCTAAAAATTGGGTTTCTCAAGTTTTTTCGACCCAACAAGTATCCATGAGCGATTCCAGACCAAGAGACGTACAAATACTACCAATTGCTACTAACACAAAAGTAATGCGATCGCGTAGTAAGTCCCGGTTGCGGTTTGAAATTGAATATGCTCTAGAACGGGGAACTACTTCTAATAGCTATTTAATAGAAGCCGATAAGACTGCATTAACAGACGCTCCCGCCGAAGGATTTACAGAAATTTATCTGGAAGCATTACAGAAAACTATTAATGTGCAAAAGTTGGATTATGTAATTTTGGGACATTTTAACCCCAATCGTATTCCTACTTTAAAAGCAATTTTAGCGATCGCACCCCAAATTACCTTTGTTTGTTCCCTTCCCGCTGCTAATAATTTACGTGCTGCTTTCACCGACCAAGATATCAAAGTTCTCGTCATGCGGGGGAAAGAAACCCTAGATTTAGGTAAAGGTCATGTCTTGAAATTCTTACCTACTCCTAGTCCCCGCTGGCCTGAAGCACTTTGTACTTACGACCAACAAACCCAAATTCTTTTTACAGATAAGCTATTTGGCGCTCACATCTGTGGTGAAGAAGTATTTGATGATCATTGGGAAACTTTCAAAGAAGACCAACGTTATTACTTTAATTGCCTCATGGCTCCTCATGCAACTCATGTGGAATCAGCTTTGGAGAAAATCTCCGATTTACAGGTGAGAATGTATGCTGTCGGTCATGGACCCTTGGTACGCACCAGTTTAATTGAACTAACCAAATCCTACAGTGAGTGGAGTCGCGCTCAAAAAGATCGAGAAATATCCGTAGCACTTCTCTACGCTTCCGCTTATGGCAACACTGCCACCTTAGCACAAGCAATGGCGTTAGGATTAACCAAAGGTGGCGTTGCAGTTAAATCTGTCAACTGTGAATTTGCTTCTGCTGACGAAATCCGTACCAGCTTCGAACAAGCAGATGGTTTTATCATTGGTACTCCTACCATTGGTGGACACGCACCTACTCCCATTCATACCGCATTAGGAATTGTCCTCTCTAGCGGTGATAATACCAAACCGGCGGGGGTATTTGGTTCTTATGGTTGGAGTGGTGAAGCTTTAGACTTGGTAGAATGCAAACTCCGAGACGCTGGCTATCGTTTCGGTTTTGATACCTTGAAAGTCAAATTTAAACCAGATGAAGTCACTCTCAAATATTGCGAAGAAGTCGGTACAGACTTTGCTCAAAGTTTGCGAAAAGCCAAGAAAGTGCGTGTTCCTCAACAATCTGCAACCCCCACAGAACAAGCTGTCGGCCGGATTATTGGTTCTGTCTGTGTTATTGCAGCCAAACAAGGAGAATTTTCGACAGGGATGATGGGGGCTTGGGTATCTCAGGCTACTTTCAACCCACCGGGAATTACTGTAGCGATCGCCAAAGAGCGAGCAGTCGAATCACTATTATATCCTGGTGGTAAATTTGTCTTGAATATCCTTCCTGAAGGTGTTCATCTGGAATACATGAAACATTTCCGCAAAAGTTTTAAACCTGGAGAAGACAGATTTGCTAACTTCCCCACAGCGGAAGCCGATAATGGTTGTACCATTTTAACAGAAGCCTGTGCATATCTAGAATGTTTGGTACAACAGCGCCTAGAATGCGGTGATCATTGGGTAATTTATGCAACTGTTGACAACGGTAAATTACTCAAGCCGGATGCCATGACTGCTATTAACCACCGGAAAACAGGTTCATACTATTGATGTTTTAAAAGTTTTCGGCGACTAGAAGTCGCTACTACACAAGCAAAGTCCACCTAATCAAAAATCCATTCTATTACATTCGACTGGAAACCGCTGTAAAATACAATGGAGGGCGCACGCCCTGCGCCCCTACGGGTTTTGCGATAAACAACTATAACGTATTCAACCCACGAAGGTGGGTTTTGTCTGTGTAGCCGCGACTTCTAGTCGCCAGGTGGATAATAAAATTAGACTGATATTTTTTAACTCTTACAAAAGTTAAATTTTTTAACTTCCGTAATTTCCACAAAGACAATTGTGAAATACTAGTTTAATCTCAAATTATGAAGGTATTAGTAATCGAAATTTATTAACTAAGTAATTGGACAAAAATATTTACAGTCATTGCGAGGGAAGGGAAGCAATCACAACCCTTGCGATTGCTTCATTTCACTTCGTTCCATATGGCTAATGCCACGCAACGCTTACGCAATGACATTGTGTAATTAATTTTGTCTCACTACTTAGATTGCCAGATACTTCTGAAGTGGTTGATTATATAGTATATTTTTCCCCCCATGAATCCCAAACATACAAAAATTAACTTTCCTCTGTGGCAATATTTAAACCAGCCATTATTTAGCTATCATATTCAAGTAATCTGGAATCCCCAACGTTTTGCTATGCTTTGGCGAATTCAACTTTTAGAACAATGCTGGAGAAAAAAATGTGCTTCTAAGGGTAAACAACAATCTTGATTTGTCAGTTGTTAGTAGAAACTACCAATTACCAATTACCAATTACCAATTACCCATTACATAGATTGACTCAAAAATAAAAATCCTACTTGTAACAAACCAACAACAAAACCTAAAACACCACCCAAAGTGACAATTGCTTGTAATTCATTTCTGACAATTCCCTCAATTGCATCTTCTAACTCAGCAGGTGATGTACCTTTGACTCGTTCTACAATTACCTGATCTATAGATAAAATAGGAATTGCTTGAGATACAATAACTTCTAAATCTTTTTCCAGATACTTTTCTAAAATTAATGCTAAATCCCGTGCAACAACTTCTAAGGAGGTGTTAACAACGCTTGAACTACTTAAGCGATTTAGTAATACAATAGAAATCCTTTCCCAGTCAGCCGATTCTGTTAATTCTTTCAGTAAATTACTACCACTATTTTGTAGATATTGACGGACATTATCTCTAATAGTTTTCCGCAGTTGACGCACTGTACCAACTGGGAGATTTTGCAAAGATAAATTTTGTAATAATTCTTTAATGCGATCGCGCATTTTTAAATCTTTGATTAATTCTTGCAATCGCTTGTTAGTTGCTTCTTTCTCATCTAAGCAAAATGTCCGTAATCGAGTTAAAGTATTTTTCAACCCAAACAAATTTGCCACTACCCAATAAGTACCACTGGTTTTTTCTCGAAAGCTTTCATCAATAGTTTGAATTGTCCGATCTGTTAAAAAATCAATAATAACTTGTCGTAATCTATCTGAAGGTAAAACCACCTCTAGTAACCAATCAGCTAACCGGATAGATTGTTCATCACTGAGTTGAAATTCTAGTAATACTTTGTCAAATATTTGGTTAACTTGGGTTTCTAAAAATGTTTCTTTTCTCGCCAGAACCTTCAAGAGACGCGGTAAAGATTCACCTAATAAATCCCGTAAAATACCAGCTAAAATTTTAGTGCTACGAGGGTTTTTATCACCTTTAACTTGATCAACTACCAGACGTAATAACCAGAGAATTCCACCTTGTAATCGTTCAGGTTGTAGGAGTTTCCGCGCCAGATTTTGCATTTCTTCTGGAGTCAGTAGCGATTTCATAATCGCATTCGCAATATTCTGTCCTAACCGTTCCTGATTACTAGGAATTAAACCAGGAGTAAACGGTACTTTTCGTCCAAAAATATAAACGGCTTTATAGGGACGAAATAACATTTTTATGGCTATGTCGTTGGTATAATAGCCAATTAATCCACCCAGAATGGGGGGAGAGATATATAATAGAATTCTAGACAAATCCACAGGCTTTTGGATTAGGTAATGGGTAATGGGTAATGGGTAAGGGTGGAAGTTTTATTGAATTATTAATTTTGGCTCTACCGCTCCCTTTACGTAAAACAACATTTATTGTAGGTTGGGTTGACGCAAGGAAACCCAACAACTCTTACTATCTTACCGCCAATGTTGGGGTTCACTTCGTTTAACCCAACCTACAAAAATTAAATTAATATTCTTCTCCATAAGGGGAGCGGTAGAACCTTAATTTTTAATTTCTTACTACTAATACTCCCATCATACCGTTAGCAATGGGGTAATGTGTGGCATTCATAAAACCGGCTTCAATAGCTAACTCTATTTGCTCCTTCCCAGTGGGAAATCGGTCTAAACTAGGGCTAATATAAGCATATTCGTCTTTTAAGCCTAGATTAGTAGCTATGGGAACTACCAGATTATCCAAGTACCACTGTTGCACAGCGCGGTACTGTTGATTGTCGGGACGATGAAAGTCTAAAATTGCGGCTTTTGCACCTGGTTTGAGAACACGGTGTATTTCTTTGAGACTACCGGGAATATCTTTAACATTTCTTAATCCATACCCCATCGTGGCTGTGTCAAAATAATTATCATCAAAAGGTAAATTTAATACATCTGCTTCTATCCAATTAATAGGAGGTTGGGGATAGTAATTTTTGCAGCGTTCTTGAGCAGTATTTAGTAAGTTAGCAGAAAAATCTACTCCATAAACTTTGCCTATTTTCCCTACATGACGTGCTAACCGAAAGGTTAAATCCCCACTACCACAACACAAATCTAAGCCAGTATCACCAGGTTTAGCTGCGCTCCATTTGACTGTCATTTCTTTCCAAATGCGGTGTTGTCCCCAGCTTAACTGATCGTTAAGTTGGTCATAAACAGGAGCAATACGATTAAATATAGCGCGGACTTCGTTACTCATTTGTTGAGGGAATAGGGAACATTAAGTTTTTTGGCACTTTCAGGGGTTAGGCGTTGACGGCGAACTTGGTTAGATTCAAAATTGGGTTTATCCATAAATATATCCGTGTTAGCTGCTATTTTGTTATATTTTCTATCTGTATGATGTTAAGAATAGCGCTGAAAACTCAAGTGAGATGCAAATTTCTTTGATACACTAATTCTACAACTATATATCTCACTTATTTTTTCTGACTATTTTCATGAGTAATAAGTCAAAATACACATAAGAGAAGAAGATAGTTTTCCAGATTTATATTTCTTCACGCTCATCACACAGTATTAACTTTTTAAGACGCATCCTTTAATTATGACCGAAATACAGCCCAATTTGCCAAATCCTGACCAAGAAACAGCCACAGAATTATTAGTTAAGCTGAGACAAAAACAGGGGACTTGGGTGGAATGGGGACAGGCGATCGCCTACCTGCAAAAAAATGGTTACAATCCCCAAGACATCTTTGAAGCCACTGGATTTGAACCAATTCAACAAAATCAGGTAATTGTTGGCTCTCAGGTTTATAATTCTATGGAAAAATGTGGCTCATCATCGGCAACATTGGCATATTATAGCACCAAGAGTAGTGATGTCTTATATGAATTGCGTGGATTAACCCAAGAAGACCGAGCCACGACTGCGGATTTGACATATCAATACAAACTTGATGCCGATGTAGTCAGGGATATAGCCAAAGCAGTGAAAGACTATTCTTGGTTTCCTACTTTACCCGAAGGTTTTAGTAAACATCCAGGAGATGCGATCGCCTATCAATCCTGGAAATATGCTAAACAAAAATCTGACTTATCCGAGCGATCGCGCTTAATTGCCAAGGGATTACGCTTTGCTCACTCCGAAACAGCTAGAAAACAACTAGAACAACTGTTAATGGATTTTAGCGTTACGGCTAAAGTAGCACCGCCGATTTTACCATTTTATCGTCTAGAAATTGATGAAGATTTACCCCGGATTTTACCGGTTGTAGGCGAGTTACCATTAACATCACAGGAATTAAAAGCTGTACCATTTATTACCGAAATTCAACCATTTCGGATCGTCAAATTTGCCGGAGAACAAGCTTGGGTATCTTTACCAGGTTGGAAAGTGCTACTAAATGCCGAAGATCCTGTAGTTGTCATTGGTAAAAGCGATATTTTCCCCAACCCCCATCAAAACAAAGTTGAACCAATTATGATCGTTATAGATCGCGCTCAAAGAGAATGGGATATTTCCAATTACTTTGTGTTTGAAAACGGCGATAGTATTGACTTTCAATGGTTTGAAACTGCACCAGCAATTCCCTTGTTAGGAAAAATGATTGTCTTGGTTCGTCCTAAGAAAGTTCTCGATGAAGAATATACCAAAGATGCTTGGCAGATTGACGAGTAATGCAATAGGAGACTTCCAAGAAATAAATTATCCCAAGAAACGAACCACAGAGGCACAGAGTACACAGAGAGAGAATTTTTGCATCAGTTTTGGGACATTTTTTTATTTGGAAGTCTCTAGAAGTCACCGAGTCAGAAAGAAGAAATTAATTTAACAGTTTTGCGTAGATGTGTAAGGGTTTAGCAGTGCTAAACCCCTACCCATACAATCAAGTAGTTAAGATATTTTTATTATATAAGCAGGTTTCATAGAAGACCAAGGGATTATTTTCTGTTGAAAGTTGATGAATTACGCATTGAAGATGTGATTCTTATATTAAGAATATGGCATGGGAAGGAGTTTCGTGATTTTGGGTAAAAACTGAAGCTAGATAGAGACTACACAAGCTTTTTGTGCGAAAATTAATCCAAGTATTTGGGGAGTTGCAAAAATGGCTTGGGTAGCAGGTGATCAGTTGCAAGGTGGAAAATACACAATTGAGAGAAAGTTAAAAACAGGACGATTTGGCATTAATTATATTGCTAAAAACAAACAGCACGATTTTCTGCTGCTAAAAACTTTAGATGTTAATTCACTTACATCTCTTAATCAATTAGAGAAAGAACGTTTAGAAACTATGTTTATGCGAGAAGCGGTAAAACTTACCCTTTGTCAACATGAACATATTGTCAAATTTTACGAACCTTTTAAAGAAGCAGGTTATTCATGTTTAGTAATGGAATATATTCCTGGAGAAACTTTAGATAAACTGGGAAAAATTTCTTCAGAAGAAGCATTAATTTATATTCAACAAATTGGCGCGGCTTTAACAATTGTACATCAACATCATTTAATTCATGGAGATGTACAGCCAGAAAATATTATTTTACGTGCGGGAAAATCTGAAGCTGTATTAATTGATTTTGATTTAGTTTTAGATTTTGATCATGAATTAACAACGCGACGAGTTAGAGAAAATGTCGAGGGTTTTGCATCTCTTGAGCTTTGCACTAAAAATACTAAACCAACCGCAGCTAGTGATATTTATTCCTTAGCTGCAACTTTTTATTATGCCATAACTGGTCAACTTCCTGAAACTGCTTTAAAACGTAAAATTGACAATAAACGTTTAACACCACCACAAGAGCTTATTTCTAGTATCAGTAATGAATTAAATCTAGCAATTCTTAAAGGAATGGAATTAGAAGCCAAAAACAGACCAAAATCAATAGAATTATGGCTAAAATTATTAAATAGCAATTCTTACAATGCCAATGCAGAACGTCAAAATGCCAATGCAGAAGGTCAAAATGTCAATGCAGAAGGTCAAAATACTAATGCAGGAAGTCACACTAATAACAGAACGGAAAACAAACCTTCTGTAAGTTGGGATAAAAGAATGCAGATTTTGACATTAGTTATAGCTGCAATTACAGCTTTTGGGGCTTTACTCCAAGGTATAGCTAGTTGGAAGAGTTCAACAACACCACCTCCCAATCCTACTTCTACCAAAAAATAAACAGTTTTTAATAAATAAACAGCTTTTTTAAATTTAATGAAATACAAAGTTATCTTATCTGTGTTCATCTGCGTCTATCCGCGTTTAATTCTTTTTTGTATTTTACTTAAATCAGAATTGCTGTAATTTGCTACTCAAAATTAGTATTAATTTGTAAATCAGAGGTGTTTATGACTTGGGTAACAGGACAAGAATTACAAAATGGTAAATATGTAATTCAGCAAGTTCTCGGACAAGGAGGATTTGGAATTACTTACCAAGCATTACAAGTTAATTTAAAGCGGTCAGTTGTCATTAAAACACCTAATGAATATCTGCAACATGATCCAGATTATGAAAAATATATAGAAAAATTTATTGCAGAAGGACAAATATTAGCAGAGTTATCTAAAGATCCTCATCCTCATATTGTTGGGGTAATTGAACTATTTCAGGAAGGTAATACCTATTGTCTAGTCATGGAATTTATACCAGGTGAAAATTTATTTCAAGTAATTAACCGTAGTGGAGCATTACCAGAAGCAGAGATTATAACTTATATTCGCCAAATTGGAGCAGCTTTGATAAAGGTACATAAAGCGGGTTTAGTGCATAGAGATACTCACCCTAGAAATATCATGATACGAAATAATAGTAAAGCAGTTTTAATTGATTTTGGCATTGCTAAAGAAATAATTTTTTTAAGTAGAACGTTGACAGATAGAGATGCTAATAGGGAATTTGCACCTTATGAACAGATATTTAAAGGAAGTAGAGATCCACGAGTAGATATTTACTGTTTAGCTGCTAGTCTTTATTATGGAGTAACTGGTCAATACCCGACAAATTCTTTAGCTCGTAAAGTTGGTAGAGAGCGATTAATTCCACCGCAGAAAATTATTTCTGGTATCAGCAAGGAATTAAATCAGGCAATTCTCAAAGGTATGGCGTTAGAAGCAAGAGACAGACCGAAATCAATGCAGTTATGGTTAGAAATGTTAAATTATAAATCTCAAATTCCTAATAAAGAGAGAAAAGTTAGTAATGTAATATTAAATATTGTTAGTGTCAGGAAAAACATTGTTAATATAATAATAAAATTTATTAATAGAGGCAAAAACATTGTTAATGTAACAATAAAAATTGTTAATGCAGGAACAAACATTGTTAATGCAGTGTTAATTAGAAATACTGAAAAGTCAAAAGTTGTTTATCCTGACCGTAAACCAGCTAGAACAATTCCTTGGGTTTCGTTGACTATATTATTATTGAATTATTGTATTATTGGCTTCACTTTAACCCTGGTTAATGCTCCGTTTTGGCTTTGGGCTGTGCTTGTGCCTTTGGTTTTGGTTTGGGCTGTGGCTTTCGCTTGGGAGGTGGCTGTGGCTTTGGCTTTGGTTTGGGCTGTGATTGTGGTTGCGTTTGTGGCTAAGGCTGTGGTTATGTTTCTGGCTGCGGCTGTGGCTGTACCTGCTCTTCTGGCTGAGGAAAAATTAAGAAAATCATTTAGTAAGTTTCATGCTTTTCTAATTTTAGCTGGCACTTCCAACATCGGTTTAGGTTTAGGATGGATAGTATACAAACTTTTGACGGTTTTATAGATAGTAAATAGAAATTTAGAGGTAAAGATTGTAGAGACCTTCCATATAATCACTACCCATATTTAACTTCAGGACTTACACAAAATATTCCTCAAACCCTCCTTTCTCCGTGTTCTCCGTGCCTGGAGTGGTTCGTTATTCCGTAACTCCTAAATTTAATATTACGCTTCCGGTTCAATTCCCAAAGCCCGTAATTGTGCGGCCAAGCAATTTCCTGTAGGTGTGGTGTGCTATGTCTCTTTTTCCTCAATTAAGTTATAATCTATTTAAATAAAGTCAATTAAATCAAGAGAACCTAAATTAGGGTAACATTAGAACAGGCAATTTTAACTGTTAATCAACTTCCTTTTGAACAAAGAGAAATGTTATTAGAAATTATTAAAAATCAAATGATTGAATCTCGTCGTGAAGAAATTGCTGAAGATGCAAAAAAAGCGATCTCAGCCTTTCACAAAGGAGAGTTAAAACCTCAGTCTATGGAGAGTATTATTGTTGAATTACAAGCAAGTTTAACAGAAGATTAATGAGAGAATTAGTTTTAACGCCTAATATCAAATTTAGTCATCTTTAGATGACTTTTGCTATTAGACTGGGAATTCATTCTCAGTCGGGCTATTTGTTTTTACTTCCATTAAATCCAAAACCGTCACCATTACATTTAATTTAATATTACGCTTCTGGTTCAATTCCCAAAGCCCGTAATTGTGCAGCCAAGCGATTTGCTCTTTCTTCACCAGTTAATAACAAATTACCTTGCAAATCCCACCACCGCAACCAGGGTAATTCTGCATTCTGATATTCACCTTGCCATAAACCCAACTCCACACCCATAGGTGTAATTGAATAATGTCCTCGTTCATTTGCTGCTAATAACTGATATTTTCCACCAATTAATTCATAAACTTCTATACTGGCTTTATTCACTTCATAAATGCCATAAAAAGCAGGTTTAATCACCTGTTCGTAAATCCATAATTTACCCTTCCAAGGCGTTTTATCTCGCTTTTCTGCACCATTCCCAGAAACAAATTCTAACACAATTAATGGCGAAATATATTCTAACCAACGCACATAAGAACGTCGGATTTTACCATCTAGTAAAGGTGGAACATTGGGTATATAAAACCAGTCTGGAGCTAGTGCGCCAATTTCTGGCGGCTCGGTAATGCGCCAATAAATAGCACTATTTTGACCTATGATATATTGTAGGTCTGGATGATGTTTTTGTAATACTGGTTTGATAGAATCAGTTAGTAGAATACTTTGGGGATGTTCTTGCCAATTTTTCACAAATGTACCGTCCGACTCTGGGAGTTGAGTGTGGTCTGGAAGAGAGGTTTCTGGATAAGGGCGTAAGTCTTGATCTTCCTGGATATCAGTTGTAAAAGTCATTATGTCCTCCTGCTGGTGTGAGGTTTATTCTAGTTTAGCAAGATTAAGGTGTAAAGCGATCGCCCAGCGCTCCGCAGGCATCGTACGATGTAATAAACCTACCCCTGTAGATATTCCTCTCATTGAGGATATTAACTTAAATCAAATTACACAGCTTGTATAAAAACTAATGACTAATGACCAATCACCACTGACTAAATTAAAAGAGAATATCGCTGTCATTCGCGCCCAACTGCGCCCAGGACAAACGCAAATGGCGGATTGGAGATGGGGACCATTGGCTGTGTCTGCTGTGCCTGGAGCGGGAAAATCAACGGGAATGGCGGCAGCCGCAGCGATCGCCATTGCTCGTCAATATGAGGATTATTTAAATACAGGCAATCAGGATTATAAACAGTTAATTGTTGTTACTTTTACCCGTTCCGCCACTGCTAATATTAAACTTAAAATTCGGGAAAACTTAAAGAAATTATCTTTACCACAAACAGGATTTGCCGTTTATACTTTGCATGGTTTAGCGTTAATTATCGCTAGTCGTCATCCGAATTTGTCAGGGTTACAATTAGAAAATGCGACTTTAATCACACCCAATCAAAGTCATAAATTCATTCGCACAGCAGTAGAACAATGGATTGCTAATTATCCAGAAATTTATCTACGTTTACTTGCAGGAAAGCAATTTGATGGCGAAGAAACCGAAAAACTCCGTCGTCAATCGGTGCTGCGAACGGAAATATTGCCAGATTTAGCTTATACGGTGATTCATGAAGCCAAAAGTTCGGGAATATCGCCAGCAGATTTATTAAAGTGGAGTGAACAAACTCATAATAAATATGACATTTTAAGAATAGCCGCTGGATTATATGAACAATATCAAAAAATCATGCAGTTACAAGACTTTATTGATTACGATGATATGATATTAGGGGCTTTAAAAGTTTTGCGAAATCCTAGCACCTGCCGCATTGAACAAAATAAAGTTTTTGCTGTTTTTGAAGACGAAGCTCAAGATTCTAGTCCTTTACAAACAGATTTATTAGAAATACTCGCTAGTCAAGAATATGCCGATAATTTAGATAAATCAGCTTTGAATTTAATCAGAGTTGGTGATCCTAATCAAGCCATTAATTCTACATTTACACCTGCTGACCCTATTTATTTTCGAGAATTTTGCGAAGATTGTCAAATTCAAGATAGACTAGCGGAAATGGATCAAGCTGGTCGTAGTACACAAATAATTATTGATGCGGCTAACTTTGCTTTAGAATGGGTCAATAATCAAGATTTTGCCAAAACTCAACATAGACAAGCACCATTTAGAAATCAGAAAATTCACCCAGTTAATCAAGAAAATGGCAATCCTCAACCTGTGGGACAAGGTTTCGAACTTTATACTCCTAGAGATATTCATCATACAGTTGAATTACTTTCCCAAAGAGCAATTGAACTATTTACAGAAAATCCCCAAGCTTGTGCAGCGATATTAGTGCGAGAAAATCGTCAAGGACGATGGTTAGCTGCGGCTTTAGAACCAATATGCAAAGAACATAAAATTAAACTTTATGATGTGGGAGAAAAAGAACGTCGTTCTCATGTTCCTC
This sequence comes from Anabaena sp. WA102, assembly GCF_001277295.1. NCBI lineage: Bacteria > Bacillati > Cyanobacteriota > Cyanophyceae > Nostocales > Nostocaceae > Anabaena > Anabaena sp. WA102. Next base: position 5,606,708 of record NZ_CP011456.1, on the reverse strand, counting down.
AAGAGATATTATCATTATTGCAGTTTTGCGATCGCCCCCATTCCCCCGATTATCTCAAAGCTACCTTAGAAGTCCTTGTAGAACGACAATTAATTCCTACCCAAGATATTAACACTCTGGCTAGTTTACCTGAAGAATTTCTATATCCGGGTCCTTTAGCCACACCCCAAACAGAAACAGTCCAAAAAGCGGCTCATCTTTGTCGGAGTTTACTCAGGGCTTATTTAGAATTACCATTTTATCAAATAATTTCTTTTTTGGCCTTAACCTTAAAATATGATCAAGCCGAATTGGCCACTGCGGATAAACTTGCAGAACGGGTAAATCAGCAAATTTTTGGTAATAGTTCTATGGGGGCAATGATCTCAACTTTAAGTGAAATTGTCAATTCCGAAAGATTTGAATCTGTAGAACCAGAAAATGTAGAAGCACAATACACCAAAGCCGGACAATTAACAATTATCACCATGCACAAAGCCAAAGGGCTAGACTGGGATTATGTATTTTTGCCTTTTCTCCATGAAAATTTAATTCCTGGACGCTTTTGGATTCCCCCCCAAGGACAATTTTTAGGTGATTTTACTCTATCAGAAGTTGCCCGCGCCCAAATTCGTGCTGGACTTCACAAAAAACCCATACCAGATATTAACCAAGCCTGGGAAGAATCAAAATACCTGAAAATTGCTGAAGAATATCGTTTACTTTATGTTGCCATGACTAGAGCCAAAAGACTATTATGGATGTCTGCGGCTCAAAAAGCACCTTTTACTTGGAATAAACCGGAGAATTTACAAACATCAGCCCCTTGTCCAGTTTTTACAGCTTTAAAACGGCAATTTTCTCGGTGAAATAATGTATTTCTCCTTTTCTCGTTCCCATACTTTCTCGTTTCTCGTTCCCATACTCTGTATGGGAATGAATTCAGAAGGCTCTGCCTTCCATAATAATAGAGGCAGAGCCTCTGTGATAGCATTCCCAGTCAGAGACTGGGAACGAGGTATGATGTATGACTTATGCTTTTCTCGTTCCCATACTCTGTATGGGAATGAATTCAGAAGGCTCTGCCTTCCATAATAATAGAGGCAGAGTCTCTGTGACAGCATTACCAGTCAGAGACTGGGAACGAGGTATGGGGTATGACTTAAGCTATTCTATTGGTCTTCTAACTGACTGCTGAATTCTCTTGGTGAACGTCGTTTTAACTCGACTGACTCAGTGCGGGGTAATAAGTCAAATATTTCTCTCAATTTGTCGTCTATTTCCTCAAAAGGTACTTGACCTTTTTTGTTCAAGATTACCTTACCTGACTGGTCAAAAACTACAACTTGAGGAACACTTCCTCCATAGTAATATCCCGCTTCTGTGGGTTGATAGGTATTGTCCGCTAAAAGAGTATCAACGCTGACAGGAATGATTTCTGTGGCGCGACCATAGAATGCTTGCATCTCGGAAACAACCGGCGCATATTTTTTGCAATCGCTACTGTCATCAGTGTAGAATGTCACTATTGCTGGTTTATGTTCTGCTAATGTCTGTGCTAGAGTTTCTTTGGGGGGAACGAGAGAACCATTACCAGCATAAATTACAAAAATATTGCCATCATATCGGTCATCTTTAATACCTGCTAATGCTGGCTGCATACTAATTACGAATAGGCAAACAAGCAGCAGCAAGCATTTCGACACTAACCGTTTCCAATTAGTAATTATTTGAGTTTGTGAAAAAAGCCACTTTATGCTATTCATTAACAGAAACCTTGTCTTTGCTACTATTTTTTGTGAGTTTGTGCTGAACTGATGGTGACATACTCCACACACTTCTCCTGTGCCTTGCGGCACGCTTGCGCGAACAGCCCAACCTAGTGGTCTGTCAATTTTGTTTTTGTGTTTAATCAGTTCCTAAATCAAAGATTCCCAAAATTGGATACAGACAATTTTAAGCTTGACAGACCACTAGTAGTCTGTCAACCCGAAAATGACGGGTGAAGGCAAGCAGGGGGAGAAGAGAGGCAGGGGGGGCAGGGGAGGCAAGAACAGAAGTTTTTTCCGATCATTACCCGTCAAAATAAATTTGACGAACTACTAGAAATCAAGACTTTTTTCGATTTGGACAAGGTATTGTTAGACTATACTCCTTTTGATGCTATCTTTTCTAATTAGTTAAACTTATACCAAGTTAAGAGGATGTTTGAAAAGTTTTTAATGTATAAATAAACCCCTCTCCAAATCTCTCCCCGATGCGGGGAGAGGCTTTGAAACCCCCATTCCCAGCCTTCGGCACGCTGCGCTAACGTAGGGAAGGGGGGTTAGGTTTCTGGAGATTATCGGTTTCATCTAATACTTTTAAAACACCCTCTAAGATGAAATTCCCTAGAATAAAATTTCCAGAATAATTGACCGCAGATAAACGCAGATAAAGACGGATGGATTTATGGATTTCATGATTCTGTGCAACTTCACATAAAATTGGGATTAAGGGTTAAAATTCTTTTGGCAATTATAGGTTATTTATAAATCATGACTGTGGGTAAGAAAATAAAGGTTATAGATAGACTCCGCTTGGGTTTTGCGGTATCAATGGCTAAAAGTGTGACGTTTTTGGTGCGGTCATTGCGTCTTGGTGCTGCTAGTGTTTTACCCGGTTCGATTGCGCGACGGATAGAACCTCGGATTTTGGAGTTATTGAGTCAGCAGGTTAAAAATGGGGTAATTCTCATTGCGGGGACGAATGGTAAAACTACTACGGCATTACTGTTATGTACTATTTTAGAACGGAATGGTTTCTGTGTTGCCCATAATTCTACTGGTGCAAATTTAGAAAATGGGTTAGCGACGGCTTTAATAGACAATGCTAGTTTGCTGGGAAATCTGAATGTAGATTATGCAATTTTGGAGGTTGATGAAAATATAGTTCCCAAGGTTTTAAAACCATTACAACCGCGAATTATTCTCTGTTTGAATCTGTTCCGTGACCAGTTGGATAGATATGGGGAAGTGGATAGTATTAGTAAGCGGTGGACTCAGGTGATTGCTACTTTACCAACAACAACGGTAGTTATTCCCAATGCTGATGATCCGACTTTATCCTATTTGGGTCAACAGTTACCCCAAAAGGTTTTATTCTTTGGTTTAAATGAGCCTGAGAATTATTTAGAAGCTATTCCTCATGCTGTTGATTCTATTTATTGTCCTAGATGTGGTCATGCTTTAGATTATCAAGGGGTTTATTTGTCCCATTTGGGAGATTTTACTTGTCCTAGTTGTGGTTTTACTAAAAGTAAACCTGCTTTATTAAGTCAGGAATGGTCACAAATTCTCGTGGGTTTATATAACAAATATAATACTTTGGCAGCAGCTACAGCAGCGCAAGCATTAGGAGTTGATGAGGTTAATATTAGGGATGGAATTAATAATTTTCAAGCTGCTTTTGGTCGTGCAGAAGATTTAGTAATTGACGGTAAACGGGTGCGGATTCTATTATCAAAAAACCCTGTAGGAACAAATGAAACTATTCGTGTCGTCACTCAAAGTACCGATAAAACTACTTTATTGGTGTTGAATGACAGAACCCCAGATGGTACTGATGTATCATGGATTTGGGATGTGGATACAGAAAAGTTGGTAACAAGGGGTGGAACGTTGATTGTGAGTGGCGATCGCGTGTATGATATGGCTTTACGTCTACGTTATAGTCAGGAATCTCTGGACAGTGACATCAATCTGATTGTAGAGCCAAATTTGCAGCAAGCGATCGCTACTGCTCTAGAGCATACACCAGCAAATGAAACTTTACACATTCTCCCCACCTATTCAGCCATGCTGGAAGTGCGAGAAGTATTGACTGGTAGGAAAATCCTCTGATAATTGACTAATGACGTTTATGGTTTATGTGTGAATTATGAAAATAGTCAAACTGATTTTACTGGCTTTTCCTATGTTTTTCGCATCTCTGCTATTGGTAGTTAACCCAGCACACGCTTCCAATTTCAAACCTACACCTGCTGTGCAAATGATTGTGGTGACATCTACTCAAGCCAATCTTGATATAGTAGTTACACCGCAAATAAATAGCATCACACACTCTGTAATCGAACAAACTGGTTGTAGTTGCACTAGTTGTGTTCAAGCTAATTTACAAAAATTACAAGGTAAATTACCTATGGTGGGAATTTAAGAAATTAGAACAATAAATGTTTTACAAGACACAGCAAGTCTGTGTCTTTATTACTTTATATAATTATTTCTGGACTTTTTAATATATTCATCAATTACAATCAATTATGTTAGAAAAAAAACTATCTTCACATTTATTGAAAACTATCATTCTAGGTGTAATGGTAGGTTTATTTGGATGTGGAAATAAAACTATTAGTACAACATATAATACCACCAATAATAATATTAATAATAATTTGCCCTTTGTCGTAGCAACTAATAGCGTAATTTGCGATTTAACAAAACAAGTTGCTGGAGATACAATTAATCTGATTTGTTTAATTCCTCCTGGGATAAATCCTATAAATTATAAACCCGTACCAGAAGATAATCAAGCCATTAAAAATGCTGGTTTAGTATTATATCATGGTTATAACTTTGAACCAGGGTTAATTAAAATTATTGAAGAGATCAAAAAGCCTAAATCAAAAATTGCCGTTGCTAAAACTATAGGTGTAAATTTCATCAAAATTGGAAAAACCGGTAAACAAATTGTTGAACCTCATGTTTGGCATAATCCAAATAATACTATCAAAATGGTAGAGATAATTAATAGTAGTTTAATTAAACTAGTACCAAAAAATAAGAAAATCTATAATAAAAATACAAAAATAATCACCCAAGAAATCAATCAAATCAATAATTGGATTAAAGTAAGACTAGCTAGTATTCCCGATAAAAATCGAAAATTAATTACAACAAATTCAGCAATGATTTATTATGTCAAAGCTTATGATATTCCCTATTCAGTCAATTTAGGTAATGTTAAAAATATGGGAAAATTGACAGATACAGAAGTCAGAAATTTGGCTAAGGATATTCAAAAAGCTAAAGTACCAACAATTTTTGCAGATACAAATACCAATTCCAATTTACTCGCACCTGTAGCGACAGCAGCGAAAGTCAGAGTTTCTCAAAAACCACTTTATATTGACGGACTAGGTGAACCAGGAAGTGACGGAGAAACCTATCAGAAAATGATGACTGCTAATACAAGAATAATTGTAGAAGGATTGGGAGGAACATATTTGAAATTTGAGCCGAAAAATCCTCGAAATAAATAGCTACTGGATTTCCATAGAAACAAAATATTTGCTACTTACGTCTAATCACTAAGTTGCTGTCACAAGCAATGCTACGCTTGAAATTTATACAGCATTGGATTGGGTGTAATGTTACCAGGGAACACAACTAATATGAAGCATCTATCGTACCGATATGGTATTTTGACGCTGTTTTCTATGTTTAACCTCATGGGTATGACTAGCAATAACAGCGTCTTGGCGTTACCAGAGGGGGACATAGCAAATCAAGTTTGCACTAAAGGAGGCGCTGCTGTTGTCACCGTTAAAAATGGTAATGGACATGGTAGCGGTTTTCTGGTCAGTCAGGATGGTTTAATTATTACCAATGCTCATGTAGTTGATGGTGGTCCTAGCGTTGTCACCGTGGCGTTTCGAGATGGTAAGCAAGTACCCGCCGATGTGATCGGTTTTGCGAGGGGTGGCGTGGATTTAGCGGCTTTAAAAATCCAAAATCGCAAAAATTTACCACATCTGAATTTAGCTCGTCCTGGGACAGCAAAAGTGGGTTATCAAGTATTTGCTATTGGTAGTCCTCTTGATGCTGATAACCGTGATACCTGCACTCAAGGAAATATTAGCCGCATTCGTCCAGATGGAATTATTCAACATACTGCAACTTTGAATCTGGGAAACTCTGGCGGACCATTATTAAACTCCAAAGGGGAAGTTATTGGTGTCAATACCAGCGTGGCTACATCTTTTGTTCTCGATAGTGAAGGTAATCCCATTGGTCGGACACCAGGGGGAACTGGAATTAACCTTTCTCAACCGGGGGAAAAAGTCAAATCTTTTTTAGCAGATATTAGACAAAAAAAAGTTTCTCCCGTATCAACTTTAGATGAACCAAAAGAAAAATCTGTAGAAACTATTGCACTTGATGGTCAAGTGATTAATGGTACTTTAAATGGCAGTCCTGATTATTATACATTTTCAGGTAAAGCAGGACAAAAAGTTGTGATTGAGATGAATAGTCAGAAGATTAATTCATTTTTAACTTTAGCTCAGGTGATAGAATCTGCTAACGGAAAAGAGTTGGAAAAAGTTGCTGAAAATGATGACAAAGGAGCAGGTAATTTTAATGCTGAAATTGTCACCACTTTACCAGCAGATGGCATTTATTTAATAGTTGCCAAATCTTCACAAAGGGAGGAAACTGGTAGTTATAGTTTACGCGCAACTGTCCAACAGTAGGTTGGGTTGACAAAGGAAACCCAACATTCATAAACGATAAAGTTCTAACCTTGTTGGGTTTCGCTATCGCTCTACCCAACCTACATTTTGACTACATTTTGACAATCAACATCAATTTTTTAATCAAGGACTCAAAAATCATGAAATTACAATCATTCTGCACTGCATTGGGATTAACAGCTTTAACATTAAGCGTCAGCACATTTCCTGGTTTTAGTCAAGATAATTCTTCTGCAAATCAACCAAATCAAGTGACTTTCTTCTGTCAGGAAGTATTTGATTCAGCCAGTGGGGAAAAAATTCCGGCTACAGTTGCTTGGATTCCCGAACGTCAAGCTCATGTCCGGTTTATTGGTTGGAAATCTCAGTATTTTGAAAAAAGTGGCTGGAGTCCCCAAAAACGTTGCCAAGAAGTATCTAAAAAATTCAAGAATTTTCAGGAAGCAGGTCTTTTGAATTACTTAAAAACAGGTAAAATAAATAATGGTATTTCTGTGATTTGTGCTGTGAAAAGTAATGAAGAAACTTGCAATGGAAACAATCAATTATTTCAGCTAAAAACTGGTAGTGATCCTGAATTAGTTTTAAAACAACTTGTTAATATAGCCGTGGGGACAAGTTCAAAAGAAATTCTACAAAGTACAGGAGGTAAAACGTATGTCAATGTGGGTAATTATTTGCAGAATGCACCCGTTGTTAATGTGGAAAAATAGGCGATAAAATAGCCGAGCCGAGTCATTTATCCGGGGAATAAATTTCCCGTCTTAGAGGGTGTTTGAAAAGTTATGGTTGATGTATCAAATATTTTTTACCCCACCCTAACCCTCCCCTTGTAAAGGGGAGGGAACTGGATTTTTATTGTTTCCCCCCTTTACAAGGGGAAAGGGGGGTAGCAATGTGATGAAAATTACGGAATACCACTTTTCAAACATCCTCTTATAGCCTAGTCATTTATCCGGGGAATTAATTCCCCGTCTTATAGCCTAAGTCGGTTAAAACCGACTGGGAATTAAGGACGGAAATTGATTGACAACTATTTGTAGATAAACATCTATAAATTCCCCAACCCATTACCAAAATCTGATAAGATGCCCAAACAACATCTTACCAATTAGTCGGTTTTAACCGACTTTAGCTATCAGACAGGGAATTTATTCCCTGGCTAAATGGCTAAATGGCTAAATGAATGACTACTGAACTACTGACTAACTACAAATCATCTACCAATCAACAAATACCATGAACCGCAAAGTTGCTATCATTTCCTCCTTATTATTCCTATCTTTCCCTTCATTGACATTAGCAAATCCTCCTCATTTCTTAGCTCAAACAGTTACACCAACCACCTGCAATATAGAACCAGAAAACGGTGAGACTGGAGAATATTCACCACAACAACTCCAAAATATTGCTAAACAAATTACAATCAGAGTAATTGGTGATAATAACGGTGGTTCAGGAACAATGTTTGCTAAAAAGGGAAACTCTTATTTAGTTGTAACCAACTCTCATGTACTTCTGGGAGTTAATAAAATTCAAGTTAAAACACCTGACGGTAAAACCTATTCAGCCCAAATTCTTCCTCATACTAATTTTGGTAACTTAGATTTAGCCGTCTTGCAATTCACCTCTAATCAAATATATTGTTTACCTAAAGAAATTGCTAGTTTCGATATTAATAAAGATACAGAAGTTTTAGCCACCGGATATTCTAGCAGCAAAGGTGAAATAGCTTTTAGAACTGGAAAAGTACAACAAATAATTTCTCAACCAAGTTTAAAAGAAGGATATGAAATTGGCTATAGCAGCGATATTGAACAGGGAATGAGTGGCGGTGCAATTATTGATAGTCGAGGCTATCTTCTGGGAATTAATGGTAAAAGTGCTTATCCTGTGTTAAATTCTGGCTATATTTATGCAGACGGAAAACGCCCCACAGATACAGAAATTCAAGAACTGCGAAAACTGAGTTGGGGAATACCTATTAAAACTCTTCTAGCTCAAGTAACACCAGATATGCTGACTGCTTATGCTTTACCTCAACCAGATGAAAAACAGGGAATATCACAAGGAAAATTAACAGGCTGGTTAAAAGATTTAGAACAAAAAGCTCAACAAATTACTGTCAGAATTGATAGTAGTAGCGGGGCTAATGGTTCAGGGGTAATTATTGCTAAAGAAGGGGATATTTACACCGTTTTAACTGCGGCTCATGTTCTCTGTGAAAGGGAAGACGCAACAAAACCCTGTGGAGGATTTAATTATCAAATCCTCGCCCCAAATGAAAAACAATATGCTGTGGAGAAAAGCAGTATTAAATTAGAAGAAGGGGTAGATTTAGCGGTAGTTAAATTTAGAAGCCAGGAAAATTATCAAGTTGCCACTTTAGCCAAATATGACCCGAAAGATGATGAATATATGTTCACTGCGGGTTATCCCAAATTAGGAGATAAATCACCTTGGCGGTTCACATTAGGACAGATTTTTAGTAAAGAACAAGGATTATTCCAAACTACCCAATCAGACTTTAATAACAATAGTTATGGTACAACACAAGCCGCAATTTCCTTAACAGGAGGATATGAATTAGTTTATAGTAGTATCACATTTGGAGGTATGAGTGGGGGACCTGTATTAGACTCCCAAGGGCGGGTAATTGGTATTCATGGCAGGACTGAAGGAGAAGCTGCTATTGATAATAATAGTAGTAGTGGCGGGACAATCCAATTAGGTAATAGTTTGGGTATTCCTGTGAGTACCTTTTTAGCAATAGCAACCCGACTGAATACACAAGCACAAAAAGTAGAAACCACCCCACCACCCGAACTAAATAAACAAAAAGCTGATTCTATTAAAACAGCGAGATTATCAGTAGATGTTGACAAAGGAAATACTACCGCCAGTCAATGGTTAGAACGAGGAAATCAACTTTGGCGGTTACGTCGTCCTTCAGAAGCAATACAGGCTTTTGAGGAAGCGATTAAGCAGAAACCAAAGTTTATTCACTTAGCTTATTATGGCAAAGGTTTGACGTTAGCTTCGAGTGGAAAATATCCAGAGGCTATAGCTGCATTACAGCAAGCAGTGAACTCTAAACCTGATTTTGTTCATGCTTGGAAGAAGTTAAGTGCAATTTATCCAGAATCAAAACAACTGGATAAAGCATTAGTAGCTATCAATAAAGCAATTCAACTCCAGCCTAATAATCCCAATTTGTATAATCAGAAGTATGCAGTTTTAGATAGTTTAAAAAGGTATGCAGAAGCAGAAGTAGCGATAAATGCAGCGATTAAACTCAGTCCCCGTGCAGTATTTTACTTCAATCGCGGGGTTGTTTACGGTGAGCAAAAAAAATGGGAATTAGCTCTGGCTGATTATAGCAAGGCTATTGCTATTAATCCAGATAATGCTGATGCTTACATCAATCGCGGGGTTGTTTACAATGAGCAAAAAAAATGGGAATTAGCTCTGGCTGATTATAGCAAGGCTATTGCTATTAATCCAGATAATGCTGATGCTTACATCAATCGCGGGGTTGTTTACGGTGAGCAAAAAAAATGGGAATTAGCCCTGTCTGATTACAACAAAGCTATTGCTATTAATCCAGATAATGCTGATGCTTACATTAATCGCGGGGTTGTTTACGGTGAGCAAAAAAAATGGGAATTAGCTCTGGCTGATTATAACAAGGCTATTGCTATTAATCCTGATTATGCTCAAGCTTACATCAATCGAGGGAATGGTTACTATAACCAGAAAAAATGGGAATTAGCCCTGTCTGATTACAACAAAGCTATTGCTATTAATCCTGATTTTTTTCAATCTTACTACAATCGCGGGGTTGTTTATGATGAGCAAAAAAAATGGGAATTAGCCCTGGCTGATTATAACAAAGCTATTGCTATTAATCCTGATTATGCTCAAGCTTACAACAATCGCGGGAATCTTTACTCTGACCAGAAAAAATGGGTATTAGCCCTGGCTGATTTCAACAAGGCTATTGCTATTAATCCTGATTTTTTTCAATCTTACTACAATCGCGGGGTTGTTTACGTTAACCAGAAAAAATGGGAATTAGCCCTGGCTGATTTCAACAAGGCTATTGCTATTAATCCTGATTTTTCTCAATTTTACTACAATCGCGGGATTATCTATTATCAACTTGGAGACAAACAAAAAGCAATTGAGAACTTCAAACAATCAGCGCAATTATATCTTGATCAAGGAGATACGGCTAGTTATGAACAAATAATGGATTTCTTAAAAAGGTTGTAGACAGCCATTCATTTAGCTATTTATCCGGGGAATAAATTCATCGTCTCATAGCGGAAATTTATCCGGGGAATAAATTCCCCGTCTTATAGTTAAAGTCGGTTAAAACCGACTGGGAATTAAGGGGGGAAATTGATTTATAAGCGTTGGTAGATCAACCTCCAAAAATTCCCCAACTCATCACCAAAACCAGTTAAATAAATAGCCGAGGAATAAATTCCCCGTCTCATAGCGAAAGTCGGTTAAAACCGACTAGGAATTAAGACGAAGAAATTAATTTATAACCCTTCGTAAATAAATCGCCACAAATTCCCCAATCCATCACCAAAAACTGTTAAAATGCCCAAACAACATCTTAAAAATTAGTCGGTTTCAACCGACTTGAGCTATTAGACAGGGAATTTATTCCCTGGATAAATGTATTACCTGGCTAAATAAACGCCTAAATAAACCCCTGATTATTTTAAAATTAATTATGGCTTTTTCGTAAATAAATCGCCACAAATTCCCCAACCCATCACCAAAAACTGTTAAAATACCCAAACAACATCTTAAAAATTAGTCGGTTTCAACCGACTTTAGCTATCAGACAGGGAATTTATTCCCTGGATAATCTGGATAATCTGGATAATCTGGATAAATGTATTACCTGGATAAATAAACGTCTAAATAAACCCCTGATTATTTAAAAATCAATTATGGCTTTGTGGAGATTGTATTATCATATTATTTGGGCTACGAAAAAACGCGAACCTTTAATAACCAATGATATAGAACAAAAATTGTATGGTTATTTAATTGGTAAAGCCGATCATTTATATTGTATAATTCATGCCATTGGTGGAATTGAAGACCATATTCATTTAGTGGTTTCCATTCCTCCTAAATTATCTATCGCTGAATTCGTGAAAACCTTAAAAGGCAGTAGCGCTTATCATTATAATCATTCTTTAAGTGACGGACAACAAAAATTTAGTTGGCAGGAAGGATATGGTATATTTTCTCTGGGAGGTAAACAATTACCAGAAGCCATTGATTATGTGAATAATCAAAAAATACATCATTTGCAGGGAACGACAATTCCATTATTAGAACAAGAAACAGATTTAGATAAACCTCCACAAACTGCAAAAACATCAGTTGATAGCTAAACAAATAGCCAGGGAATAAATTCCCTGTCTTATAGCTAAAGTCGGTTAAAACCGACTGGGAATTAAAGTTATAAATTAATTCGATTCAGCCCAGTTTTTTGCCCAATTTAGAGTTTGATGAACTTCCTCCATTGTTGCAGCTTCACAATAAAGACGTAAAACCGGTTCAGTGCCGCTAAATCTAATCATTAACCAACTTTGATCAGCTAGACGGAATTTATAACCATCAATTGTTTGACAACCAATAACTTCTTTACCCGCAATTTCTGTTAAAGGTTGAGATTGTAACTGTTGTAATAATCGCCCTCTAACTTCCATATTTGCTAAAGGTAAATCAATCCGATCATAGGCTGATGAAAAACCAGTTTGTTGTTGTAAATAGCGATAATATTCACCTAAATCCAACCCGGATTCGACCACAGCTTCTAATACATAAAGTGCCGATAATAAAGCATCACGTTCGGGAATATGGCTACCATAACCAATGCCACCAGATTCTTCACCACCGAGTAATACCTGTGTAGTTAACATTCGGTCAGCAATGTATTTATAACCTACTGCCGTTTCATGGATAGAAAGGTTATGTAATGCGGCTACACGGGGCATTAAGTCCGAACCACTCACAGTTTTAACGATTTCGCCCTGAAAGTTGCGCCGTAGGGTTAAATGGTCAATTAAGATGGGAATTAAAATTTGGGAACTGAGGAAATTAGCATCTTGATCTACTGCGGCAATGCGATCGCAATCTCCATCAAATACCAAACCCACAGTTAAACCGGTTTTATGGGTTTCTCGATGGGTTTTCATAACTGTAAATAGTCGGGAAAGATACTTTGGTAAAGGTTCAGGCGCACCACCTTCAAATAGAGGATCACGGTCGCTATTAATTTCCTTAACTTGTTCCCCTAATAATCGTGCTAATCCCCCAGCCGCTGCCCCGTGCATGACATCCACAAATATTGTTAACTTGCCAGTTGCGATCGCTTCTTTGATTTTGTCAATATCAACTTTAGCGGCTAATGCTTGACAATAACTTGGCCAAGGATCAAAGGTTTCTTCCTTACCTGGAATCGCTGCTGGGGCAACTTTTTCTGATAATAAAGCCTCTATCTCTTGAGTAACTTCCGGTGGTACTGAACCACCAAAAGCACTTTTAACTTTTAATCCTAAATATGCGCCAGGATTATGACTAGCTGTGACAACTAATGCCCCTAAAGCCTTGAGTTCTTTAGCCGCCCAACTGTAAGCTGGAGTTGGGGCAAAGGTTTCGCTAAACAGGACATCGAAACCCACTGCGGTGACGGCATTGGCAACCACACGGGCAAACTCTTCCGCCATAAATCGGCGGTCATAACCGACAATAATCGTTCGGCTACCCACTTGGGAAAAGTAAGTATTATGTAAAACTTTGGCTGCTACGGTTGCGACTAATGCCAGACGTTCAAAGGTAAACTCCTCACCTATCACACCCCTCCAACCATCTGTACCGAATTTGATTGGGTTAGTTACAACTGACATAAAAATATCCTAAATTTCTCACTGAGAATTTTAACATTAGTCAGTGGTCAATTGTCAGTTGTCAGTTGTAATAAAACTCTTCCTCTATTACCAATTACCAATTACCAATTACCTATTCCCTTTAACTTAATAGAGAAATTGCTATTGGTAAAATCCGATGCTCTTGGATTTGAATTCTCGCGTGTAGTGTTTCTGATGTATCATCTGGTAAAACGGGAACAGCCGCTTGAATTAAAATTTCGCCACTGTCAACTTCTAAAGAAACAAGATGTACAGTACAGCCAGTAATTTTGACTTTAGCGACTAAAGCCTGTTCTACAGCTTGCACGCCTTTAAAACTCGGTAATAAACTGGGATGAATATTAATCATGCGATTAGGAAAAGCGTCAATTAAAACTTGTGTGACTAATCGCATCCATCCCGCCATAATCACAAATTCTACATCATACTGCTGTAGTGTTTGGACAACTTTATGATCAAATTTTTGACGATTTTTATAGTCCCGATGATTTAAAAATACAGATTCTACACCCCAATTTTCTGCCCTAACTGCTGCTTTCGCATCAGGATTGTTGTAAATTAAAACTTGAATTTGGGCGTTAATTTTACCGTCGGCAATAGCTTGGGCAATTACTTCAAAATTACTACCATTGCCAGAAGCCATAATTCCTAGTTTCAAAGGCTGATTCGAGGAAACTTGGTGATGATAAATATCGGGATAAATGAGACTGTCAGTAGTATTTATTGGGGAATTTTGAATCATAGACAATAATTATTTTAACAAAATTTTTGAAAGTCGAGATTTTCAGATCCCCGACTTCTTAGAGAAGTCGGGGATCTTGTTATTTAAAATTCTCGTCTTAAGAAAATAATAATGGCGATCGCTAACAACATAAAACTGTAAAGTAAACTATAACCTGCATTGGTAACTAATGTGATTGGATCAGGTAGTGCTTGCAAACCGTAAACAGCATCATTCTTTAAATCTAATCTAGATAAATCTGGCAAAATTAGATATAAACTTTGGGTAATGCGTTCCATACCAGGATTCTGACTTAATTTACCTAATGCCACTAAATCTTGAGTAACATTCCCCATTAAATACACTGCAAATGTTAGGGCTGTGGCTATCAGTGAACTGGTAAAAACGCCCAAAGTAATGGCTACGGCAGTAATTAAACATAATTGCAAAAATAAGAATAGTGTAGCCAGAAAAATGCTAGTAATTGGATAGGATACTTGACCAACTTGTAAGAATCCTAAATAAATTATTGTCATTGCAGTAATGAGTACACCGATAACTGCTGATAACCCTAAATATTTACTAGCAATAAATTCACTGCGGCTGATGGGTTTGGCAATTAATACTAAAATAGTGCGTTTTTCAATTTCTTTGTTAACTAATCCTGTGCCGATAAATATAGCGACAATTAAACCAATGACGTTCATTGTTGCCAAACCAAAGTCCAAAAATATTTTATTACTGGTGGTGCCGGCAAATTCGGGAATGGCACGGAAGGCAATAGCCAGGATGATAGCATAAAAACCGATGATGTACAGAATGCGATCGCGGATCACTTCCTGAAATACATTCTTAGCCATGACGACAGTTCTAATTACATTCATAGTAATTACTTCTTCCTTATTGTTGTGCTGGTGGAGAACCCATGATAAATTTACTTGTGCGATCGCAAGTTAGACGGGCAACGGTATTTTTATTATCTGTTTGTTTACCAGAGTTAGATGGTTCTATCAAACAAGATTTTTTCCAGTAATATCCTTGAGAGTTGGCACTAGGTCCAGCCCAAATTGTTAAAATATCTAGCCTATATCCAGACTTGATATTGACTACACGGGGTTCAACTCGCCATAGTAGTCTTTCTTGAGATTTACCTAAATTACTATTAATCGTTCTTTTCCCCAAGTTGCCTAGTTGCTGATTAGCTTCTAGTAACCATTTTTCTACTTCACCCCAAGGTTTATTGGCAAGTTGTTGATTAATTAAGGGTTGCAGTTTATTTAAGATCAAATCACCAGTTTTTGGCTTTCGTGCTGGTCGTTCTAATCTAATCACAAAAGCACTTTTCTGAAAATTATCTGCTCGTAAACTGGGATATTCTTTTAACCATTTATCTATCACAAAGTAAAACTGAAGCCAACAACTAATTAGCATACACCAAGCTAATAAAACTACAACTTTTTGACGATCTTGCAATTTAGGAAGTTTCGCGTTTGGCAATCCTCTACCGTTGCCTTCAAAGAAGTTAGGTATGGCTGTAACTAGGGCGGCTATTGTCGGCCAAATGACTATAGTATTAAATGTTAATCCACTCTCCTGGTATCCAAAGGCAAAGACGCTCACTAAAAAGCCTGTGATTACTGCCCCAACTGGCATAAAAGTTCCGGGAATTCTTAAAGGATCGTCCGTAGTATACCAAGTTGTTCCTGCTAATAAAAATAACCAACCACAAAAGGCAATAATATCCCTAATATACCCTACGGCAAAATATGATATTCCCCAAGAAAAAACACTCAAATAGATAAATGTTTGCCATGAATATGCTTTGGCTGGTGTCAGAAATTTTTGCACTCCTGCAAATAAATCCTGAATATATTTAAATATGCCACCTATTTCCTTCAATAAAAAGTTCATGAGATTACCTCTAATTAATGCAATGATGAATATTGATCATTTTACCGAGAGCGAATTAATATGATAAAGGTTATGGCACTGTAACTGAGTGAATTTGCTATTAATGTTGCCGTGATTAAATTAGTATTCTGCAACTTAGCTATATTCATATAACTAGCTCTTTGTTGTGAAGACATGGTTTCTGGCTGGGTGTTTTTTCCGCCTTCACCCATAAAAATGATGAGGATCTTCATCAATAAAAATTTAACTAAGAAAGTCGCTATGAAAATAGTAAATGATAATAAAATTATCATTGTACTAATGCTAGAAGCTTTAATCTTATTGAAAAATACATAATTAATCAATTCGGCTTTGATCGGGATAGGTAACATTGGTTCGACTGTGAAAAACACAATCCAGCCAATGACACTCGAAAAAACATTTAAGGCAATGGCATAAAAAATGCTGGTTCTTTTATCAAACTTTAACCATTTATGAAGAACATAGGCTTCTATGGGAATGGCAGTTAGTAAGAATAATATTTCAAAAAATATTGCCCCAATAGGCAAGATTATGGGTAGTGATAATTCATCAGACATAATGGTAACAACAAGAAAATTTTAGGAGTTAGTTATATCCCCGACTTCTTGAAGAAGTCGGGGATCTGGAGATTACGTTTTTTTGACTTAGTTGTACAGAGTATAACTGAAAGAATACGGATAAGTAGTGAGACAGAATTAATTACACAATGTCATTGCCAATGGAACGAAGTGAAATGAAGCAATTCCAAGGGTTGTGATTGCTTCCCTTCGCTCGCAATGACTGTAAATATTTTTGTCCAATTACTTAATCGGCAATTATCTCATTGTTCTGACATTTATGATCCGAGTGTGACAGGATATTTAGATTGATTTTATTGATACATCTACCAAGCTTGAATACGCAAAGATACAAACCGCCCACCGCAGGGCGGAAGTCAAAAGTCAAAAGTCAAAAATCAAAAGTCAAAACCAAGACAGGATAGGCTTTTTAATGATTTGGGATAGTTGATTTATTTATGCCCTGCCGCACTAGATTCTAGTTTCGTTAAGATAGAGAATTGCTACTTTATAGCTTTTCAAAAGATGACAAGGAACGGTATCGGTATTCGCACAGCGCAAGTCCGTTCTGAGCGGCTTACGGGTCAAATTCACGTCTATGATGGTATTGGGAAAGGTAAGTCCCAAGCGGCTTTAGGGGTGGTTTTGCGCTCTATTGGGTTGGGAATCAATACACCTAGTGATTCTAGCCGGGTTTTATTGTTGCGGTTTTTGAAAGGTCCAGAACGGGATTATGATGAGGATGGAGCGATCGCTGCATTACAGCGCGGTTTCCCCCATTTAATTGATCAGGTTCGCACGGGGAGAGCCGAATTTTTTGGTCATGATCAAATTACAGCTTTTGATCGAACAGAGGCTGCAAGGGGTTGGGATGTAGCCAAAGGGGCGATCGCCTCTGGGTTGTATTCAGTTGTTGTCCTGGATGAAATTAACCCGGTTTTGGATTTGGGTTTGCTGTCAGTGGATGAGGTAGTAAAGACTTTAAAATCTAAACCCCAAGAACTGGAAATCATTACGACTGGACGCGCAGCACCGCCACAATTATTGGATATTGCGGATTTGCATTCGGAAATGAAACCCCATCACCACCCCACAGCCGCAGAACTTTTCATTGAAGGCATTGAAATTTATACAGGTGCAGGTAAGGGTAAATCTACCAGTGCTTTAGGTAAAGCTTTACAAGCAATTGGTAGAGGCATCAATCATCCTGGTTCTACTCGTGTATTAATTATGCAGTGGCTCAAAGGCGGTAGTGGTTATACTGAAGACGCAGCGATCGCCGCCTTACAACAATCCTATCCAGAAATTGTAGATCATCAACGCTGTGGACGGGATGCCATTGTTTGGCGGAATTCTCGTCAAGATTTAGACTATATAGAAGCGGAAAGAGGTTGGGAAATTGCCAAAATAGCGATCGCCTCTGGTGTCTATAAAACAATTATTCTTGATGAACTCAATCCCACTGTTGATTTAGAATTGTTACCCGTTGATCCCATTGTTCAAGCCCTGCTACGCAAACCTCGTGATACAGAAGTGATCATCACCGGGCGCTGTCAAAACCAACCCGCTTATTTTGATTTAGCTAGTATTCACTCTGAGGTTTACTGTCATAAACACTATGCAAATCAAGGCGTAGAATTGAAGCGTGGAGTTGATTTCTAAAGATACAGCGGTTTTCAGTTAGAGAACTCCACAAAAAAGATGAACTGCTTGCAGCAGCGCTAGTTCCCTCCGGGACGCTCTCGCGTTCGCTATCCAATCTTGTGGGATGGGCATCTTGCCCGTCCTTGTATTATTGGCAGGCTTTTCGGCCTGCACCACAAGAAATTTTGGGATATTTTTTTAATTGGAAGTCTCTTATATGAGTTACATCTTAGCCCCCTCTCGAAGAGCGGGGAGGGGTTTGGGGGTGGGGTCATTGGACTTCATAACATCGGTAAGTGCTGTATGGGCAGGGTTTTCCCGTCCTCATTTTCCTATTCCCTCTTTGTCCAATTAGCTTTGAAACCATCAAAAAGCTATCACTTTTCCCGATTCGAGACTATTCTTATCTCCTTCTGATTCTTCCTCCTGACTCCTGACTGGGCGCAGGCCCTGCGCCCCTACCTCCTGACTCCTAGCCCTCAATTTATTAATAGTAAATTTACAAAATTAAATAAATATCTGTATTCTCAATGAACCCCAAATATCCTATACTGAATCTTACCTATAAATAACTAAACCCCCATTTCTGTACTTCTGAAATCCCTGAAAATTATGGCGATTATCTCCTCCAAAAAACAGCCTCCAGAACCCAACGGAGAACCCAAAAAGCAACGGGAATCAGCCAAAGTACCCCCCGCAGAAAATCTGTTGCAATCAGAAGCTGCCATTAATGAACAAGGGAAACCAGAAGAAAGTATTCGTCCCCAGCGCTTTGCTGATTACATCGGCCAAAAGGATTTAAAGGATGTCTTAGATATAGCCATTAAAGCCGCTAAATCTAGGAACGAAGTCATGGATCATTTGCTGTTGTATGGACCACCAGGTTTAGGTAAAACCACAATGGCGATGATTTTAGCCTCAGAAATGGGGGTAAGTTGCAAAATTACCAGCGCCCCAGCTTTAGAACGACCACGAGATATCGTGGGGTTATTGGTGAACCTGAAACCAGGAGATGTGTTATTTATAGATGAAATTCATCGTTTATCACGGATGACAGAGGAAATTCTCTATCCAGCAATGGAAGATTGTCGCCTAGATATTACAGTAGGTAAGGGTTCTAGTGCCAGAATTAGAAGTATACCTTTGTCTAAATTTACCCTAGTCGGGGCAACAACCCGCGTCGGAGCTTTAACTTCCCCATTGCGCGATCGCTTTGGCTTAATTCAAAAGTTGCGTTTTTATGAAGTTGCTGAACTTACTCAAATTGTGGTTCGCACTGCCGAATTATTACAAACTTCAGTTAATTTAGACGGGGCTACAGAAATAGCCAAACGTTCACGAGGAACACCAAGAATAGCTAATAGACTACTAAAAAGAGTCCGTGATTATGCAGAAGTAAAATCTTTTATAGAAATAAATGAAACTGTAGCAGCGGAAGCATTGCAGCTATTCCAAGTTGATCCTTGTGGTTTAGATTGGACAGATAGAAAAATGCTCAGTGTGATTATTGAAAACTTTAATGGTGGTCCAGTCGGTTTAGAAACCATTGCTGCTACCACTGGGGAAGACACCCAAACCATTGAAGAAGTTTATGAACCATATTTAATGCAAATAGGTTATTTAAGTCGGACACCCAGGGGGAGAATAGCCACTAAAGCAGCCTATCAACACATGGGTTTTAAACCCCCTAATGAGCAGTTATCATTACTGTAGCCTAAGATCCCCGACTTCTCTAAGAAGTCGGGGATCTAGAGAAGTCGGGGATCTGAAAAGAATAAAAATACTGATTTAGTCTAAACTCCAGTTGCTACTGGCTGTTGATTGGTAACAGGAGCAAAAATATCTTCGTAACTTGGGAAAATTTCAAATACTGAATCAAGCTGGGTAAGTTCCAAAATCAACTTAACTGGAGCTTTAACATTGCAGAGAACCAACCGACAACCAATTTGACGCGCTGTGGTAAGTCCCTTGACAAGTGGGACCAATCCAGAACTATCCATGAAATCTACATTTGCTAAATCTATAACCCAGAGTTGGTGATGCTGAGGTTTAATAGCAGCCATCTGTTCGCTCAAGACTGTACCACTATCCAGGTCTATACTACCTTGGGGTTTGAACAAAATCACTTGGCGTTCTTGTGTAAGAGTCATAAATTTAACTGAGTATTTAAAACACAAAAGAAAGGGCAAACTGACATCCATACTGTTTATAATTCAACCGCATAATGACTGTTTTCGCAAAGTTTATGAGAATTAACAGCCGGACAGTTGAGAAAAAATTTTCCAGTATTTATGCCGTATAATTTGTTGATATGTTTTTCTAGTATAAGCATAAATTACCACTAATTTCGGTAACGAACTTATCATTATCTCAAATTATCTATAGCAATCCGGTTTGATTGGTCATTGGTCATTGGTGAAAAATATTCTTCTTTCTTCTTTCTTCTTTCTTCTTCCCCCTGAACTCCTGATAGCGCAGCGTGGCGTTAGCCATACTCCTGACTCCTGACTCCTGAACTCCTGACTCCTGACTCCTGATAGCGCAGCGTGGCGTTAGCCATACTCCTGACTCCTCCTATTGCGGTTTGATTGACACCCTAGCCAAAAGCAAGCAAAGATATGGTAAAGGTAAAAATTTGTAAACTCGGTGGTGCTGGATGTCTTTTGAGCTACTTTCACTAGAAAACATCCAAGAAATTGCTCATAATTATGGTTATTTAGCAATTTTTTTGGGAATATTGCTAGAAAATTTGGGCATTCCCCTTCCTGGCGAAACTGTAACAATTGTTGGTGGTTTCCTTGCTGGTAGTAATGAATTAAATTACTGGCTGGTTCTCGGTAACGCTGTGGGGGGTGCTGTAATTGGTGGCAATTGCGGCTATTGGATTGGTAGAGTTGGTGGTTGGCCTTTTCTGCTGCAAGTTGGCAAGATTTTCCGCATTTCCGAAGTCCGACTGCTGAGTATTAAAGAGCAATTTACGGAAAACGCTGGTAAGGCTGTATTTTTTGGTCGCTTTTTTGCCTTATTGCGGATTTTTGCTTCACCACTTGCAGGTATAGCGGAAATGCCCTTTGGCAAATTCCTGATTTATAACTTAGCTGGAGCGACTGCTTGGGGTAGCGTCATGGTGACATTAGCTTTTTTCGCGGGAAGAATTATTTCCCTAGAACAATTGGTAGCCTGGGTAAGTAAATTTGCAATTTTGGCGTTACTTATTTTAGTTGCTGTGATTGCTGTACCAATTTGGTTAGAGTCCCGCGAAGTGAAACAGCAAACTGAAGAATAGGTAAGAGGTAGGGGCGCAGGGCCTGCGCCCATTCAGAAGTATGGCTAACACCACGCTTCGCTATCAGGAGTATGGCTAACGCCACGCTGCGCTATCAGGAGTTCAGGAGGAAGAAATTTCTCCCCCTACTTCCCCTACTCCCCCTACTCCCCCTACTCCCCCTACTTCCCCTACTCCCCCTACTCCCCTACTCCCCTACTTCCCCTACTCCCCCTACTCCCCTACTCCCCTACTCCCCCTACCCTTTACTTGTTGCCCTGCGCCCAAATGCGGGTAGGTAGTCCCCAAACGTAGATAAAGCCTTCTGCGGCTTTGTGATCGAATTGATCTTCTGCGCCGTAAGTGGCTAAATCGGGGGTGTAAAGAGTATTGTCACTCCAGCGCCCAACTATGACGGCGTTACCTTTGAAAAGTTTTAACCGCACTACACCGGAAACTCTTTCTTGTGTTTGTTGAATAAAGGCATCTAAGGCTGCTTTGAGTGGACTATACCAAAGTCCGTTGTATACAATTTTGGTATATGTTTCTTCTATGCCTCGTTTGTACTGAGTGACATCTGCTGTTAAGGTGAGGCTTTCTAAGTCACGGTGGGCGTTAATCAGAACTATCATGGCTGGTGATTCGTAGATTTCCCGTGATTTGATGCCTACTAAGCGGTTTTCAATCATGTCAATCCGCCCAATACCATGATTTCCCACGATTTTATTGAGTTGTTCAATTAACTCAACAGGCTCTTTTGATGTGCCATTGATAGTGGTAGGAAGCCCTTTTTGGAAACCAATTTCTAGATATTCCGGTTCATTGGGAGTATCAGCTATGGCTTTGGTCATTTCATAGATTTCTTCCGGTGGCTCGTTTGCTGGATCTTCTAATGTACCAGCTTCAATACTGCGACCTAGCAAGTTTTTATCTATACTGAAAGGAGAGGATTTTTTCACGGGTGCAGGAATACCAAATTTCTCACCATAGGCGATGGTTTGCTCCCGACTCATGCCCCATTCTCTGGCTGGTGCTAGAATTTTCAGGTTAGGGTTGAGGGCTGTACAGGAAACATCAAAGCGTACTTGGTCATTACCTTTACCCGTACAACCATGAGCGATCGCATCTGCACCATATTTTGCAGCCGCCTCTACCAGTATCTTAGCAATCAAGGGACGAGCCAGGGCTGTACCAAGAGGATAGCGGTTTTCATAGAGCGCATTGGCTTGAATCGCCGGAAATGCGTAGTCTTTAACAAATATATCCTTAACATCCGCTACCAAGGATTCACTTGCACCGGATTTAAGAGCTTTTTCTCGAACTGGTTCTAATTCATCTCCCTGACCTAAATCTGCTGCTAGGGTAATTATCTCCTCTACTCCCCACTCTTGCTTGAGATAGGGAATGCAAACAGAAGTATCAACTCCACCAGAATATGCTAGAACAACCTTTTTAGCGCGACCCATGAATTTCTCCACTTAGGAAAACAAAGAATGAGTCATTATTATATCTGACTTGCCTAGCGGATATTTTTTTATGCAACCGTGACTTTGCTATATTTGTTTTATCCTAAATATGGGTAATAGTTTTTTGGGTGCAACTGTGTTTTTTAGTATTGTCATTCCTACATATAATCGCTTACCAATTTTGGAAAAGTGCCTCCGCGCTTTGGAGAGTCAGGAGTTTAGCAATAAAACTTATATAGAAGACTATGAAGTTGTGTTAGTAGATGATGGTTCTACTGATGGTACTTTGAATTGGTTAGCATTACATAAAGATGAGTTTCCCCACGTCCGCTGTTTTGAACAAAATCATGCAGGTCCAGCAGCAGCGCGAAATTTAGGGGTGGAAAAAGCGCAAGGTGACACAATTATTTTTATTGATAGTGACTTAGTGGTTTTGTCTAATTTCCTCCAAGCTCATACAAATGCTTTGGTACAGGGAAGGGAGAAATTAAGGAGCGATACCTCCGGTACACAATGCGATCGCTTTTTTACTTATGGTGCTGTAATTAATACTTGTAACTTCGCCAATCCTACGGCTGAACCTTATAAAATTACAGATTTTTCTGCTGCTTTCTTTGCTACGGGTAACGTGGCTATTCCCAAACATTGGTTAGAAGAAGCTGGGTTATTTGATAATGGTTTTCAACTTTATGGTTGGGAAGATTTAGAATTAGGTGTTAGGTTAAAAAACTTGGGTTTAAAATTAATTAAATGTCCTGAAGCTGTTGGGTATCACTGGCATCCACCATTTAGTTTACAGCAAATTCCTAAGTTAATTGATCAAGAAATTCAACGGGGACGCATGGGAGTTTTGTTTTATCAAAAACATCCTACTTGGGAAGTAAAAATGATGATTCAAATGACCTGGTTTCATCGTCTACTATGGGGGATTCTTTCTGTAAACGGATTATTGAATGAAAGAACTATGTCTCCGTTCTTACAATGGGTAATTAATATTGGTAAACCGCAATTGGCTTTGGAAATTGCCCGGATTTTCTTGAATTGGTATAATGTCAAGAGTGTTTATGCGGCTTATGCTGAAACAAAAAGTAAGTAAATCAAATTTATATACATCCTAGCTCATTAGGGTGGGCATTGCCCACCATGATCCATCATGTTAAATTAATAACCCTATTAATCATCGTGATCATCAAAAGGATCATCTAATTCCTGACTTGGAGGTCCAAAAGATGTATAAATTGCCATACCAGTAAT
Organism: Anabaena sp. WA102; assembly: GCF_001277295.1. Lineage (NCBI taxonomy): Bacteria > Bacillati > Cyanobacteriota > Cyanophyceae > Nostocales > Nostocaceae > Anabaena > Anabaena sp. WA102. The sequence continues at coordinate 5,582,417 of NZ_CP011456.1, read as the reverse complement.
AGCAACCAATGCCGAGCAAAAGGCAATTCCAAGCACCGTAGCGGGTTCTAAGTCCATAAATTTAGATACATATTATGAAAGCCATATTTATAGAATATTACAAAATTTAACTAATCGCACATTGTCCCGGAAGTCAGGAGTCAGGATTCCTAACTCCTCCTCTGAACAAGCAACCCCTCATCAAGAATCAATACCAGTAAAATTCTGGGTATTGCAAAGATTCATTGCCTTTTCTACTCCCTGTTTGAAACTAAATTCTCCACACTCAACAACAAAGTTTAAAACCTGAGACATAACTTTATTCTCAGCAGCGGAAAATCGTCCCAAAACATGAGAAACAGTATGAGAATTATCTCCATCTATTGCGCCCTTTGGTTTACCTATGCCAATTCGCAATCTGGGGAAATTTTGGGTATTTAGATGAGAAATAATGCTTTTCATGCCATTATGTCCACCCGCAGAACCGGATAAACGTAAGCGAGTTTTGCCCAAAGGTAAATCTAAATCATCATAAATTACTAATACTGATTCAGGCGGTATTTTGTACCAATTTGTCACAGCTTGAATAGCTTGTCCTGAAAGATTCATATAGGTTAAGGGTTTGAGCAAGCGGACTTTACCCTTACCTGCTGCATTCCCTTCACCAAACTCTCCTTGAAACTTGCGATTTTCAGCTAGAGAAATTTGCCAAGCCCGAGCTAGGGTATCTATAGCTGCAAAGCCAATATTATGACGAGTTTGATCGTATTTAGGCTCTGGATTTCCCAGTCCAACAATTAGCTGGGGAATCACCAAAACCATTGGTTTTACTTCTTCATCTTTCATCCTTGTATATTTTCTGACTGGGTTTTTCCAGCTTCAATGTGTTTATGCTCTAATTCAGCGGTTGTTTGCACAGTTTCTTTTAATTGTTCAGATTCTTTTTTGAACTCGCTTTGAAATTCATTAGAGGCCTCTTGAAAACTGCGAATCGTTTTCCCCAAACTGCGCCCAATTTCTGGTAACTTCTTCGGTCCAAAGATTAATAATGCAACTACCATAATGACACCCATTTCTGGTAAGCCGATACCAAATATATTCATTCTTCTCTCCTGTATACAGAAAAACCGCCACAACTACCTTATAGCTTTGGGATCTAGATTAATTTTATCGCTATTTTTAGGCATTTTTTTGCATAATAAAAAAACCCGGACAAGCCGGGTAGATGCTAATTGTCAGCTTGATGACTGGATAGCCATTAGCCGCCTAAACTGCGCCAATCAACAAGCACGTCCTGAATTAACAGAGACTTGTTATAAACTTGGAGGATAATTAGCAGAAATACCAAAAATAAACCCATAAACACACCCATTAAAGGTGTTGTTCCCCAACCTGGAGACACTTTACCATACTCAGCATTTAAGGGTCTGAGAATATCTCCTAACTTAGTCCGTTGTGCCATAGTTCACCTAAGAATTAGTTACCAAAGCTTTTTTAAATTTTTTCAGACATTCCCAAACCTTTACAGGCTGGGGATTCTTGGTTTAAACTTACCTGTTTTCGATTGACCTAATCACGGGTTTAACAGTTCGCATTTACTCATGTCTTTGTCACGAATAATTACCCAAGCTTTTATCCAGTGGTGGATAAGTTCCCGGTTGTCTCACGGTACATGGATGAATCCAAAAGCTGTTCTTAAATTATCGCAGTTTGTGATCTTTGTTTAGCGATATTGCCGGAGGTTTTCGCCACATTTACAAAAATACATGATTTTCGGTGTGTTGATGCGGTTATGGATGAATTAACGAACCGCAGAGGCGCAGAGTACACAGAGGGAAGAGTTAGAGAGAGAGGGCTATGCGTTTGATACCGTCTTTGAGGAGGGGAACGTTAAAGTTGATGAGGAGTCCTAAAGTGCGTTTGGTTATTTTGAGGTAGGAGAGAAGTTGAGCTTCGTGAATGGGGGCTAGGGTTTGCACAGCTTTTAATTCTACAACTAAACAGTCTGCAACTAAAAAATCTAATCTACCTCTACCTACATCATGTCCTTTATATGTCAAGCTTATTGACTTCTCAACCTCATGATGTATACCCCGAATCATAAATTCAACAACTAGTGCCTCCTTATACACCTCCTCCAAAAACCCAGGACCTAAAACCCGGTGTACCTCAATAGCAGCCCCAATAACCTCCCCTGTAAGCCAACTCATCTCCTCTCCTAACTCTCTTCCCTCTGCGTCCTCTGCGCCTCTGCGGTTCGTTTTCATCACATAATCCTTGCAAAAACAACTAATTACCAAATTAACCCAATTATCACCTCTACCAAACCTCTTACCTCCGTGTCCTCTGCGTCTCTGTGGTTCGTATTCATTGTTACATCTTTACTAACAAAATGAAGAAGTAATATTTAATTTATTCACAGGCGAAAAACGCGAAAATGCCAAAGCCTTAATTAGAAACTATTGCTAACTTACCCGCCTAGCACTGAAGTGCAAGGCTAATAACAAAAGTCGTCTCAAGACGACTGAAAAAAGAAAAGATTTGAGTCCGTTTTAACGGAGTTTGGCTATTAGCCTGGGGTTTCAACCCTAGACGGTTTGTGTAACCAACTACAAATCCTCCTTTCCCCATATCTTCACGATTTATCATCCCCCTCCCTCCAATCATCACCAAAATGCTACAATCTACACCATGCTAGGGGTGCTTGGGAAACCAAGCTGAGATCAAACCCTTAACACCTGAGTCTGGATAATACCAGCGGAGGGAAGCTGTTTATTTGAGGATTGTAATATGCGGACAGAATGGGTAGCCAAGCGACGTGGACAAGCTAACGTATCGCAAATGCACTACGCCCGTCAGGGTGTGATTACTGAAGAAATGGATTATGTAGCGAAGCGGGAAAAGCTGCCTGCTGAACTTATCCGCGCTGAAGTGGCACGGGGACGGATGATTATCCCTGCGAATATTAATCATACTAACTTAGAACCGATGGCCATTGGTATCGCTTCTAGTTGTAAAGTTAACGCCAATATCGGTGCTTCTCCCAACTCTTCTAACTTGCAGGAAGAAGTTGATAAACTCAACCTGGCGGTAAAATACGGTGCTGATACCGTAATGGATTTGTCCACAGGTGGCGGTAATTTAGATGAAATTCGTACCGCAATTATCAATGCTTCACCTGTTCCCATTGGTACAGTACCAGTTTATCAAGCTTTAGAAAGCGTTCACGGCACTATCGAAAATCTCACCGCTGACGATTTTCTCCACATCATCGAAAAACACGCCCAGCAAGGGGTAGACTATCAAACTATCCACGCGGGAATTTTGATTGAACATTTACCTTTAGTCAGAAACCGTCTGACAGGGATTGTTTCTCGTGGTGGCGGAATTTTGGCGCGGTGGATGTTGCATCACCACAAACAAAACCCCCTCTATACCCATTTTAACGACATCATTGAGATTTTCAAAAGATATGATGTTTCTTTCAGTTTGGGCGACTCCCTGCGCCCCGGATGTACCCATGATGCCTCAGATGAAGCCCAGTTGGCGGAACTGAAAACTCTGGGAAATCTCACCCGCAAAGCCTGGGAACATGATGTGCAAGTCATGGTGGAAGGTCCTGGTCACGTTCCTATGGATCAAATTGAATTCAATGTCCGTAAACAAATGGAAGAGTGTTCGGAAGCTCCTTTCTATGTTCTCGGTCCTTTGGTGACTGATATTGCTCCTGGTTATGATCATATTACCTCAGCTATTGGGGCAGCTATGGCGGGCTGGTATGGAACAGCAATGTTGTGTTATGTGACTCCTAAAGAACATTTAGGTTTACCTGATGCTGAAGATGTGCGGAATGGCTTAATTGCGTATAAAATTGCGGCTCATGCTGCGGATATTGCGAGACATCGCCCTGGTGCTAGAGATAGAGATGATGAACTTTCTAAAGCTCGCTATAATTTCGACTGGAATCGTCAATTTGAGTTATCTTTAGACCCCGAAAGAGCGAAGGAATATCACGACGAAACTTTACCAGCAGATATCTATAAAACCGCTGAGTTTTGTTCAATGTGTGGACCGAAGTTCTGTCCAATGCAGACTAAGGTTGATGCTGATGCTTTGACAGAATTGGAGAAGTTTTTGGCAAAAGAACCTGTAGCGCAAGGTTAATTACTGAACAACAAGATCCCCGACTTCTTAGAGAAGTCGGGGATCTAAAACCTTAGTTTTGGGAATAAAAATAAATCTAAAAGCCTTATCAAAATCGAGAAGAAAATCATGAAAATTCATCAATTGATATTCCAAGGATGTGCGCTAGTTATTCTGACTGCATTACCTTCTTTTGCAGAAACAAATAATAAGGTCATTTTAGTTCCGGGTGACAATCTTTTCCCTCTTAAATGTGAAACCATTAAGGGTAGTATTGATGCAAATGATAAGCTTGCTCCGCCGGGAACTCTTCATAATTCTGCGTCAAGATATGATTCATATAGCTTCAAGACTGACCCTGGAAATATTGTCTTTTTTGAACTTAGTAATACTAACCAGAACGATTCTAATTTTAATCCAAGACTTGAAACAATAGTGTTTAATAATGCGTCGAATTATTATAAATCAGGATTTGTATTAGGTCTAAATCCAAATAAAATACAGAAAGAAGCATGGTATTTTAGTCGGAAAGATACTAAAACCACAAATCGTAATTTGTATATTTCTTCTGCGACCTTTGGGAATTACAATTTAAGAATTGTATACGCTAGACCAAGCTCCAAGATTTATGAATCACAGATAGAGAAAGCTGTTGAAGATTCCTCAATTCTAGGTCAGCGCAAATTGTTATTAAATTAACGACATTAAAAACAAGAATGGGTCAAACACTAAATGATGATGAAAAAATACATCCCGTTGACATAAACGCTTTATGTAAAAATTAATATTTATATCATTCTTCCTTTGCGTCTTTGCTCATTTGCGTCTTTGCGCGAAACACAATTCATAAAATTTCTAATGTATGTCTGAGTGCTGCATCTACCAAAAACATTTCTGACCAAAAACCAATAACTTTATCTATTTCTGTATCTAAAACAGTTGCTAGATTATCTGTCATAATCACAGAATCAGTAATTAATCCTGTTTGTTTTCCTTCTGGTGTTCCTATATTCACAAATACTCTGCTAGGGTGTCCAGCACGAGAAACATTACTGGTAATCATAGCTATAATAGTTTGTGATAAACCAGTACCAATATTGTGAGATTGAACAACTAAAGCAGGACGACGTTTAGCAGTTTTCAAGTTTGAGTCTGGGAACAAAACCAGCACTACTGAACCACGATTATAAGGCATCGTAAACTTCCATCTCTGGTTGATCCCAATCTTGTGCAAAACATTGTAATCTAGCTCTTAATTTTGCGGCTTGTTCTTCATTAATTCCGCGAGATGACAAATCTACGGAAGCATTGGTATCGAGAAAAGTTACAATTACTCGCGCTGTATTTATGCCTGTTGGAGTTTCGGTTAGCTCAATTTTCCCGTCTTTGTAAATGCCTTCGATTGACTGTAACATTAGTTTAATTTTTGGGGTAAACTACTTTTAAAACTATGCTTTTGGTAGTAACATAATTATTATATAATATTTTTCATGTTTAGTGTGATTTTTGTACAAAACAAATGTGATTTTTAATACAATAAAATGACTCGACAATCTCACGATCAATTCGCTAAAGAATATCTAGAGGAATTATTAACACCTCTAGGAACAATTAAAAAAAGTGAAAAAGTTAAAAGTGAAGTTCAAGAAATTGATGTTTGGTTTGAACCATTTTCTTCTCAAACTCTGAAAAACTAGATTCCCGACTTCTTCAAGAAGTCGGGGATCTGAGGACATCAATATTAAAATGTAAAAATCTGCAAGTGAACAAATTAAATTTCATCCAAAAATTTCTGAACCGATAAAATATCAATCTGTTTAAATGGGTGAAGAATAAGCAAATCTTCATCACCTGTAATAATACATTGAGCTTTGCCACTCACAGCTAATTCTAGGTATTTATTATCTTTAGGATCTCGACATTCACTGATTTGTTCAGTAATATTAATAAACTCGATAGTTTCTACTAAATTATCTATTAATTCCCTCCGTCTTTCTAAGGTAATATAACGGTTGAATTTTGGTCTTGATAAAACTTCTTGTAACTCGGCAAAAACAGCAGCACTTAACAAGATAATACCTACATCTTGAGCTTTATTTAATGCCTGACGTGGTTTACTTTGACTAAATAAAAATGCACTTACGAAAACATTTGTATCAAATACAAAGCGGCGTTTATTTATCATCTTGCAAAATAGATTCTAAAATTTCAGAAGTTAAACCATTAGCTTGTGCCTCTTGACTAGCTTTATCCATTGTGTTTCTAAGTTTTTGAAGTGCTTCTTTACTATTTTTTAATAAATTTGACTCCATAATTAATGCTAACTTTAGCTGAATTTGTTCCTGTTCTTCCTTAGTGCTGCGACGATAAGCTTCAGCAATATTTGATGGTACTTTGATGATTATTTCTTGTATCGTATTCATATTTTTACCATTTTTATTCTTCCTATTCGACAATTATAATCTAATTTTTGAATTGCTGCCAGTTTTTGTGAATTAGTTTAACTTGTGGGGTAAACCACTTTTCAAACTATGCTTTCGGTAGTATAATAATTATTATACAATATTTTTCATGTTTAGTGTAATTTTTGATCTAATCAAATGACTCGACAATCCCATGATCAATTCGCTAAGGAATATCTAGAGGAATTATTAACACCTCTAGGAACAATTAAAAAAAGCGAAAAGGTCAAAAGTGAAATTCAAGAAATTGATGTTTGGTTTGAACCATTTTCTGATCAAACTCAGGAAAATCTACCTTTAGGTTTGTTAGGGAAGATGGCTAAAATTCAATGTTTATCGCAATCTACCATCGGAAATAGAAATTCGCAGTTGTTTACTTAAATTATATGCCGTTCATGGCGATGTAATTAGGAAAGCAAAACGCGAAAACAGAAATATTGCTGAATCAGAATTACCGATTTTATGGATTTTAAAACTAACTTTTTCATCTCGGATGATTGCGGGTTTAGGTGCAACTGAAATTCTAGAAGATTGGGTTCAAGGTGTTTATTTTCTGCCGAATATCCTGAAAACAGCAATAGTCGCTATTCATCAATTACCAGTAAATGAGGATACGTTATGGTTGAGAGTTTTGGGGAAAGGAGGAACACAGAAAAGAGCAGTTGAGGAGTTAACTGAATTACCAGAAAATAACCCTTTTCGAGAGAATTTGTTAGAAATTTTAGCGGACTGGCGCAAGAATTTAGAATTGAGAGATAATTTAAGTAGGGAAGAAGAGGAAGTAATTATGAACCTATCACCAGCTTATTTACAACAAATAGAAGACTGGAAGCAAGAAGGAAAGCAAGAAGGTAAGTTAGAAGCAGAACTTTATTTTATAACTTCTCTTCTGGAAGGGCGTTTTGGTAGTTTGGATGCTGAGTTATCTGGTGTGGTGGCAAAGATTGCTAAATTTCCCATTTCTGAACGCACTCAGTTACTTCTTTCTTTGGGTAATTTATCCCGTGAAGAATTGTTACAAAGATTGAGTAGTAAGGAAAGTTAGTATAATATAATTTTGGCAGTTTGAGGATATTTCCCAAACTGCTGATTTTTGTTTGATGCTGATGCTTTAACTGAGTTGGGAAAGTTTTTGGCAAAAGAAACTGTACTACAAGGGTAATAATAGAAGGATGGGCAATGCCCACTTTTCTCTTTTAAATTAAAAGTAGCATTGTAAAATCAAAGCCTTTATGTCTAATCAGCATCAAATTCTTCTTAATTCTATAGCAACGACAATTGCCGATTATAGACAGGGTGAAATTCCTGTTATTGATCCAAACCATGTAGAAAAATGGGTGAGGCAGTTTGATAAATTTGGCTTTGATGAAAATGCTCAAAAGGTTATTCTTGAGCAAATGGATAGAATTCTCAAAAATTACTATATTTCTCGCCAAGTAGCTCAAGAATTTGTTACTGATGTTTTGACTTTTGAAGCAATTTTTGGATCTAATCCCGCTAAAACAATAAAAAATGCTCAATTCTTACGAGTTCAAACTAAAGGAAATAGTCAGAATGATTTATTAAGTCTGACGGAAAAATCTTTACAGAATTTGTATGGTCTTAATTTTGACGATTGCGATAAATCACCTGTTATATATATCTATTTGGATGATTGTTTATATTCAGGAAATAGAGTACGACGTGATATTGATTCCTGGCTGTCTAATGCTGTTGAAGGAACAACTTTACATTTAATATTTTTAGGAATTCATAGTGATGGATACGATTACTCAAGAAAAATAATTCAGCAAAAGGCTCAAGCTAAGAATATTATAGTAGAATTTTGGCGACTACATGAATTTCATAATAATCGTTGGAAACCATCAAGATTTGACTGCTTTTGGACAAGCGAAATTTCTGAAGATGAATTAGTTGATAGATTCGTTCAACAAGTAAACGAAGATCGCCAGAATACAAATAAATCTCTACCATCTCTATTTCGTCCTAATAATGTACCAATTGAAGACAACATATTTTCTTCACCTACTGATCGTAAAGTTATTGAGTCTGCGTTTCTAAAAGCTGGTGCTTACATTGTCTCATTGCCAAAAAATCCGAATTCAAGTATGCGACCTTTAGGGTATGACTATCTTAAGTCACTAGGATTTGGTGCAATTTTGGTAACATATCGTAATATTGCCAATAACTGCCCCTTGGCATTATGGTGGGGTGATCCTAATAAAGCTTATCCACTAAATGCGTGGTATCCCCTGTTTCCTAGAATAGTTAATGAACATTACTCCAATCCCTGAATAGGAGAAATTTAAGATGGTAGCAGCATTAAAGCTTCCTGAATCAAGAACATATAATAGGCAAGATTGTATTACTTTTCGCAAAACGGCTGAAAGATTTGGTGGATTATCCAACATGGCAGGAGGATACCCATTATTTGTCAACGGTGTTAGGATTCTTACTTCTGAAGCATTGTATCAAGCCTGTCGTTTTCCTCATATACCTGACGTACAGCGTTTAATAATTACTGAACGAAGTCCCATGACAGCAAAAATGAGGAGTAAGCCTTATCGTGATAATTCCCGTGTTGACTGGGATTTAGTTCGGACAAAAATTATGCGCTGGTGCTTACAGGTAAAGCTCATTCAGAATTGGGAAAAATTTAGTAGTCTCTTACTTGAGACAGAAAATCAACCAATTGTTGAAGACTCGAGAAAAGATGATTTTTGGGGAGCTAAACCAGTAGATGAAGAAATCCTTATTGGAATAAATGTTCTCGGTCGATTACTAATGCAATTAAGAGAACAGGTCAAAACCGGAGAAATTACTTCCCAAACAATTGTAAGACCTCTATCAATTCCAAACTTTCTACTTTATGAGCGAGAAATAAATCCAGTATCAACAGATGGCGAATGTTATCTAGATAGCAACGCAGAAGTTTCAGTTGAAGTTGAGAACGAAGTAGCTAGTCAACTAACTCCAGAAGTAGTTTTACTGAGTGAGGATAAATATGAGATAGTTGGTAAAAAAAATGATACTGCAAATAGCATTGTTGAAATTAAGAGTGATTTTAACAAATACGATGCTTTCCATATAGTGTTACCTCATATTGAGGAGTTGTTGAATATAGAATGTACGGATAAAGAGTTAGCTGAACGTTTAAATATTCCTTTAACTTTAATGCGTACTTGGTTAGAAAGAGGAGTAAAACTAGGTAAGATTTCAAAGCTTCGTAAACCCGTTAGATATGTTTTAGAACGCCAATTATCTTTACTTAACCAAATGTAGAATTTGTGATTTTGGGAGTGCGATAGCGAAGCCCACCGAAGGTGTCGCTTATAGGATGATTTTGGGAATGCGATCGCTTGTAGTAAGATTTTGGAAGTGTGATCGCTTGTGGTGTGATTTTGGAGAGAGCGATAGCGAAGCGCACCGAAGGTATCGCTTGTAGGGTGATTTTGATGAGTGCCATATCAAGCTCATGTTATAATATCTCCATATATAGGAAAAAGGCTATGACTGCTTTAGTACAAGAACTTCTGAATACATTCGACCGCTTGACAGACTCAGAACGGTTAGATTTGGTATTAGAGATTTTAAAGCGGACAGTTGATTTAGATTTTTCACCCTTATCTGATGAAGATTTAGTCATGAATGCTGAGGGACTTTTTCTTGATTTAGATGAGGAAGAAACGACATATAAGTAGTCCTGAACGTGGAGAAGTTTGGTTAGTAGATTTAGGTTATGTGGCAAAAGTCAGACCATGTTTAGTAATTAGTATTCCTGCACTAGATCAAGATCGTGCATTAGTAACTCTTGTTCCACACACAACAAGTTCACGCGGTTCAAGATTTGAGGTACAAATCAAAACTAATTTTCTTCGAGAAGGAGTATTTGATGTGCAAAATATCATCACAATTCCTCATGCAAAGCTTTTACGCAAATTGGGAAACATAACACCAGAACAAATGCTGGAATTAGAACAGGTGCTACTATTTTGGCTGGGATTTGACGAAAAAAACGTTCAAGATGATGATGAGTAGTCTGTGCAGCAAATTGATAATTTAGTGCTTGTGTGATTTTTGGGAGTGCGATAGCGAAGCGCACCGAAGGAATCGCTGTAAAATAAAGAGATAAAATAGAATCATCCCTATTCTTCCTATTCTTCCTATCAAAACGAGGTACAGATGACTTATTTAGAACTACATCAAAAAATTGAACAACAGATATCCCAACTACCACGAGAACAGCTTTCCTTAGTTAATGATTTTCTCGACTCTATTCAGGAAAAAAGCACCGTAAATCAACGCCCATTACGTCGTATTTCCCCCATCAAGCGAGGTAAAAAAGCAGGTGATTTACTACATTATGCTGGAACTTGGCATGGTGATGATCTTGAAGATTGTCTGCGTTTAGTTGAAGAAACCCGTTCCCAAACGCAGTTTTAATTTCTGTTACTATGTCTTATTTGCTCGATACTAATCACTGTAGCTACATTATTAATGGTAATCCTCAAGTTACCAATACCTTAAAATCTTAGTCATCGTTGTTTACTTAAATTATATGCCGTTCATGGTGATGTAGTTAGGAAAGCAAAACGCGAAAACAGAAATATTGCTGAATCAGAATTACCGATTTTATGGATTTTAACACCAACTTTTTCATCTCGGATGATTGCGGGTTTAGGTGCAAATGAAATTGTAGAAGATTGGGTTAAAGGTGTTTATTTTCTGCCGAATATTCTGAAAACAGCAATAGTTGTGATTCATCAATTACCAGAAAATGAGGATACATTATGGTTGAGAGTTTTAGGGAAAGGAGGAACACAAAAAAGAGCAGTTGAGGAGTTAACTGAGTTACCAGAAAATAACCCTTTTCGAGAGAATTTGTTAGAAATTTTAGCGGACTGGCGCAAGAATTTAGAATTGGGAGATAATTTAAGTAGGGAAGAAGAGGAAGTAATTATGAACTTATCACCGGTTTATTTACAACAAATAGAAGACTGGAAGCAAGAAGGAAAACAGGAAGGACAACTTTCTTTGATAACTTCTCTGCTAGAAGGGCGGTTTGGTAGTTTAGATGCTGAGTTATCTGGTGTGGTGGAAAAGATTGCTAAATTTCCTATTTCTGAACGTACTCAGTTACTTCTTGCTTTGGGTAATTTATCCCGTGAGGAGTTGTTGCAAAGATTGAGTAGTGAGGAAGTTTGAGGGGATTTATGAAACAACAAGACCCCCGATTTCTTCAAGAAGTCGGGGATCTAAAATCTAATTATGGGTTATTTGTAATAAACTGATGTAGGGAGTTGAAATGGGTACTTTCCCAATATAAATTGTGGAAAGCACAAGCCAAGAGGGGATGTCGAAAACGAACAAATTATGTTACTAAATCGGCATTGGTAGAGGTGCGTTTCAGTGTGAATACAGCCAAGATAATTCCCACAATTGCTAATCCCGCAGTTGGGTAAAAGAAATTTGTGTAACTACCGAAAATGTCCCTAATTTTGCCAGCTAATAAAGTTCCACCCAAAGCCCCCATACCGTAAGCAGTGAAGACAATACCGTAATTTTTGGCGTAGTCTTGGGGTTGAAATATGATTAAAGTGGAAGTAGGAGCGATCGCTAACCAACCCCCCAAAGCCAAGTAAAATAGCGAGAAAGCGACTATATAAGTTAGTACACTTCCCTTTCCAGCACTCAGCATCATAATCGAGGCAATCAAAATCAAAACAAAGGAAACAATTGCCGCCAATTTTGGCGTAAATTTGTCTGTGAACCACCCAAAAAATAACCGCCCTGCACCATTAAAGACAGCGAACAGGGAGACTGTATTTGCGGCTGTTGCTGCATCCAATTTAATAATTTCCTGTGCTAGAGGACTAGAAATACCAATAGCTGCCAGTCCGGCAAAAGAACCAATGCTATAACAAAACCACAAGCCATAAAAACTGGAAGTCTGAAGAATTGATCCTGAAGTTTTAGTATGAGAATTTGCTTGAACAGCTACAGGTGGAGTCCATCCTTCCGGTTGCCAACCTTGGGGAGGAGTTGTGAGGACAGTAGAAATAGCGGTAATAATAGCTGCAAAAGCAATACCTAAAATTACAAAAGTTTGCCGAACTCCAAAAGCATCTATCAGAAACTTTGCCAAGGGTGCAGTAATTAAAGGTGACAAACCAAACCCAATCACAGTAGCACCAACAGCCAAACCTTTTTTATCGGGAAACCACTTAGCTACCACAGCCAACGGTACACCGTAAGCGATACCCACACCCATACCAGCAATTACACCATAGGTAATAGTTAGTGTGGGAATATTGCCACCCAAACTAGAGAGAATATAACCTAATGCCGTAATTAACCCACCAACACCTGTAATCAGACGAGTATCAAAACGATTGATATAAAAGCCAGTGATTGGCATTAAAATTGCGAAGACAACCAACAGCACAGTAAATGGCAACAGGCTATCAGTGGCACCTACATTGAGAAGTTTTTCTAAAGGTTTTCTAAAAATACTCCAAGAATAAACTGTACCCAAGCACAGCAGGATAGTGATACTTAGAGGTATCAGTATCCATCGCCCTTTCTCAGCAGGCATACCGAACAATTGTACTTTTTCCATTTGTTGTTATGTGAATAAGGGTGTTGTTATGTGAATAAGGGAAATAATTTTTTTCTAGTATCTCACTTTTTGGCTAAATTAACACCAACTCAGTTACTTCTTTCTTTGGGTAATTTATCCTAATTTATCCCGTGAAGAGTTGTTACAAAGATTGAGTAGTGAGGAAAGTTAGTAATGATATATTTTTTGGCAGTTTGACGGAATTTCCCAAACTGCTCATTATTTTTTGGCGAAAGCACCTGTAGCAGAAGGTTAAGATAATTGTCGTTAAAAATCTTTATTAGGTTGAAACTGGTAACAATCTAATCAATTAAACAAAAATATAACTGTTACTGAGGTAATTTAGTGAAACCTATTCTATCACAAATTGAGAAGGAATATTCTCCTCGTAGTCCTTTACACCAGTTTCGATTTAAAGAAGTGATCGCCTTTCATTGTTTTCGTTGTGGAACTTCAAAGAAAGCAAAACTACTAACTTGCAAATCATCCCGCAACCATGAGGGGAATAAAGGACGAAGTGGACGGTTAATCAGACGACTGGCAAGAATTGCCTTTTCCGGTGGACGACCTTGATTTTGGGGAGTGCGATAGCGAAGCGCACCGAAGGTATCGCTATTAGATAAAATAGAATAAGATAATTCGATAATTCTGACTCTACATATCTCAAACACATCCAGTAGGAAAATATGACATTAACCGAGTTACTTCCGTCAATTAAACAACTTTCAGCACCAGAAAAACTCAAATTAATTCGCATCCTTGCGGAAGATTTGGACACTGCTGAAGACATTTCTCCATTAGAACCCTTTAAAACATATCACCTACCAACGCCTTATAATAACTTTGGTGCAGGAGAAATTCTCATGGAAGCACTAAATCAATCAATTTATAATGATTAAATTTTATGCGGTTTAAGTATTCAACAAGCCACCCCAGCCAAAACGAATTTGATAGTTTACCAAGAGTTCTATTAGTTTTGCGTCGAGGAGATCAAATAGTAGAAGCAATTGGTTTAGTAGATAGTGGTGCGACTATCAACGTTTTACCTTATGAAATAGGTCTTCAATTAGGCGGAGTATGGGATGAAAGCAAAGCCATTATCCAATTAGCAGGTAATATCAGTCAAGCAGCAATGCCATTTTTCGCAAATGCTGAAATAGGTGAATTTCCCTCAGTTAGATTGGCTTTTGCATGGGTGAGTAAACCAAATGCACCTTTAATTTTGGGACAAACTAACTTTTTTATGGAATTTGATGTTTCTTTCTATCGTTCAAAACTTGAATTTGAAATCAAACCTAAATCCTAACAAAATCTCTCATGTATCGTTATTGGTAGTGTCTCATAGGTAAGGCGATCGCTTGTAGGATGATTTTGAGGAGTGCGATCGCACTGCGCTTCAGTGACCTATCAATATGTACTCAATACTAACATCCTCTCAAATTTGGTAAGACATCCTCAAGGTATGGTTATTTTATATGTTTCAAAGTATAGTTATTTAATTAGCTTTTCGTCTGGACAAGACCCATTATATATTGATCCTCTCTTGTCATCTATTTCCCAATTACCTTTACAATTAAAATTCCTAGCAATTACCGGGAGTGAAAAAGTCATTATGTTGTCTAAAAGAATCTTACCTTGTTTAGATGTCAAGGCGGGCAGGGTTGTGAAGGGAATTAACTTTGTGGATCTCAAGGATGCGGGTGATCCTGTGGAACTAGCCAAGGTTTACAATGAAGCCGGTGCAGATGAGTTAGTGTTTCTAGATATTACGGCTACTCATGAAGACAGGGACACAATTATTGATGTGGTTTACCGGACTGCTGAACAGGTCTTTATTCCCCTGACTGTGGGTGGTGGAATTCAAACCTTAGAAAATGTTAAAGGTTTGTTAAGGGCAGGCGCTGATAAGGTTAGTATTAATTCTGCGGCGGTCAGAAATCCAGATTTAATTAATCATGCCAGCGATCGCTTTGGCAATCAGTGTATTGTTGTGGCTATTGATGCTAGACGTAGACTTGATCCTGAGAATCCTGGCTGGGATGTATACGTTCGCGGTGGCAGAGAAAATACTGGTATTGATGCCCTTCGCTGGGCGGAGGAAGTAACAAAACGGGGGGCTGGAGAATTGTTGGTGACGAGTATGGATGCTGATGGAACTCAAGCTGGTTATGATTTGGACTTGACAAAAGCGATCGCTAATGCTGTAGAAATCCCCGTCATCGCTTCTGGTGGTGCAGGGAATTGTGAACATATTCACACTGCTTTAACGGAAGGTAAAGCCGAAGCTGCACTTTTAGCGTCTTTGTTACATTTTGGGAAACTAAGCGTAGCACAAATTAAAACTTATTTGCAAGAACGCCATGTTCCTGTCCGTCTTCCTACTTGATATCAAATACAGCGACCAACTGCATCTATTGAAGACAAAACACAGTTATCCAAAACAGTGTTAAGATAATCGTACTTCTATGAAGAAATATTAAGAAATATGTTGATTCCTATTTTAATCTTTGATGTCGCACTTGTAGCATGGTCGCTACACCTAATGGAAAAAGCCTATCATCATAAAGAATTTTCCTTCATGCTGGCTGGTATACTGGTGGCATTAGCCGCAGCAGCAATGCTAGTAGTTTACTTTTTAATGGGAAACTGCATGAGCTATTTGTTACAAGTAACTTAGTTTGGTAATTGGTAATTGGTCATGGGTAATTGGTAATTGGTAATTGGTAATTGCCATTCTGGAAATCCAGTTGTTATATTAGACTAAATCAATAGTAGTTAAGGATTTAGCAACTGTGCGAGATGATTTACAGGGATTGGATATTAGTCATGATCAACTTCAAGATGCGACTAACTTACCTGTTGATAATAAATTAATAATTATTACTGATATTATCCAGCAATTCAGTATAAGGTTGCTAAAAAAAGCTCGAAAAACAGAAATTGCTACTGTGGCTTTCGCGGGAATTACCATTTCTGTTTGTACTTATCTATTAGTAAAACTATCATCTTGGCTATCATTAATTATTTTCATTTTATGGACAAGTGGGAGTATTCAAATATTATTATATTTATTATGGAGAGGTAAAAGTAAGTTTCTGAAGCAGAATATGACCAATTCTTTGCGGATTTTACTAAATGATGTGGAAAGATATAATTCCGTGATTAAAGCTATAGATATTAACGACCAAATTGAGGATGTTGGCAACTTAGGAGTAAGTATACAAGAAAGAGAAAAAGTATTATTAGCACTTGAATTAACTAGAAATGATTTAATCCGCGCTTTAAAAACAGAGAGAATTTTGCGAGAAAATAAAAGTTTTATTATCACCAATTCTGATTTATTTACTAATAATTTAGCCACTTTGGCATCAATGCAAGTTACTGAAGAAGCCACAGAACATGGTAAATTATTAAATGAAGCCTTGCAAATTTCCCTAGATGTACAGCAGGAAATGAAAAAGTTGCAAAGTCAGAGTTAATACTTTATATATATTTATAGCGGTATGCAATTGAATGAGATAAAGTCAGCAAATCGTAAAGTCTTCTATTCTACAAACTTTGGAAATGAACTGGCAAGAAATTAGAGGCAATTGGGTACTTATTCCCCGTAATCCTATCGGGATTATTCATTTTTTAGGTGGTGCATTTGTCGCCACCTTACCACATTTAACTTATCGTTGGTTACTGGAAAACTTGGCGGATCAAGGATATGTCATTATTGCTACACCTTTTGTGAATACATTAGATCATATAGCGATCGCTAAATCTGTCCTCCATAAATTTGAATATACTCTCGAAAAGTTACAAGACTCTGGAAAACTCCGCAAAATTTATCTTCCCACCTATGGAGTCGGACATAGCATGGGTTGTAAACTGCATTTACTAATTGGTAGCCTGTTTCCAATCCAAAGGGCTGGTAATATTTTAATATCCTTTAATAACTTTGCCGCCAGTGAAGCCATACCATTAGTAGAACAGTTAAATTCCCAGTTAAATTCCCAATTAGACATTGAATTTACACCTACACCCGCACAAACCAACCAAATAGTCCAAGACAGCTATCAGATTCGGCGAAATTTATTAATAAGATTTAATAAAGATAGCCTAGATCAATCAGCAAACTTAACAATAATTTTACAACAACTCTTTCCTGACATGGTGACAACACAAACTTTATCAGGCACTCATACCACACCTTTAGGACAAGATGTTAAATGGCAACCAGGAACTTCCTTTAGTCCCTTTGATGCTTTAGGACAATGGTTAAAGCAAGAAGTTTATCGAGATTTAAATCAATTAAAACAAGTTATATTGTTTTGGTTAAATCCCCTTTCTTAATAATCTCATGTTTGAAATCCTAATTATTGATGATGACCGATCCATCCAAATTTTCCTCAAAAGAATCTTAGAAAAACAAGGTTATCAAGTTATTACCGCGAGTACGGGAGAAGAAGGGATTTTAAGAACGCTGGATTCACCTCCAGCCTTAATTATATGTGATTGGATTATGCCGGGATTAACTGGGATAGAAGTATGTAATATCATTAAAAAAGATCCCAAATTATCTACCACATTTTTTATTTTATTAACATCTTTAGATTCCGTCGCAGATCGAGTTAAAGGATTAGATGCTGGTGCTGATGATTTTATCTCCAAACCTATCGAACAAAACGAACTCCAAGCAAGAGTTAGAGCCGGGTTACGTCTACATCAATTAAGTCAGGATTTACAGACCCAAAAGCTACTTTTAGAAACAGAATTATCCGAAGCTACAGAATATGTAAAATCCCTTTTACCCCTGCCTATAAATAACCCCCTGAGTATTCAGTTTAAGTTTTTGCCATCCAGGCAACTTGGTGGGGATTGTTTGGACTATAATTGGCTGGACGCTGATTCTTTAGCTATTTACCTACTAGATGTTGCTGGTCATGGACTAAAAGCAACTCTGCCTTCAATTTCTGTATTAAATCTCTTACGTTCCCGCGCTCTCAAAGATTTAAATTACTATCAACCTAGCGAGGTATTAGCGGCTTTAAATAATACCTTTCAAATAAATTATCAAAATGATAAATATTTTACGATTTGGTATGGAGTTTATAATCGAGTTAGTCGGCAGTTAACATACTCTAGTGCTGGACATCCACCAGCTATTATCATTTCTGGTAACTCTCCTACTAACACAGAAGTAAAAAGATTAAAAACTCCAGGAATGCCGGTGGGGATGTTTCCTGAAGCTAAATATGTTGATGCTTATTGTCAGATTGAAAAATCTAGTACCCTTTATATTTTTAGTGATGGTGCTTATGAAATCACTCAATCAAATGGTAATCTTTGGAGTTTGGAAGGGTTCACTCAGATTTTAATTAGCCTACAATATTCTGTTGATAATCAACTTGATTATATACTGGATTACCTAATTAAATTAAACTCCAAAGAGATATTTGAAGATGATTTATCTATTCTTCAAGTTAAATTTGATTGATCAAATAAGTAGGTGAACACAATAAAACCAAAGTGTGTAAAGAAAAGTAAAATCGCCCAAAGCCTCTTACTTCTTACCTCTTGCCTTTTGCCTCTTGCCTCTTACCTTTTACCTCTTGCCTCTTGCCTCTTACCTCTTGCCTCTTGCCTCTTGCCTCTTGCCTCTTGCCTCTTGCCTTTTGCCTTCCTATAACGACAATTTTCAATGCTAACCTACTTGGCAGAAAGCAAAAGATTTTCAAATGCTTCTTGACTAGGAACAATTGTAAATTTGCTATCCATCCCGGTTAATTCAAATAGCATTCTAACTTGTTCATTAATTGAACAAATTACCATCTTTATACCTAATTCTTGTAAAGCTTTAAATGTTAAAACGAGAGTGCCTAATCCAGAACTATCCATAAAGGTAACATTATGACAATCAACTAACACAATGGACATTCCACTTTCCATTACTTCTGTAATACTTTCTCGAAAGTTTTGAGAGCTATTGGCATTGAATCTCCCACTAATGGAAATCACTTTCACCTGCTGATTCATAATATGCTAATTTTGATTTATTTAATAAGGTTCTGATTTTGATTTTATTAGTATATCTTAACGTTAAATTGAATAAAGACATTTTGTACACAAAAATATTGAGCAATTTTTCATCAGGCATTTATTCCAGTTTCTTATAACCCAAAATAGTGATCCTTTAGAGCATTTTTGGGAGATTGAGTCGCAACAAATACAACAAATAATTATATGGGACTGACTCTAGCTCGGTATAAAAGCTGGTCGTGTTGCATATAACCTGGATAACGTACCTTAATGATTTCTCCTGGTTGTGCTGTTCCCTCTAATAATTGATGAAATTGTGGATTATAGGGAATTTGGTCGCCGACAGCAGCGATCGCTTGCACATTCCAAGTCTGTAATAATGTCTCTAGGGGTTTATCTACCAAAGGTAGTATTTTCACCGCTGATAACTGGTGATCCTCCCTGGCTCTATGTGCTGCTATTGGCCATTGTAATAGTAAGGATTCCAATATTTGTAAACTCGATCGCTGAAATTCTTGTTGTAATACTTCCCGTTGTTCTAACATTGATAATGTTAATCTTTCATACTCAGATTGTAAATCCGTAATTTGTCTTAATAAGTTTATGTTTTTATGAGAGGAATGAGTGTTGTTGACACTTGAAAATAAACCATCAACACTGAAAGTTTCTACCAACTCAATCCAAGATATTTGTAAAATCTCTGACAGTTTTACCAATACTTCCATCCGCATCTGTCCGATTTTCCCCCTCCGCAACTGCAAAATTTGCCATTGGGAAACACCAGCAGCACGACTTAAAGCGTTAAAACTATCACAACCAACTTTTTGCATTAAATTTCGCAAATTATCAGTCAAGTCAACTTGCGCCATAAAATCTGGGATATAAGATGTTGTTAGCTATTATACCTTTTTTCCAGTGAAACTATTCTTCTATACTCAACATGGTTGAAATATGGACTTTTGGAAAATTACGAAAAACCTAGATTTGTAGGGGGTAAAGCAAGAGCTTCATTGGTGTCAACTTAACGTAAAACCTCTATCCCGCAAAGAACTCAAGTCATCTCATTCCCACTCAGAGACTGGGAATGAATTCTAGAAGGCTCTGCCTTCAATAATATTAATTCAGAGGGAACAGGGAACGGGCAACAGGGAACAGGAAAAACTCATGTTTAAAAACATGAGATTGAAATAATGACACTGTTTTTTTCGTGCTACGCATCTTTTAAAAACATCCTTTTTTTGACTGAAGCTCTAAACTTGTGCAAATGAGTGTTTCTTATTTGCTCCCAGTTAAGAGTTCCCTGTTCCCTTCTTTTGTAATTGGACAAAAATATTTACAGTCATTGCGAGCGAAGGGAAGCAATCACAACCCTTGGAATTGCTTCATTTCACTTCGTTCCATATGGCTAACGCCACGCTGCGCTAACGCAATGATATTGTGTAATTAACTCTGTCTCACTACTTAGAGGCAGAGCCTCATCAACTGCATTCCTAGTCAGAGACTAGGGGACTTCCAAGAAATAAATTATCCTGATTAACGAACCACAGAGGCGCAGAGGACACAGAGGAATAAGGGTTTGAGAGATTTTTGCGTTAGGTGGTTGAGTATTTTTTTATTTGGAAGTCCCTAGGAACGAGATGTGGTAGGGATTTGAGCTTAAGTTGACACCAATGAAGCTCTTGCTTTACCCCTACCTATAGAATCAAATAGAATCAAATAGAATCAAATAATTAAGCCGCATTGAGTATAGTTGGCTTATACAGCAGCAGGTTGTCATTAAAAATTGTCGTTATCACTAAATAAATCATACTCATAATGAGTTTTATTTGCAATTGTGCCGAAGAAAAGACGTAATGGTATTATAGAAGCGCGTAAGTGAAAAATATATAATATTCCCAGTTGCTAATTATCTAACTTGAGATTGGTAATTTGTGATTCTTCCTGCCGCCCTGCATCTTCTTATCATGATTCAGAGGAAGAAGCAACAGGGAACAGGAAAAACTCATGTTTAAAAACATGAGATTGAAATAATGACACTGTTTTTTTCGTGCTACGCATCTTTTAAAAACATCTTTTTTTTGACTGAAGCTCTAAACTGGTGCAAATGAGTGTTTCTTATCTGTTCCCTGTTCCCTGTTCCCTTCTTTTGTAAATTGAGTTAATTAATTTAAAACCTCTCCGACAATATAAGGGCAATCAGAATTAGTTTGCATGAAAATATTTATTTGGCGTTCTTCCTACAGATTAATAACAACCTTGTGCTTATTGGGATTGACTGCCGCATCAGAACCCGTAAGCAAAAACCAGGATGTAAAATTGCAAATTGGTATTGTCCAACGATTTGGGGCTAAACCCACAGACAAGTTAGAATTATCTGCCACCAAGGGCGATCGCTTAACATTAAAATTTGCAGTAGGTAGTCAACAGCAAACCCTAGTCACAGACAAACCCATCCAGTTAGCAACATTCATGCAGCCCTTAACCCAAACAGTGGTTCAGGAAGTATTAGTGCTGGGTGACTTTCGCACCTTTGAAACAGCCGAAGATAACGCTAATCACTGGCGTTCCCAGGGTATAGAAGTGGAAATATCCCAACCAGAACGCTGGCAAGTATGGGCAAAACGGGACGTTTACAGCACTCCCTTAATTCGCCGCTTACTATTAAAAAGTATAGAAACATCCGGTGATAAAAATGCTTACTTAGCCACCAATATTTTATCAAAAGTCCCAAAAATTACTTGGGTAGTAAATGGTAAAAATTATAGTCCCAATTATCTGGAAGTGACTGCGGGTAAGGAATTGGTCAAAGTCAGTACCGATAACAAACTCGAATCAAAGGGTGTTTATCCCGGAAAAGTGACCTTGCAGCCTAACGCCTATGGGAATTATACCTTAGTGAATACCGTCCCCTTGGAAACCTATGTGCGAGGAGTTTTACCCCATGAAATTGGCATAGATGCGCCAATGGCAGCCCTAGAAGCACAAGCGATTATTGCTCGCACCTATGCTTTGCGAAATGTTCGCAGATTTGCGGTAGATAATTATCAATTATGTGCTGACACACACTGTCAAGTTTATCAAGGACTGAGCGGAATTGCTAAAAATACAGATCAGGCGATCGCCTCGACCAGAGGTCAGATCCTCACTTATAATAATGAAATAGTTGATGCTTTGTATTCTTCCACTACAGGTGGTGTTACCGCTAACTTTAGTGATATCTGGAATGGAGAAGATCGTCCCTATTTAAAACCGGTCATAGATGCTGCTAATCAAAATCTTTGGAACTTATCACATCAGAATCTAGCAGATGATCGGAACTTTGAGAAATTTATCAATCTTAAAGCCGGATTTAATGAAAGTACATGGGATGTATTCCGTTGGCACAGAGAAACGGACATCAATAAAATTACCAAAGACTTGCAAAAGTTCTTACAAGCGAAAAAAAGTCCCTATAGCAAGTTCAAAAAAATTCAAGCCATGTCCGTCGTTCAACGCAGTCCCAGTGGACGGATTTTAAAACTGGCTGTGAAAACAGATATTGGCGTTTTTACCTTACAAAAAGATGAAGTTCGCAGTGCCTTCGCTGCCCCCATCAGCACGCTTTTCTACATTCAACCATTGAATAAAGGTCAAACCAATCTGTGGGGATATGCTTTTATTGGGGGTGGTTTAGGACATGGGGTGGGTTTAAGTCAAACAGGCGCTCAGAATCTAGCCAAACTGGGTTGGTCTAGTTCCAAGATTCTGGAGTTTTATTATCCGGGGACTAAAATTCAAGGGAGTAAGTAGGTGAACACAATAAAACCAATCTGTGTAAAGAAAAGTAAAATCGCCTAAACCCTCTTCACTCTTGCCTCTTGCCTTTTGCCTCTTGCCTTGCCATAACGACAATTTTTAACGCCCACCTAATTAGGTAATTGGGGAATTGGTGCAACTCCTACTCAGTAGCCAATTCCCAATCCCCTTTGTAGAGTGGATTTTTTTACTAAAACTTAGTAAAGATCTTCTTCTCTGTGGGTTTCGATAGTGACATCAGAAGTAGGATAAGCAACACAAGTCAATACATATTGAGCTTCAACTTGGTCGTCGTCTAAGAAAGACTGATCAGATTGGTCAACAGTACCGGAAATGATTTTACCAGCACAGGTTGAACAAGCACCAGCCCGACAGGAGTAGGGTAAGTCAAGTCCAGCTTCTTCCGCTGCATCTAGAATGTAGGTATCGTCTTCAACGTCAATGGTTGTGTCCAAATCTTCTGATTTGTTGATTAGTCTGACTTTGTAAGTAGCCATTTAATTATCCTCTGTTGTGAAATCGGCAGTATAAGTGATGTTTCAGCAAATTTTACAGCTATTCTGATGGGATTAAGTGCTGGTTTCAATTTACTTGAGTTCTGATCCCCAGGAAAAGGTTACAAGGGGTGACAGAAAATTAACTTTGTGAGGTTGATCTAGTTCCAAGATTTTAGAGTTCTATGATCCAGGAACTAAAATTCAAGGGAATAAGTAATGGGACAGAATTAATTACACAATTGATTTTTCTGTTCCCAGTTAAGAGTTCCCTGTTCCCTCTCTCAACGAGTGAATTTAATTTTGTCCGACTACTTAAGTAGTTGGGCAATTGGTAAAAGTCTTACTCAGTAGCCAATCCCCAATTCCCTTTGTAGAGTGGACTTTTTTACTAAAACTTAGTAAAGATCTTCTTCCCTGTGGGTTTCGATAGTGACATCAGAAGTAGGATAAGCAACACAAGTCAATACATATTGAGCTTCAACTTGGTCGTCGTCTAAGAAAGACTGATCAGACTGGTCAACAGTACCGGAAATGATTTTACCAGCACAGGTTGAACAAGCACCAGCCCGACAGGAGTAGGGTAAGTCAAGTCCAGCTTCTTCCGCTGCATCTAGAATGTAGGTGTCCTCAGGACATTCAATAGTTTGGTCTAAACCTTCGGCTTCGTTGAATAGTCTTACCTTGAAAATAGCCATTTAATTATCCTCTGTTGTGAAATCGGCAGTATAAGTGATATTTAAGCAAACACTACAGCTATTCTGATGGGATTAGCCGCTGGTTTAAATTTGCTTCAATTCTGATACTAAGGGAAAAGTTAAAATTTATGACAGAAAATTGACCCCGATTAGTAATGAAATTTAGTTACTTATTACCAATAAGTTTTTGTTATATAAAATCCGTAGGTGGATAGATGTCAAAGTGCATCAGACCTGAGTTCGGTGTTCGGTGTTCGGAGTTTGGAGTTCGGAGTTTGGTGTTTTTCCTTGACTTTTTTCGTGATAGTTACCAAAATTCTGATAATGATATCAATTTGTTGCCTAAGACATTTGACCTTTTCTGGGTTAATAGCTTCTGATTCAACTAAAACAATCAGCCAATATTCCGTTTCGCAGGCTTCTTTTAAAGAAATTTCCATTTTATGGAGAAAGTCTTTATGGCTGAAGTGCTGACTGAGATTCTCTTACATTCGCACCGATGGAAGTACCACTACGAATGAGTTGAGATGAGAGAATTTTTTCTACGCCACCCAAATCATGGAGAAAGCGACAAAGTTTGACAATCCTGACAGCAAAAGTTAAAGTTCTCTCTTGAATTCCTTGATTATCCGTCATGATTCAAATATGCGTGTCCTTTGCTCTTAAATTTTAACTCCTAACACCGAACTCAGGCATCAGGTAGTTCATTTTCTACGCAGCGCAGACGTGGATACAAGTAGGCAATCAAGGTGACGACTAGAGAAAACAGACCCATGATGATCAACATTAAACCCATGCCGCGACCATGACCAACCCCAATAATCTGGCCAATGCTATTGGCTAAAGCTCCATCTTGCGCCATGATTGGTTCAAAAAATTGATCAGCTAATGCTCCGCAGGTCAGGTAGGCCAGTGGTAAAAACCCCTGCACAGCAGCACTACGAAAAGCAAAAACCCTTCCCTGGACTTCTGGGGCTACTTTTTTTTGATAGATGACTTGAATTGATCCATTGATGATGGGAATTGTCAGAAATATCAAGAAATTGGCGATCGTAAATATAACTGTGGAAGCCTTCAACCCAGCTAATACATATAAAATGCCCAAAAATGCCATTGATACAAATATAGTATTGATCTGGCGTTCTAGCCCGCCCCAAATGCTCATTACTAGACTACCTACCAATAGTCCAGAACTGGCAATAGAATAGATAGTCCCTAGGGATTGAGCGGAAGCAAAGGAAAGCACTAAGGGTGTAGTTAAAGCTTCTGCGCTACCAATGAGAAAGTTGCTAATGGCAATGAACATGACTAATCCGAGTAGTCCAGGACGTGCTACTAAATATTTCCAGCCAAAGGTGATTTCTTGCCAAAATGAATGGGTTTCGGTATCGGGATTTTCTGTGGACGAGATTTCAGGAAATTTAACTACCAGCAAACAGATCAAGGCCAAGGCTAATGTAGATAAATCAATGATGACAATTCCTGATAATTGTACAGTTACTAACAAAGCTGCTGCTAATGCGGGGGAGAGAATTTCAGCGATCGCTAATCTGATCTGTGTCATCGAACTGGCACGACCAAGTTGTGCTTTTGGCACCAGTAATGTAGTCGCGGAGGAATAGGCTAGTCCCTGAAAAGCATTAAAGCTGGCACTAATCGCACTGACTACACACAGACTCCAAACTTCTAAGTGATTACTGATAAATAACCAAGCAATTAGCAAGGTACATAAACCCGCACAAAAATCACTAATAATCATGATCCAGCGCCGAGAAAAGCGATCGACAATCACGCCGGCAATGGGAGAGATCAAAATTGTCGGTAGGGTTGTGGAGAGAATCAGCAGTGTAAATTGAATTGTGGAATTCGTATGTTGATAAATCCAAATACTGAGCGCAAAACTGGTTGTCCGTGAGCCAACTAGGGATAAAACTTGACCAAACCAGATCAAGATAAACACGCTCATGCTTTGAGTTATCTCTCCTGACTGACTGGAGAAATACTCAGTCCATCTCAATAAAGACGATCCAAATCTGGGTTGTTGTTTTAACTCTGGTGGGCTGTTTTCTAACATGGCAATAGTGATTATTAGTGAACTTGTGGCAAAGCTTCATGGTTTAATGTCAGATCCCCGACTTCTCTAAGAAGTCGGGGATCTGAGTCTTGCAATGTTCACCAATCAAAAAATTCACAAACTTGACTAGTGGGATCTTCGACAAGCTGCTGAAGAATTTGCTGGTAATAGCCGAACAAAACCTCGATAGTTTCACTTGTGAATAACTCCGTGCTGTAGAAAACCTTAATTTCCATAGTGGGATTATTTACTGAGGGTGAAGAAACATAAATTTCTAAGGGAATTTCTCCATCCCACAAGTCGAGATCGCGCTTAATTGTGACAAAATCTACATCTAATATCCAATTATGCCAATTTTGTGGAGGTAGCATAGCCAGGGCTGCTGAGATATTCAGTGGTTGTTTACTGGTGATAGTTTCTGTGACTGTTTGACAAGCAATTTCTTTATTATTAATGGCTTCTGTGAGAGTTTCTTGGGCTTGTTCTAAAAGATTAATTCCAGTTTGTTCAGAGGAAAGATGCGATCGCAAAATTACATCATTGATGAAGCAACCGAGCATTTTTTCAGTTTCAACTGAACTTCGATTACCAATAGTTGTTATTACTAAAATATCGTTCTTACTACTGTACTTGAACAAAAGTATATTCATAGCAGTGAGAATGATCGCAAAGATGCTGACTCTTTGAGAACGGCAGACGGCTTCGATTGATGTCACAAGACTTACTGGCAGAACCACAGAATAAATAGCTGCGCTACTGCTTTTGTTACTCAACTGTAGCTGATTGCTAGATATCTGATCAGATTCTAGTGCAGTATCAGTTAGCTTTTGTAGCCAGTAAGCCAATTGCTTTTCTATGACCTTTTCATTAAAGTATTGCCGTTGCCAGAGGGTAAAATCTGCGTAATGAACAGGTAATTCCGGTAGGGGTGAAGGTAAACCATTTACAAAAGCTGTATAGAGGATTCCTAACTCCTCCAACAACAGACCAAATGACCAACCATCTGTGATGATATGGTGCATATTTAGTGTTAACCAATGTTCTTCTGGAGTTAGTCGCAGTAAAGTTGTTTTGATGAGAGGAACTAAAGCCAGATCAAAATGGTGATTATATTGCAATGCAGCTAGTCTTTCTGCTTCGGACTTTCGCTCTATCAAAGGGAGGTTTTGTAAGTCTATAATCTCTAATGGGATAGTCAGAAATGGGGTAATTACTTGTACAGGTTGACTTTCTACTATAGTAAAACCAGTGCGTAATATTTCATGACGACGAATTATTTCATTGAAACTGGACTCCAATGCAATTGCAGAAAGAGAGCCAGTGAAACGTAAAATAAAAAAGCTGTTGTAGGCGCAACTTTCAGGAGCTAATTGTTGTAACTGCCATATAGACTCTTGTGCAAAAGACAGGGGGATATAAGTATCTCGTGCTTGAGGGACAAGCGGTGGTAAAGTATCAACTGTCATGGCATCCAGTTGATGTGCAGTTATTACTTGACTAAGTTCAGCGATAGTTGGGGCTGTAAATAGAGAACGCAGAGGCAGAACTATGGAAAAATGTTCTCGAATGCGAGATATTACAGATGTGATCAGGAGAGAGTGTCCCCCCAATTCAAAGAAGTTATCATAGATGCCCACCTGCTCCCGGTGTAATACTGTACACCAAATTTCGGCTAATTTTGCTTCTAGGGCAGTCCCAGGGGCAACAAAGGTGGTTTCTAGCTCTGCATTGATTGTTTCTGGCTTTGGCAAAACCAGCCGGTCAACTTTACCATTAGGAGTCAGAGGTAAGGCTTTGAGCATGACAAAAGCCGCAGGTATCATATATTCTGGCAGATTTCCTTTCAGAAATTGACGTAATTCGCTACTGGTCAATGTTTCTGTGGTGCTGACAATATAAGCTGTTAAATACTTGTTTCCTGGATGATCTTCGCGGACAATTACTACTACCTGCTGAACTTGAGGATGTTGGGTTAATACTGTTTCAATTTCTCCTAGTTCAATCCGAAAACCCCGAATTTTAACTTGATGATCAATGCGTCCTAGAAATTCAATATTTCCGTCTGGTAAATAGCGTCCTAAGTCTCCAGTTTTATAAAGTCGCTCATTTGCCACAAAAGGATTAGCAATAAATCGCTCAGATGTTAAGTCAGGACGATTTAAATACCCTCTAGCTAAACCTAGACCACCAATGTATATTTCTCCATAAACGCCAATTGGTAGGAGTTGAAGATAGTGATCAAGAATGTAAACTTGAGTATTGGTAATAGGACGACCTATGGGTGGGAATTTACCATCTGATTCTTCTGATAAAATTTGTCCAGACGTTGTAACCACTGTATTTTCGGTGGGTCCATAGTTATTAAAAAACTTAAATGGTAACTTATTTGATGGATAAGAATTAAGTCTATCTCCACCAGTTAACATAGTTCGCAAAGTTGTCTTTTCTGTCCAGGATAAAAGACATAATTGTTCTGCTAAGGGTGTAGGAATAAAACTAATAGTAATATTATGTGATATCAACTTCTCTTGAAGGGTTTCCGCTGACAGCAGAAATTCTGATTTAATTAAATATATACTCGCTCCGACTACTAAATAAGGCCATAATTCCCAAACAGCAGCATCAAAGGCTGTTCCGGCTAACTGTGTAGTTCGATCTGATGATTTTAATTCAAAATTATTTAAGTGCCAGAACACTAGATTTAATAATGCTGAATGTTGAATTAGTACACCTTTAGGTCTTCCTGTAGAACCAGAAGTATAAATTACATAAGCTAAATTTTCCGGGGTGAAATTATGAATAGGATTATGGGAACTCTGACTGGCAATTTCAATTTCAAAATCTTTATCCCAACAAATAATTTTAGTTTGCGATAGCGAAGCGCTGCTGCAAGCAGATCGCTCTAGTGTTAATGATAAATGTGGGAGTAATAAAGAATGAGTCAAGATGATGGACATTTGTGAATCTGCCACCATATAAGTGAGGCGTTCTGGGGGATAGTTAGGATCGAGTGGCACATAAGCACCACCAGCTTTTAAAATTCCCAAATATCCGACGATCATTTCTAAAGAACGTTCTAAATAAACACCCACTAAGATTTCTGGTTCTACACCCAGAAATTGCAAATAATGAGCTAGTTTGTTAGCTTGTAAATTTAATTGTTTGTAGGTTAATTGCTGATCTTCAAATATTACCGCCACTGCATCAGGTGTTTTTTCTACTTGTTCTTCAAATAATTGATGAATGGATTTTTGGGGATAATCAGTTCCCGTATGATTCCATTCAACTAATAACTGATGCTTTTGGGATGCTGTTAGTAAAGGTAATGTTCTAATCCGTTCTTGGGGATTTGCTACAACTGCCTCAACTAAGGTGTGAAAACTCTCCACCATCCTGGCAATACTATCAGCATTAAACAAATTAGCATTATATTCAAATGCACCTATTAATTCAGTTCCTGATGCTGACTCTTTTTCCTGCATTGATAAGGTTAAATCAAAAGTTGCCCCCGCAGTCCCTCTTGTTAATTCTATTTGTGTAACTTGCAAATCTCCTAATTCCAGTTTTGACACCGGAGAATTTTGCAATACAAACATAACTTGAAATAAAGGACTATGACTGAGGTGGCGCTGAGGTTGGAGGGTTTCTACAAGTTGATCAAAGGGGACATCTTGGTGAGTATAAGCATCAAGTGCCATCTGTCGCACCTGTTGAAGTAATTCTTCAAATGTGGGATTTTCTTGGAGACGAGTCCGTAAAACTAAGGTATTCACAAAAAAGCCAATTAATGGCTCTAACGCGACACGATTGCGATTACTAATGGGAGAACCAACAACAATATCTTCCTGACCACTGTAGCGAGAAAGTAAGATCACAAAAGCCGTCAGAAGTGTCATAAATAGGGAAGAACCCGATTTTTGACTGAGGTTTTTGAGCTTGTGAGTGAGTTGGGAATCAAATTGAAATTTCTGGAGATCACCGTGAAAGGTTTGAATTGCTGTTCGTGATCGATCTGTAGGTAATTCAATGACTGCGGGAATATCTGCTAATTGTTGTTTCCAGTAATCAAGCGCGGGTTGATTTTCCAGCCATTGCCGTTGCCAATAAGCGTAGTCTGCATACTGAATTGATAATTCGGGTAAGGGAGAAGGTAAACCCGCTGTCAAGGCTGAATAAATAACCGATAATTCTTGAAGAAAATTCCCTGCTGACCAGGCATCAGAAATGATGTGGTGCATTATTACTAATAACTGATGGGATTCTGCCCCCAATTGCATCAATGTCACTCTTAAGAGAGATGATTCAGTTAGGGCAAAAGGGCGAAGATATTCATTAGTAGTTAATCTTTGTGCCGCAGTCGTTTTCTGATCTTCTGCTAATTCTTGTAAATCAATTACGGGTAAGGTAAATGCTAATTTATCAGCAATAAATTGAATGGGTTTACCATCGGCAATTCCAAAACTGGTACGCAGGGTTTCATGACGATTAATAATTGTAGCGATCGCCTGTTCAAGTGCTATAAAGTTAAGCAATCCTTGTAAATTCAGGACTCTGACAATATTGTAAGCAGGATTTGCCCCTTCCATTTGATCGAGAAACCAAAAACGCTGCTGGGTTAATGAAAGTGGTAATTCAATATTTCGAGAAACTGGTTCTAAGGTTGGCAGTAAATTCTGGGCAGAAGATCCAATTTGTTCACTAAATGTGGCAATTGTTGGCGCAGCAAATAAACTGGCAATTGATAATTCTAGGGATAGTGCCTCACGCAATCTTGATATAACTAAACTTGCCAATAGGGAATGTCCACCCAATTCTAAAAAATTATCATGGATACCAATTCTTTCAATGCCTAAAACTTCTGCCCAGATTTTAGCAATGATTTCTTGTGTGGGTGTTTGCGGAGGGATAAATTCACTTTGAATTGCTGAGATATCAGGTTCAGGTAAACTGTTACGGTCTAACTTTCCATTAGGTAAAACTGGCAATTTCTCCATGACCATTAAGGTATGGGGAATCATATAATCTGGTAGTTTGCTGGCAAGAAAATTGCGTAATTCTCCCGAATTAAAATCTTGATTATTCACTACGATATAAGCAACTAATCGCTGACCACCAGATACATCTTCTCTGGCAGAAACCACGGCTTCTCGAATACTGGGATGGAGTTTAATTACTGCTTCAATTTCTTCTAGTTCAACCCGCATTCCGCGGATATTTACCTGAAAATCAATGCGACCAAGAATTTCTAAATTGCGACCGCTTGAATAACGAGCAACATCCCCGGTTTTAAAGAGTCGTTGTTGAGGATTAAAAGGATTAATGATGAATTTTTCCTCATTGGCCTCGGTGCGGTTCAGATAGCCTCGTGCTAAGGTAGAACCCGCAATATGGACTTCTCCAGACTCACCAGTTTTGACTGGTTCAAGTTGGGAGTTAAGGACATAAACTTGTTGAATGTTTGCTAAAGGATGACCAACGGGAACATAGCCATCTTCAAGATCGTAATCTTCAGGAACAGTATAAAAACCATGGCCAATACTTTCTGTTTGACCAAGAATATTAAAAAACTGGGGTGGTGTTTTAAACAGGTTGCGTAACTTTTTAATTAGCTGATAGGGTAGTAATTCGCCACCAAATACTATTAATCTTAATTGTGATTCGCTTAGAGCTTTTGTATATTGTTGCTCTAAACTTTCTAAAGCAATTAGTCCATATCGCCATACAGAGGGTACACCATCAGAAATAGTAACACCACGTTTTTGAATTAATTCAAATAGGCTTAAAGGAGTTCTGGTTTGTTCACGAGTAGCAAGAATACTGGTTGCACCTTGGGATAAAGGTAAAAATAATTGTCTGACTGAGGCAGTAAAAGAGAAAGATGCTGTATGGAGATAAATATCTTGATGATTAACTGGTAATATTTTAGCGATCGCTTCAAGATAATTACAAATACTACCATGAGGCATTTGTACACCTTTTGGCTTGCCAGTAGAACCGGAGGTATAGATTAAATAAGCGAGATTTTCGGCTGTGACTCCACTGATGGGATTATGGGAACTTTGACACTCAATTTCTTGCCAATCTGTATCTAGACAAATTGTTGTAGAAGTTTCAGGAAGAGATACTACCAATTGTTGTTGTGTCACCACAAATTGCAACTTAGTGTCTTCTAGCATGAATGCTATGCGTTCTTGGGGATAGGCCGGGTCTATAGGCACATAAGCACCTCCAGCTTTAAGAATACCAAGAATACCGATAATCAGATCGAGCGATCGCTCTACGCACAAGCCGACCATGACTTCAGCACCTACACCAATACTCTGTAAATAATGTGCTAACTGATTGGCTTTAGCATTCAATTCTTGGTAGGTAAGTTGCTGATTTTCAAATATTGTCGCTACTGAATCTGGTGCTGCTTTTACCTGAATTGCAAATAAATCATGGAT
This sequence comes from Anabaena sp. WA102, assembly GCF_001277295.1. Lineage (NCBI taxonomy): Bacteria > Bacillati > Cyanobacteriota > Cyanophyceae > Nostocales > Nostocaceae > Anabaena > Anabaena sp. WA102. Next base: position 5,549,683 of record NZ_CP011456.1, on the reverse strand, counting down.
ACAAACACCATTTTCTGGCAAATCATTGATGATTGTAGTTGTACTTGATAAATCTGAACTCAAATCTAATTTCATGTTATTCATCACTATAATTCCCAATTAATTTTTGATTGAATTTGTATTTAGATTCCTGATATAGCGTTTTCTAAGAGGGTGTTTGAAAAGTCCCTCATGGTGTATCAAATATTTTCAGATCCCCCTAAATCCCCCTTAAAAAGGGGGACTTTGACTTTAGTTCCCCCCTTGCTAAGGGGGGTTAGGGGGGATCTGTAAGTGCCTAAAATCACAACCTAAAACTTTTCAAACAACCTCTAATCTAATGAGGTACAAAATTATCTGTGTTTATCTGCGTTTATCTGCGTTTATCTGCGTTCCATAATTACTTCTTGTCCCTCACTTGCATGGGAACTGCTATAAAAAATTATTCCCTACTTATCTTTTGGTTGTAACTTTGCCAAATAGATTTAAATGGCTGTACTAATAAATTAATTGGATTATTAAATAAACTTGATTCCCCATCTGATAGACCAAAATTCAGCTTTTCATAACCTTTCGGTATATACAAAGTCCCAAATATCCAATCCCAAAAAGACAGAATGTAACCAAAGTTTTTATCATAATGCTTTGGTTCAACACTATGATGAATATGCAGAAGTGTTGAATGTTAAGATTTTGAGGATTGTGTCCAAGTTGTGCATTGGTATTGGTGATACCAAATTTGATCAATTAATGACTCTATTCTCAATAGACAATGGATTTTACCTGGGTAAAACGCAAAGATTGTAAAGTTTTATTGCAGGATTCAACACTTGTGATGAATATGATGTTGGGCAGGACTCATCAACACATGACTAACTTTATAGGGGTAGTTCAACCAAATATGAGAATGTCGTAAGTTAGCACCAGTTAAATAAAAGAGAAATATCTCCCAATTAACTCCATAAATGGATAAATGTGATACTTGATTACCAAATAAATAAATCCAGATTCCTGTCGTAAAACCCAGCATTACCGTCGCAAAGATCATACTTAATATTAAATCAAAGGGATGAGAGCGGTAAACAGTCATTGGAGTTAGTACATCCGCAGAATGATGGACTTTATGAAATTCCCAAAAGAATGAACTTCTATGAGCTAAGTAATGGTAACAATAATAGGCAAAATCCCCCGCTAAAGCCACAAAAATACTCAATATGACATAATGGTACCAATAAGGATCGGTGATTAAAAAAGGCGTTGTCAGATGGGTAATTTCTGTTAAATAATCACAAATGATATTTGCTAGATTTGGTAGAGAGAACATAACTGGCAATATTACAAATATTTCTAAGAGCGAAGATAAAAAATAATACTTGTATTCAGCGATCGCTGAAGGATGTAAATAAACTGCTTTTGGCAAAAGATACTGTCTTAAATTTATCTGTTCATCTTGTTGAGATAACCCTAATTTATATATAATCAAAGCTAGTAACAAAGCCGAAAGTATATATAACCAATAAATCTGAGATGAGCTGATAAATGGCACTAGGAATGGATAAAAAATCCGCAGATTTTGGATTTGTATAATCATCTTAGATATTGGGAAAATGAAAATAGAAATCTAGTAGATACTTCTGAAAATTATCCGGGGATTTGATATTTAAAGGAGAAAATAGACACATTTTATACACAAGATGTATAATTTCTTTTGGTATTTTCTAATTCATGTAGCATATCATGTAAAACCTATAACAGAACCTAATTATTTACAAACGCGAATTTATGACAAATTCAAAGAAAAATGCTCAAAAACCATGAGAAACCAGCTCTGAAAAGTTAAAATCGTTTAATTAATTGTTTATCCTGAGTTTTACACGATTTTTAAGCTGTATTATATTTATGGTAATGTTTCCAAAATTACTAAAGAGCCATAATATTTTACATTGTTGAAAAATACCCTAGTAGTTCGTCAAGATAAAAATGATGGACTGTAGTGTGAGCGTCTCGCTTACGCGGGCAAGATGCCCGCACTACCAAAAACCCGTCAAAATAAATTTGACAGACTACTAGTGGTATTAGATATTTCCTGATGGTGGCTTGTTGTTGACACTCCCCGGTCTAAAGACGCGGGGATTCTATAGAGAGTTTCAGTCTATATCTCTCAGTTATCCCAGCTTCAGGCATTGCCTTAAATATTTGGGTTCTTGCCCTGATCCTGTTTGCCATTACTGGCAGAATCATCTCTGACAAGCGTAACTTTCCGAGAGTCTCCCGGTAGGTTTTTAATGTCTTTGCTGACAATTTAATTGTCTCACGAATATGGATTGGATTAAAATTTGAAATAATTTCAAATTTTTAAATTAATGTCAATGCAGGATAAAGGAAAGCCTCTAGCCTTCATCCCTTCTCTAAAGCACAGATGTAGCTGACTAAGTCAGCTACATCTTCAAGGGTTTTCGGCATTTCCCTTATAAAATACCAACGGCATTAAACCGAAACATTGAAAACTGGTGATAAATTCATGGACAATAACGAACTACCTTTATGTACACACAGTCTCAGAGTCGGTTTGGTGGGAACAGGCTATGCGGCTAAACTCAGGGCTGAGGCGTTATTACAAGATCCTCGAACTGATTTAATAGCGATCGCTGGTAATCTTGAAAGGACAGCGGTTTTAGCCCAAGAATATGCAACTGTGGCGATGGATTCTTGGCAACAGCTAGTAGAACGAGACGATTTAGATCTGGTGGTCATCTGCACCATTAATCGAGATCATGGTAAGATTACCCGTGCAGCTTTAGAATCTGGCAAACACACCATTGTTGAATATCCCTTATCTGTGGATGTCCAAGAAGCTGAAGAACTGATTGCTTTAGCAAAAACAGTAAACAAGCTTTTGCACGTCGAACACATTGAATTATTGGGGGGTTGGCATCAAACTTTAAAACAACACTTAGACCAAATTGGTGACTTGTTTTATATCCGCTATAGCACCCTGAATCCCCAGCATCCAGCCCCGCGGAAGTGGACTTATAATCATGATATGTTTGGCTTTCCCCTAATTGGGGCATTATCTCGGTTACATCGTCTGATTGATTTGTTCGGTGAAGTCTTCACTGTCAATTGTCACCAACGATATTGGCAAACTGAGTCTGATTATTACCAAACCTGTTTATGTTCAGCCCAATTATGCTTTGACAGTGGATTATTGGCACAGGTAATTTATGGTAAGGGGGAAACTTTGTGGCAATCAGAACGCAAATTAGAAGTTCAAGGTGAAAAAGGGGAAATAATTCTCGATGGTGATACCGGAATGTTAGTCTTAGCAGAAGGAACAAAGTTGATTGAAGTGGGAACGCGACGGGGTTTATTTGCCAAAGATACAACTATGGTATTAGACCATCTATTTGATGGTAGTCCCTTATATATCACCCCAGAACAAAGCTTATATGCTCTCAAGGTAGCAGATGCTGCACACAGAGCAGCAACAACTGGATTAACTATATTTTTAAAAGAGTAGATAGAAAATTGATGAAAATCGAAACCATAGTCATTTTATCCCAACGAGAAATCGAAAAAATGCGCCGTGCTGGCAGCTTGGCCGCCAAGTTATTACAACATTTAGAACCTTTGGTTAAACCGGGAGTTAGCACTCTACAATTGAATGATGAAGCGGAAAGATGGACTCAAAAGCATGGAGCAAAAAGCGCTCCTTTAGGTTATAAAGGTTATCCTAAGTCTATTTGTACCAGTGTGAATGAGGTGATTTGTCATGGTATTCCCAATGCTAAACAAATTCTCAAGGATGGGGACATTATTAATATAGATGTTACGCCTATTGTTGAAGGTTATCATGGTGATACATCAAAAACATTTCTAGTGGGTAATCCTTCCCCCACAGCCCAAAAGTTAGTGGAAGTAACTCAAGAGTGTCTGCGGTTGGGAATTGCAGAGGTTAAACCAGGGGCAAAAATTGGAGATATTGGGGCAGCAATTCAAGAGTATGCGGAGTCTTTCGGCTTTTCTGTGGTGCGGGATTTTGTGGGACATGGAATTAGTAATATTTTCCATACTGCACCAGATGTTCCCCATTATGGCATTAGGGGTAGAGGGAAGAAACTGAGAGCCGGGATGGTGTTTACCATTGAACCGATGATTAATGAAGGAACTCATGAAGCCCAAATGCTTGGAGATGGTTGGACTGCGGTAACAAGCGATCGCCTCCTGTCTGCTCAATTTGAGCATACCATTGCTGTCACCGAAGATGGCGTAGAAATTCTGACTTTACCCTTAACGGGTGACAAGGCGGTTGAAGATGAGATGTGGCAATAATTTGAGAAAATAAGGGAGTAAAAAAATAGGGACAAAGAAGCCCCCGAAGCAAAAAATGTTACCACAATCATATCAAACAATTTTCCGAAAGCATTTGAGTGAACAGCAGTATTTGACACTAGAGATATTGTTGTTATTAATACAGGCTCATCGCCAAGTAAAACTGTCAAAATTGGCCAGCTTGTTTCCCCAACCAATTAAATATGAAAGCAGGAAACGTAATCTACAAAGATTTTTAGGAATAGGTAAACTCTGCGTAAAATTATTATGGTTTCCATTGATAAAATATTGGATTAGACAATCGTTAACACCAAAACAACTGAATCGAGAACAGCGCCGTTATTTTCATAAAAAACAGTATCAAAAATATGGTTATTGGATGGTAGCACTGGATAGAACACAGTGGAAGGGGCGAAATATATTTATGGTGACATTGGTATGGGGTACTCATGCCCTACCACTATATTGGGAAACATTAAATCATGTCGGAAATAGTAATTTACAAACACAGAAAAGATTAATAAAGACAGCAATAAAGTTGTTAAAAAAATGTCGAATTGTGGTGTTAGCAGACAGAGAATTTCATAGTCCAAAACTGGCTAAATGGCTTGATGAGCAAGGAGTTTACTTCGCTTTACGCCAGAAGAAAAACCTTTATTTTCAAGAAAAACCTGAACAAGAATATCAAGTTCTTAAAAATCAAGGATTTAAGCCAGGAATGTCGAGATTTTATGAAAAAGTTAAATGTGGTAAAGGGGATGAATTAGGCTTATTTAATATCGCTGTTTATTGGAAGAGAAAATATCGGAACTCTGGACCAAAAGAACCTTGGTATATCTTGACGAATCTACCAACTCTCCAACAAACTTTATGCCTCTATAGATGTCGATGGGGAATTGAGCAATTCTTTAAGGATTGTAAAACTGGTGGTTATAATTTAGAGGATACTAAAGTAAATGAAACTCGCTTTTTAGCTTTAGTATTATTGATTGTCATTGCTTATAGTTTAGCCACTATGCACGGTCAACGGATGAAAAAATTAGGTATAGAGACTTATGCCGGACGTATTCAACAACATCAGGACAAGTACCCACGTCAAAGTGATTTTAGCTTTGCTCTCTACGGACAACTATGGATTTATGGTATGGAATTATGGGCTGATTTAGCTCTGAATTTAATCAATCTCAAGCCTCATAAACGCCTCTTTTTTCAACGGGGCTTTCAGGCTCTATCCCTTATGAAACAAGCTCTTTAGCCGCCTTGTCACCCGTTAAGGACTTTACCAGACAACTCATAATTTCTCCAACACAAAATACTATGGGGGCTTAATATGCAGGTGATAGAAAAAGTAAATCCACATTCACAAGATAAAGTTATTGAGAGTATTATTAATCTCGTCAAAGCAGATTATGGAGATTTTGATTATATCGGTAAAATGGCAAATGCCGTTAGCGATTCTGATAGCTTGCAAAAAATGATTGATTTTCTTTCTATCACTCCCCAAGGCAAACAAGCTTTTCAAAAGCGACCAATGTTGGGTGATATCAACTTAGAAAAACTCCATAATCTTCCCACAAATACTTTAGGATATGCCGTTCTATAAAACTTACCCAAAATTACCAAAATCTAGACACATCTGGACAGCGATAATTTTGGTGTTTACTTTCTGCTTCATCGTGGTCTTAGAATGACTTCTAAGAGGGTTTTCCACTCGACAGACAATCTCGGTAGAACTTACCGTTTCTGACCGTAGTTCCTAAAAGGAACCGCTACGCTACAGGGATAAAAATATCCGCAAACCATCGGTCAATGTTCCGCGCTGCATTTAAGTCCCTATCGGCTTTATAGCCACAATCAGGACAAACATAAACGCGGTTTTTTAATGGCATTTTATGACGATGATTCCCACAGTTAGAGCATATTTGAGAACTGGGGAAGAACCTATCCACAAGGATTAATTCACTCCCGAACTTCTCGGTTTTATACTCTAACTGTCGTTTGAACTCATACATCCCACAATCGGCGATAGCACCCGCTAATTTGTGGTTCTTCAAAAATGCCTTAACGTGCAAATCCTCTAGGTAGAGTCGAGGAGGGATATTATTCCCTGCCCCTCTCTGTTAAATCTGGGCGTGCAACTTTCACTGCACCCAGCTTCCGATGTTCTTAGCTTTCGCTTTTGCTGATATGAATATAATCGTGGCAGCTTTCATGAATTGCTAGAAGGTTTTTAGGTTTACCATTCTTATGGTTTCCATCTATATGATGTAAATGTACCTTCTCATCACTGAGCATTTTTAAACCACAATGACCACATTTATGGCTTTGCCGTTTGAGGGCTTTAGAGGTATGGTTGTCATAGAGCTTGCTGTTACGCTCGCTCCAATAACTCAAATCTCCGTCATAGGGTGATTTCTCACCTTTAACGTTGATGTATTTGTTTTCGGAGTAAGGAACTGATGGAAACGCTTTATCTAGTAATTCCTTGCTAGTGTAGCGATTCTGTTTGGTTTCCTTGTTGAATACCCTGTAAGCTCTGTGTTGAATGTGGAATAACGAGTTGCGTGACCCTTTCATCTTACAAAAGCGGTGGTAGTTCCTCCAACCTCTAACTACAGGGGCTAATTTCTCAGCCTTAGTGATAGCACCATAATTCGAGTTGTTGACGATGTGTTTTACTTTCTTGCGAAAAGCTTTGAAGTTATCCACTGATGGAACGCATTTAAACTTCCCGTTTTTCTGGACTTTAAAGTGCCAGCCGAGGAAATCAAACCCACCTGTCGCGGCGGTTAGCTTGGTCTTTTTCTCACTGACTTTCATTCCCCGCTCTGCTAGGAACTGACTGATTTTGTCAAGTATAACGGTAGCATCGTCTTGAGGTCTAAGTATTATCACCATGTCATCCGCATATCGGACTGATGGTTCTATTACGTTGTTTCCGGCATCTTTATATCTGTGGATACTTTCGATGCCGTTTAAGGCGATGTTAGCTAATAGTGGACTTACTACCCCGCCTTGAGGTGTTCCCTGTTCTGGGAATTGAGGATTAACTCCGGCTTTGAGACAGCGGAATATTCCCTGTCTTATGCTATAAGGAGCGATGAGTCTATCCATGATGGCGGTGTGGTTTATCCTGTCGAAGCATTTTTCGATATCGAGTTCTATAACTCGTTTATCTATTCCTTTTCGTGTAGAGCATAGGTTGTTGTACAGGTATTTCTGTGCGTCATGCGCTGAACGACCCGTCCTAAACCCGTAGCTCCTGGCGTGAAAGGTTGCTTCGTGTGCTGGTTCTAATGCGTATTTGACAAGGCATTGGTAAGCTCTGTCTGCAATAGTGGGGATTTTCAGCATCCTCATAGTACCGTCCTTTTTGGGGATTGGTATTTCTCTTAATTCCTGGTGTTTCCAGTTGCTAACAGATGCTTTTAGCAGTTCATTAAGCTCGAAGCGTTCCTTAAAGGTAAGGGACTTTTTGCCATCAATTCCTGCGGTCTTTTTCCCAGCGTTTAGCTGTGATACTTGACGAATAGCCAGTAATCTTGCTGCGGTTGATTTCAGAATCAGCTTCTGTAGTGACTGCGCTTTCCGCTTGTCTCCAACTTGAACCGCTTTATACACTCGTTTTTGTAGGCGGAATAAGTTACGGCGGAATTGCTTCCAGGGTAACGTCTTCCAAGATTCACTAGAGTTTTCTCTGTGTCCAATCATGCTCTGCTCCAATTTGTGTATTCTGAACACCTCAGACCAATTACGGTCTGTCCTACCCGAATTGAAGGGATTCCGCTGCTCGTCCAGCCTACTTATGGGGTTCGACCGCCCCTAGACCTTCAATCCGTTTTTATTCGTTCCCTCGGTTGATTAATAGTTCCGTCAGGTGTAGCCATTTCAACCACTGGATTCCCTGGACTCTGACCGCTATTTAAAAAAGATGCGGCGGGATTTCGCTCCAGTGAAGTCAGGTTTTTGAGTTGTGTCCTGCTTGCGTGTAGGTTGCTTTTCTAGGCTCTGTTTCACCGTGGGAACTCCCCATTAACGCCAAGTGTCACCCCACAACGGATGTCTGATTGCGTCCTGTTCCCAGCTTCACCCTCTAGAAACCGAGTCTAGTCAGTGTGGGCAGGTAGGGAGTCATACCTGAGTCTGGTAGATGGGACTTGCACCCATATCAGACCGAGAGTTCAACCTTTCTCCTTAATTGGGTTAGGTTGGTTAGTTTATGTACGGACTGATTACCGTGATTCAACTAACAACGAATCGCACTCTTTATCACGCTGTGGTTTTTAGCTAGATAGTAGGTTAATTTGTGTATGGAATCCTGGCGAATATTAGAAACTTTGGCGTGTAATTTAGCCAATTTTCTCACAGCTTTTTTACGATTATTAGACCCCTTGACCTTCTGGGTAACGCTACGCTGTAAACGTTTCATGCGTTTACTCATCCGGCGGTAGGCTTTGGGGTTTTTGAATATTTCACCATTACTGCAAACTGCTAACTCCTTTATTCCTACGTCAACGCCGATGGTCGGTCTATCTGCAAGTATAGGAGGTTTTTCAATCTCGTACTTGACAGAAATAAACCATTTATCAGCCTGTCTAGAAATCACGCAATTATGAGTTGCTGTAATCGGTAAAGGTTCTGCTAAACGTACCCAGCCAATTGACGGTAATTTAATTCTTTTACCATCATTTTTAATCGCTGGTTTCGCCTTAGTTCCTGATTCTAAATAGAAAGAATCGTGTTGTCCTTTTTTCTTGAATCGTGGTTGTTTTGATGTTTTTTTGAAACACCTATCCCAAGCCTGGCGTAAATCAGCTAACGCCTTCTGAGGAACATTTTTATTAACTTCGTAATACCAAATATGCTCAGATTTTACCTCAGCAACTAACTTTTTATGCAGGTCAATCGCTGATGGTAATTTAAGTTTTTCGCCTTCTTTTTGAGTAACTAAGATATCTATAACTTGAGCATTTGCCCAGTTGTAAGCGTGTCTAGCTACTCCAGATGCTTTACGAAAAGCTGTAACCTGTCCGTTATTTGGAATTAACGCGGTTTTGAATGATAAAAGCATTGATTCGACCTTCAATGTTGTGTTACAATATTTAGTATACTCGATACTCTAGGATTTAGCAATGCCTAAAACTAAATTTAAACCACAAAATCAAGTAGCGTACGATAAATCACCTTTGCAGTTTAAGGTGTTGCCTGGGGTCAGAGAAAAAATTAAAACCGTCCCTAACACAGCAGCAACGGTTAAGGGAATTTGTTGATCAACTAATTGAAGACTTGGACAAACAGTAATATATGGATAGTTATGGGGAGAAATTATCAAGCTGTTCCTACCCCTTGCACATCATCTGCTGTCCAATAATTTACAACTCTTAAAACCAGGTCCTGTCGAAACCGATAGCCAATTCCTATTAGCCCACATCACTGAAACCCATGATATTTGGCATATCGTCACTGGTAGCAATACAAGTGTCCTGGGTGAAATTCAATTAGAAGCCTTTTGTGTTTCTCAGTTATATGCCAGCCGTTTTTGGTTGGGATTATTAACTAAAAATTTGTTGAAAGTTGTTTTATATGACATTGAACTTTCAACAAAATACATGGATGCTATTACCCAAGGATGGATCATGGCTAAACAGGCTAAACCACTATTTGGCATAGAATGGAATCTACTCTGGGAAACTCCATTGGCAGATGTGCGAAATTCCTTAAATATCATCCACGAATTTTGACGTTAATTTGATAGGTTTTTAAGGGCGGCAGATTTCTTTCCCAGGGACGTAAATAATGGAGTTCTAGCACTGCTGAACCCGAATTTTGGGCTAAAAACTGGAAAACTTGATTTTCAGATGCTCCTGGGGCTTCTGTCTCTAATGGCTTTAATACTGAATCTCCCAAAGGTTTGAGTTTGTCAGGGTCATTTTTAATAATTTGCCAACTATAGCCTGTTCCTGGATTAGTTAACAATTCAACAATCATCATATTACCTTTTTGAATAATAATCTGACTGTTATTGTTAGCATCATTGACAGTGATTTCTGATTTAGACATAGGAGGATTAGCCGTATTACTAACTTGAAAAATAATAGTCAAGGTAGTTAACAGAGAAATAATTAAAAAAACTCGCTTTGTAAGGGACATACAGCACTTTCTGATGTTAGGAGTGATTTTTTTTCATCTCGTTCCCAGTCTCTGACTGGGAACGAATTCTAGAAGGCTCTGCCTTCAATGATATTATACTCCGCAAGGGAATAAATTGAGCTTTTGCTTAAAGGTAATATATGGATGTAAAAACGCAAGTTATTACCTTCTCAAGTATAGAGGCAGAGCCTCATCAACTGCATTCCTAGTCAGAGACTAGGAACGAGATGTGGTAGGGATTTGAGCTTAAGTTGACACCAATGGGTTAGCTAAAGTCAAAACAATTATCGAGAGATGTTTTTGGAATTAACTTTAATTAATTCTGGATTGATTTTTAAAGGAGTGATTTTTTTCAACAAGTCAGGAGAAAGCTTGTAGAAATTGCTTCTAGCTTGAGTCCAAGCTGCGCCATAACCGATGCTATTGCTGTTATAGCCAATCCACATATAACCATTGTCACCCCAACCTGTACCCCAAGAATTCTTGATTAACCAAGCTTGTTTTTGATCATCCCAACCAATGAGGGTGACACCATGATTAATAGGACCATTTGCTTGCTCGTTAAATACGCCGCTAACATAACCTTGGAAAGCAGGAGTAACTCTCACTGCAACTGTTAAGGGTCCATATTTGCACATAGCCAGTTTCATTTCTGCAACTGTGGGAATTCCGCCGTTTGGTTTAACATATCCCCAGGCTATGGAACGGTAGGGAGTGTCTACGCTGGGATTGTAGGGATTGTTGGTGGCGGTGTAGGGTACTGTGGCTTCGGTGGCTGTGCCTTTGTTAATGAGGAAATCAAATGCTTTAGACCACCAACCCCCACCACAACTACCTGCACCACCCCAGTTAATAATTTGCTGTTCGGAAGCATCAGCAGCGGAGTTATTGCGAATGAGGTTATTCCCTTCGTAAGCTCCCAAGGTAGCAAATGCCCAACAACTACCGCAACCTCCTTGGTTACGAACTGGGGTAACTTTATTTAAATTCCGCCAGTCAAAGGATTTGGCTGAGGCAAAACAGCCATTACGTTTAATTAATTGTAATTCAGGGATTACGCCGGGATTGATACGTTCAAATTTCTCACGTTCGGCTGAATCAAGATTTAAGATTTGTGCTGCAACGGCGTTTTGGATGTTAGCCTGTGTTGGTAAATCATCTGGTGCTTGGGTGGCGGCTAGTTGCTCTAGTTTATAATCTAAGGCTGTGGTGTAACCTACCTGAAAGGTGAAGTTTTTTGACTGGATATCCCGGCGTAATTCCAGTAGTTGATTTTTAATGATTAAGGGAGCTTTTTGTTCTCGTTCAAGATAAAGGGGATTGATTTTGATTTGCGATAAATTTTTATCTACAGTTTGAGATGGGGGGATTCTTATTTGGGTTTTAATTGGTTGAGCAAGAGCTATGTTTTGGAAGATTCCTAAACTCAATAAAGCCGCAGTAGATATTTGCAGAAATTTAGAATTTCTCATCAATTTAAATCCTCCTTAAACTTGTTAGTTCAGTTTTAGTTCTGTTTTTTAAAGATTTTTTTACCCATTACCCATAGGTATTGCTGTTGACTTGTGGTTTATAGGTTTAGTTCCAAGATTTTTGAATATTAAGAATTGTCAATTTCCTGTTAGATAGGTCAAAGACAAAGTTTGAGGAATTACGCAACTGATACATTGGAAGGGTGCGTCAGACTACATAAATCCTGCAAATAAACAGATTTTTGGTGTGGCACTTGCGTAAGTTGTAAGGTTATAACTATACAATTAAAGTTCAAGTAAGGCTATACTTGTTATAGTCTTAGGGACTTCCAAGAAATAAATTACCCTAATAAACGAACCACAGAGGCACAGAGGACACGGAGGAAGAAGAAATTAATCATTTTTGTCAAAGTCACTCGATTCGCAAGTTGTCTTTATTTGGTTCAGTATTAAGAGATGATTTTACAAAAGAGAGGATATCCAGATAGTTGAAACTGTTCCCTGTTCCCTGTTCTCTGCCCTCACAGACAACTTTTTCAGCAAACCCTAAATAGGCAGATAGATTTAAGAACATCAGCCGATTTAAGTCGTTATTTTCGTGAGCAAGTCTTAATAGAAGCAATGGTTATTTATGAGCAAAATTGATGATTTAACTCGGCTAAAACACATCAAAGATTGGGCAAGGGAAGCGTTATATGGCTCTACCGGATCTACCGTTCCCTTTATGTAAAACAATATTTATTGTAGGTTTGGTTGAGGGACTGAGGGACGTTTACGAAGTGTGGCGATAGCTTGCGTGGCGACGTAGGAGCCATAGCCATAACCCAACACCTCCTACTATCCTCTCGCTAATGTTGGGTTTCATGCTTCAAGCCAACCTACGAAAATTAAATTAATGGTCAATTGCCTCTTTCCTAAATTTTATCTTCCCAATTTGTTAGGAATCCCTTGACAACCACCGGGAATTGTCCGTCTGGTTTTTTCTCCACACCAAGTACAGCAATAGTGACGGGTAGATTCGGACATTCTTTGGGCGTTGGTGAAGTCGGCATTTTCGATAACTGCGCCGGTGTGTTCTCCTGTTTCGTAGTTGGGTGGTTCGCTGCGACTGCGGGGGGATGCCTGTTCAGGTAAACCATAAAATAGGCGCACTCCATTTAAATCGGCGTTGCTCAAATTGGCATCATATAAGATTGTGCGGGCAAGGTTGGCTTTGACTAAATCGCAATTACTCAGATTAGCACGAATGAGGTTAGCTTCACTTAAATCTGTCCAGCGTAAATCATTGTCGGCTAAATCTGCACCTGCTAACATGACACCTAAATCAATGACGCGCACTCCTTCTAAAAGATCTTCGGCATAACCACCACTACCATCTAGAATAGCTCTTCCTAGTCGGCGATCGCGCTGGAGGGGAGAGAGTAATTTGGAACGGGAGAGAAATCGCAGAATTTTGGCTTTACCACTGCCATCTACACTACTAAATATAGCGGCGGTGCGTCCTTCAGCGATCGCTCTTTCTTGTGGCCAATCTTCTAATAATCCTTCTTCATCTAATACTAGGTCAGAAATTCCTTGAAAGTAGGAATCTATGGTTTGCTGTTGGGTAATAATGTTTTGCTGTACAGTTAGCAGGTTTTGTTGAATGGTGAGGTCTTTAGAAATTACATATTGTCGCCATGCTACATAAACGGCGATGATAGCAATGGCAATTTGTCCCAATGCTCCAAACCATTCTGCTAAAGTCCCAGAAGCATCCCAGTTAACTCTTTTTCCCCAACTCAGTAAACCACTACCCAAATTAGTAAATCTGAATAAGCCAATTATTGCTACTATTACTCCTATTAAGCCAATAAATACATTTCTATCTTGAGGTGAAAACCATTCTTGAATAATATTTTGCAGCCACGGGAACAGGATTAACAGTGATAAAATCAAGGTTGCTAAAGTTCCCACAATCCCCAGAAATGAGTTATTAATGACAATACTAATGATAGTTGTGGCGATCGCCAAACTGGTAAATAATAAAATTCTTGGGGTAATAGCAGTTTGCAAACTGGAGTTACTTTCCACAAGAAACGTAGCCCCTTTGCTCATGTTCGCCTTGAATGCAGATTGTCCAAATATTTGTTTTTTTCCTAATCCTTCTGTTAGTAATGAGTGATCACTACCATCAGTTGCTAATTCATCTGCTTGATTTATTTCTGAGTTGGATGAGTCAGGTTCAATACTCATATTTTTAGTTTCCTCCCATCGTCTCATTATCAATTTAATTGCTGTCAAAACACTTGTATTCACAGTATTATATAATCTTTATCCTCAATCTCAGATCAATCTGGATAATTGATCACAGATAAATACGGATAATTATGATTCTGTGCGGTTGTAAATCAATTTTTTTGTCTCCACAAGCAACAAGCACGTAATTTTACCACAAATCATTTAGAATTTTTATGTGGGATGATTCTTTTTTTTGGCAACTCACCAAATGACTCCGCCACAACAGCTATAAATAAGATCCCCGACTTCTTAGAGAAGTCGGGGATCTGACTCTGGCAGATATGGTATAATATTCATACTTTATGAAAACCTTATCCAAATCTTCATCTTGAGTTTACATAAATAAAAAACAATTAGTAATGATTAGTTGATTTCGATACGACTTAGAAGTTTCCATCAGTTTTAGGATAATTATATGATTTTTGTAGGTGCAACATGGTAGTTTGGCGAAAATTAATTGCCTCTAGTTTAATTAGTTTTCTGGCGATTGGCTGTAGTGATTTGGCAAATTCTTCTCCAGATAATACTCAACAAGTTGCCCAGGAAAGCAATGTTAATCAACTAATTACAGAGGTGCAAGATAGTCAAAAAGCCAAAAATTTATTACTACAAGGTAATGGTTTGTTGGATACCCATCGTTATCAAGAAGCTTTAAATGTATATAATCAGGTCATAGCTATTAAAGCTGATAGTGCGGAGACTTGGGTAAATCGTGGTAATGCTTTAATTGCTTTGCAACAGTATCCAGAAGCGGTATTATCTTATGATAAGGCGATCGCTATTCGTCCAAATAAAGATGAGGCTTGGTATAATCGTGGTAATGCTTTAACGGCTTTAGGAAATTATGAAGAAGCTGTTAAATCATACAATGAAGCGATCGCTATTCACTCGAATAAACATGAAGCTTGGATTAACCGAGGCATTGCTCTGACTAAATTACAACGCTACAAAGAAGCTTTGGCATCTTACAATCAAGCAATTACTATTCAACCCAATTTGCACCAAGCATATTATAACAAGGCTTGTAATTATGCCTTGCAAAATAATCTCGAACTAGCAATTGATAACCTCAAAAAAGCTATTCAACTTGTACCCAAAAAATATCAAGATTTAGCGAAAACCGACCCAGATTTTGCTAAAATTCGCGGTGAACAGCGGTTTCAAGCATTATTACATTGACACTCTCCGGTCTAAAGACCTATACTCAAAACGGCTAGAAGCTGGACTTTTTTATCATACAAAGAACAAGGTTCAAAGCCTTTCCCTAACCCTCTCCTAAGAAGAGAGGAAAAAGGAATAACATTTAATATTGGAGAGATTTACCAGAGGGGGTTCATATTTGGTTAAACTTATGAACCGTTTGCAGTATATCACCTTCCCAGATTTAAGGGACTTCCAAATAAAAAAACACTCAGCTACCTAACGCAAAAAATCTCTCAAACCCTCATTCCTCCGTGTCCTCTGTGCCTCTGTGGTTCGTTTATTAGGGTAATTTATTTCTTGGAAGTCCCTAAGACTATTCTTACTTTCTGACTCCTGCTAATATGTCCCAACTTCAACGCATTACTGTTCATCCCCAACAACTTCAAGCTAACAAACTTGTATTAACACCTCAACAACAACATTATTTGCTGCGGGTATTGCGCTTGCGAGATAGTGATAAATTTATTGTGATGGATGGTATGGGGAAATGGTGGTTAGCGCAGTTACAAGGGGAACAAGGAGAGATTTTAGAACCGCTGGAGGTAAAAACTGAATTACCTGTGGCTATTACCTTGATGATGGCATTACCCAAAGGCAATGGATTTGATGAAATTGTCCGGTGTTGTACTGAGTTAGGGGTAACTTGTATTGCACCTATTTTGAGCGATCGCACCCTATTAAATCCCAGCCCCAAAAAACTAGAACGTTGGCAGCGTATAGCCTCAGAAGCCGCTGAACAGTCAGAACGGGCTGTAGTTCCCACCATCCTCCAACCAGTAGCTTTCAACACTGCCATCAAAGAAAATATTGCCACTCATCGTTATATCTGTGAAGCTCGTGGAGATTATCCTCATTTACAGCAGATAATCAATAAAACTGCAAATGAGATCATTATTGCCATTGGCCCAGAAGGAGGTTGGACAAATCAAGAAATAGAAATAGCCATAGAATCAGGATTTCAGCCCATTTCCTTGGGTCGTCGGATTCTTCGCGCAGTCACCGCACCCATAGTTGCCATATCTTTAATAGCAGCAAATTTTGAATGATATCTTGGAAACCATCAAAACAACACCTGATTATTTTTACCCGCTACCCAGAACCAGGGACAACAAAAACCCGGTTAATACCTGTTTTGGGTGAAGTTGGTGCTGCTAACTTGCACAAACAAATGACCGAACATACTATTTTTCAGGTCAAAGAACTGCAAAGGACCACCAGAGTATCCGTAGAAGTGCGGTTTACAGGTGGTAATTTGG
Source organism: Anabaena sp. WA102 (assembly GCF_001277295.1). Taxonomy (NCBI): domain Bacteria; kingdom Bacillati; phylum Cyanobacteriota; class Cyanophyceae; order Nostocales; family Nostocaceae; genus Anabaena; species Anabaena sp. WA102. The sequence continues at coordinate 5,533,011 of NZ_CP011456.1, read as the reverse complement.
AAAAAATGCAAAATTGGTTAGGAAATGATTTAAAATATCAATCTCAGGGCGAAGGAGATTTGGGAGCAAAAATGGAGCGATCGCTCATCAATGCGTTTAATCAAAAAGCAGAACGAGTCATCATCATTGGTACAGACTGCCCTGATCTAAACTCGCAAATTTTAACAACCGCCTTCGAGGAATTAAAAGTTTGTAATCTTGTCCTGGGTCCTGCCCTAGACGGTGGTTATTATTTAATTGGGTTACAACAACCAATAGCAGAATTATTTACAAATATTTCCTGGGGAACCGCTCAAGTATTTGTAAAAACAGTAGAAATTGCCCAGAAGTTAAACTTATCAATGAGCTATCTGCAAACTTTAGCGGATATTGATCGTCCAGAGGATCTTAACCCCACTTTCTGATGTTATGAGGTACACTTTCCTATCGCAAAACCTGTAGGGGCGCAGGGTCTGCGCCCTCCACTGTATTTCATGAAACCGAGAATTGCTGTAACACCTAAACTGTTTTACTTGACAAATTCTTGTCATTCATTCAGGGAAAAACTTGATACACTAATCTTTATCAAACATTCTCCTAAATTCTGATTTTAAAAAAACTATGTTTAAATTCCCGCAAGCATTACCCGTACTAGGCTTACCAGTGCATATAATGAATAATTATCCAAACTGGTTATTAGATTGCTTAAAAGCAGGTCAAGGGACTCATGTCGTCACCCTCAATGCCGAAATGACTATGCAAGCAGAGCGCAATCTCCCATTAGCAAAAATCATTAAAAATGCTGAATTAGTTATTCCCGACGGCGCAGGAGTAGTTCTCTATTTACAATATTTATTAGGACAAAAAGTGCAACGGTTTCCCGGAATTGAATTAGCAGAAAGCCTTTTACAAATAATAGATCAAGAACAAACATCTGCTTCAATATTTTTCTATGGAGGCGCACCAGGAATAGCCGAAAAAGCAGCAGATTTATGGCAAAAACAACTTCCCACTCTCAAAATATCCGGCACACATTCTGGTTATCATTCCCCAGCAGAAGAACAACAGTTATTGCAAACTCTGACTCAACTACAGCCACAAGTAATATTTGTTGGTTTGGGAGTACCACGTCAAGAATTATGGATTGCTGAACACCGTCATTTGTGTCCTCACTCCATTTGGGTAGGTGTTGGTGGTAGTTTTGATATTTGGTCAGGTGGAAAAACTCGCGCCCCCCGTTGGTTAGCAAATAATAACTTAGAATGGCTATATAGACTATATCAAGAACCTTGGCGCTGGCAACGAATGTTAGCCTTACCAGAGTTCGCCTTTAAATCCTTAATTTATCGTTGGACTCATAAAGATGTTAATAGTTGGGAGTTCTGAGTGCAACGGTAATAGGGTTCTTTTTAGGAACTACGGTCAGAAACGGTAAGTTCTACCGAGATTGTCTGTGGAGCGGGCAAACAAGATTGGAAGTCATTCTAAGACCGCGATGAAGCAGGAAATAAACACTAAGATTATCGCTGTCCAGATGTGTCTAGACTTTGGTAATTTTGGGTAAGTTTTATAGAACGGAAACAGTTCGCAACGTAGGGGCGCAGGGTCTGCGCCCAGAATTCGGTAACAACAACAATGAGAAATCTGTAATGTACCAAATTATTGATAATGGTGCGTTACGCTGTCGCTAACACACCCTACTAAAAAATTTTTGCATATTTTGCACAAATGCTACAGTGTTTTCTAGATGAATATTATGTGCAATTTGATCAATTATTTGTAATTTAACAAAGTTACATTTTTTGGTAACTTCCATATTAATTTTCATAAATTTTTCATCTTCCTCACCAACTAATAATAATAGAGGAATAGTATTTTTAGGTAGAAATTCCCATAAACTAGGTTGAGAACCTGTTCCCATAAATTGCAGTGATTTAACTAAATTTAGCGGATTATTTGCTAATCTACTGGCTATCATAGATTGGTATTGTGGATGATTTTTAATATCCCCAAAAATTGGCTGTTGATACCAATTATGGAGAAAGTAATCAAAATCATCTTTATTTGTCATTCTCGTTAATTTTTTGGCTATTTGAGCATCACTTTTAATTCTAGCCAACCTTGCGGTTTCTGTGGCTAAACCAGGAGAAGCAGATTCTAGGATAACTTTAATAAATCTTTGGGGAAAATACAGAGTCAGATATAAGGCTAATCTTCCTCCCATTGAGTAACCAATTAAATAACACTGGTCAATTTTTAATTGATCTAATAATTGGATAATCGCTGCGGCTGTAGATGCCATTGTATAACATTCATCATCTAAAACATGAGTTTTGCCATGTCCCGGTAAATCAATGGTAAGATGGGAAAAATCATCAACTAGTAGTTTTATGGCTTGATCAAATTCATAAATATTCCCCATGAAGCCATGTAAAAACAGAATTATTGGTTTGTTTGGTTGATGATTTAAAGAATAGTGAAATTGATATTTATGGATAATCAAGGCAAAAATCTATCTAAAGCGGCTTTTAATTGTTCAATTTCTGATTCTATATTACCTGCTTGAGCGGCTCTACCAATACATTCAGTTAAATGTTCGTCTAGGACAATTCGTGCTACTTTATCTAATGCTCCTCGCACGGCGGCAATTTGTAATAATACATCAGGACATGGCGTATTTTGTTGTACCATTGTCTTGATTCCGCGAACGTGACCTTCTATACGTGATAGTCGGTTAATAATCCGCCGTAAGGACTCTTCACTGTGGACATGAGGATGAACAGAATCAATGTGTGTATGATCCGTATGACTGTGATTGTGGATATGTTCGCCTGGTTCTGATACAGGTGAGGAGTTGTTTGTGATGGGGGTTGCTCCATTCATGAGTTGTTCTATGAATATTGGTTTTGGCATTTTGGCTCTAATCAATATTTTAGCCTAGAGAGATAGGAATTTTGTATGTTGTTTAACTGCTGCTACTGAATTAGTGACAGATGGGAAATATTCATGTTTGAGCCAAGATTTGGCAAAATCCCCGAAACTTAAATGTGAGTGAAAATGTCAATAAACTAGAATGAGATGTAGATAGATTTATCAAGAAACAGCAAAAACTAGGCTTGTAGATTAGGTTGTGATTATGCGATTTTTTCAAATGCCCCGGTCTATTAGACAACTCAGTACCCATGTGTTAGCGATTTTTATGGGAGTGGTCTTGACTGTCACTTCCCTGCGGGTGTTACCTTCAGCAGCAGAACCGGGTCCAAATCCTGTCACTGAGTCATTCACACAAGTTGCTCAAAAACCATCTCCTGCTACTGCTGTCATTGGTAGTCACAGTTTTGTGACAGCAGCGGTGAATCGTGTGGGTGCGGCAGTGGTGAGAATTGATACTGAACGAACGATTACTCGCCGAAATGATCCGATGATGGAAGATCCATTTTTTCGGCGGTTTTTTGGTGATAGCTTTCCCCAACAATCACCGACGGAACAATTACGGGGTTTAGGTTCTGGTTTTATTCTTGACAAAAGCGGCGTAATTCTCACTAATGCTCACGTAGTTGATAAGGCTGATAAGGTTACAGTCCGTCTAAAAGATGGTCGCACTTTTGAGGGTAAGGTGAAAGGCATTGATGAAGTTACGGATTTGGCTGTAGTTAAGATTAATGCTGGTAAAGATTTACCTGTTGCCCCTTTGGGTGCTTCTAATAATGTTCAGGTGGGAGATTGGGCGATCGCGGTGGGTAATCCGTTAGGATTTGATAATACTGTTACCTTGGGGATTGTCAGCACCCTAAAACGTTCGAGCGCTCAAGTAGGAATCAGTGATAAACGGTTAGATTTCATCCAGACTGACGCAGCTATTAACCCCGGTAACTCTGGTGGACCATTATTAAATGGTTTAGGCGAAGTGATTGGAATTAATACCGCAATTCGCGCCGATGCGATGGGGATTGGGTTTGCAATTCCTATTGATAAGGCTAAGGCGATCGCTGTACAATTGCAACGAGATGGCAGAGTTGTTCACCCATACTTAGGTGTGCAAATGGTGACATTAACACCGGAATTAGCAAAACAAAATAACAATGATCCTAATTCCATGTTTGCAATTCCTGAAGTTAAAGGAGTTTTAGTCATGCGAGTTGTCCCTAATTCTCCGGCTGCAACTGCGGGTATCCGTCGCGGTGATGTGATTGTACAGATTGATAGTAAAGAAATTACTAGTGCTGAACAGTTACAAGGTGTAGTGGAAGACAGTACCCTTGGTCAAGCGTTGCAGATAAAAGTGCAAAGAGGGAATCAGACACAGATGCTTTCCGTCCGCACCGCTGAGTTGAAAGACCTTTCTTAGTTAGTTTTGAGTATGGGGGTATGCTTCATTCAATGGTGTCAACTTATACTCAATACGGCTTAATTATTTGATTCTGCGGGTAGGGGTAAAGCAAGAGCTTCATTGGTGTCAACTTAACATAAAACATTTATCCCCCAAAGAACTCAAGTCATCTCATTCCCAGTCTCTGACTGGGAATGAATTCTAGAAGGCTCTGCCTTCAATGATATTAGAGGCAGAGCCTCATTAACTGCATTCCTAGTCAGAGACTAGTAGTCTGTCAACCCGAAAATGACGGGTGAAGGCAAGCAGGGGGAGAAGAGAGGCAGGGGGGGTAGGGGAGGGAAGAACAGAAGTTTTTTCCGATCATTACCCGTCAAAATAAATTTGACGAACTACTAGGAACGAGATGATGATAGCGTAGCGTGGCCTTAGCTATATTCCCAGTCTCATAGCAAAAGTTTTCTTTTGATGACTGAATAACTAGAAAATTTTTGAACTTGTTTAGGCTAAAATTCAGTAACCCAATTGGCTTGTTGGGGTACGGGAATATAAATTCCGGCTGCGTCTAAGGAAATTTTGAGACGACGACGGTATTCTCTGGCTACAGTCCATTGCTTGAGGGGCTGAGTTTTGATTAAGACGCGAATCATGATACCGCGATCGCTAAAATGTTCGACTCCTAAAACATTCGGCTTTTCCAGAATTTGATGTTGCCATTCGGGATCTTGACTCATCTCCAAACCCACATTTTCAATTAATTGTAAAGCTTTGTCTACATCAGCTTGATAAGAAATCGGAATACTTAAATCAGCCCGTGACCAGCGGCTGGAGAGATTAGCTACAATCTTGACTTCACTATTGGGAATGGTAATTAAACGCCCTTCTGAATCTCGAACTTGAGTCATTCGTAGATTCAACTTTTCCACCAAACCGCCCACAGTGCCGACGGTAATCATATCACCCAGAGCATATTGATCTTCAAAAATAATTAGAAAGCCGTTAATTGCGTCTTTGATTAAGTTTTGGGAAGCGAGAGATATAGCCACACCGACCAAACCGGCACCAGCCAGAAGAGGAACAATATTTATTCCCAAGGCAATTAAGGACATTAAAATTCCCGCACCTACCCAAATAATGGTGGTGATACTTTTAGTGACACCGGAAAATGTGGATATTCTCAATTGTAGACGTTCGGAAGTTTCTGGAGTTAGTAATGCTCCACCACTAATGATGGTAGAGGTAAAATGATCGATGATAGCATAAGTAAACCTGACTATGACATACGTTCCCACACCAACAATAATTAATTTGATGGGAATTTTGGCAATGGTGAGAATCCCAATTTGTAAGGCTTGGGTAGCAGGAAATAGTCCTAAAATAATTAAATTACCACTGACCCAAATTCCAGCTTGTGCAAGTTGAAATAGTCTGGTTTTAACTTCTTGAAGATGTTGCTGTTGTTGATTAATTAATTTGGTAATGGGTTGATCATCTAAGGAATTAGACTCAAATGATTTTAGTAAATTATTACTTAAACGTTTTTGGAAACGACGGACTCCCCAACTCATAATCATCATAGTGATGGTACTAGCAGTAGCAATACCAACTTGTTGGAAAAATTGAGTTTGCGTTTCTGGTTGTGGTTGGGTTAATGCTGTTTTGATAAATGCAGTTTTGTGTAAATTCTCTGGAGTTTGGGTTGTAGCTTTAGGTATAGGTGCAATAGATATGATCATTGAACCCGTAATAGCTAAAAATTGAACTAGCACTCAAATACCTCCTTGGGTAATTCGCAAGGTTGCTATAGTCTTATCAGAGAAGGATGAAAAAGCCAAAAGTTAGATCAGGTCTTAATCTTACTTATATTGAAGATAAAGGTAGTATCTACTAGCTAATAGGTATTTATGATAAAATATGGCTAATTAAATGTATAATATCTTAGAAATAATATTTTTGAAAAATTTCCTATGTCTCGACCATCTTTTGTGATTTTTGCCCAAAATTACCTTTCTGCACTACTTAGTAATTATGGTAATGTTTTCCTGAATGAACTTATTCCCCGCAACCCTAAATTAAGAGTCTATAAACATCCTTCTCGATTTGGTTGGGAACGTACATATATAGAAACACTCTTTACTAATAACCCTAATATATTAGTTAGTCCCGAAGTGGTGGCGGAAGCAAAAATAGTAGATGTATTGTTTGAACCTGATATTAATAAATCTAGGATATCCTTGGGATTATTGGGAGAACTTACTTCAACTCCCTGTATTATTCAACCTCTACGCTGGACACCAAACACGCAGGAAGTAAGAAACTGTATAAATCATTTTTTAACGTGGACAAGTGAAACTAATGGCGGGATTATTCCTGTAAATGAAACTTTAAAAGATATAGATCGGGAAAAATCGGAAGAGGATGATAATAAAACTCAATTGATCATCGTTCCCTCTATTTTTCCTGACCATTTTCAAGGATTTGGAATTAAATCATCTGCTGTGAATATTCCAGGTGTTTATAATTTACCTGCAATTTTTTCTACTACTATCGTTGTTACAAATGAACTACCTATAGATATTTCCACTCTCTGGTTGAGGATTTTAGGACGGGGAAAGACTCAAAGACAGGCGATAATAGAACTTTTTCACTCAGGTATTGATGATCCGCTTTATACTTTAGCTCGGCAACAGTTACAACAATGGTATCAATTTTTATTACAAGGTGATATTGGTAAAGAATCTCATCTGTTGATACAAACTTTGGCTTCATTAACTTAGAAAATACTCTCACCCCTGCACACTAGCAATTATCTGGCCGATATCCTGGGGAGTTGCACCAGTAGCTAACATTGCACGTATTAATAACTCAATGGAAACAGAATCATCTCCATTTTCAGCATTAGCAATTCTGGGTTGACTATCTTATGACTTACACAAAATATCTCTGAAACCCTCTTTTCTTCGTTTTCTTCGTTCCTTCGTGGTTCGTTCTCTCATGATTTGTACTTAACTTCTGAACTTATCCATGTAATAAAACTAGAGGTTTATCAGTTTTTTCCATATTTTTACTATATCAAATCTGATATATTTCGGCATATAATTGGCAAAATTACTTTTGCTGATAAATCGGGAATCAGTATTTACGAGAAAATATGGCTAGTTGTCAGAAAATATTGTTAAAGTACGTAAAGGTTTATAGACCTGTTTCATTTTTTAGAGGATAATTTTCATGATTGCAACAACTCCCATATTAAAGCACGAGGTTAAAGACCTCGCCCTCGCTCCCTTGGGAAGACAACGGATTGAATGGGCTGGAAGAGAAATGCCCGTATTGAAGCAAATCCGCGATCGCTTTGAGAAAGAAAAGCCCTTTGCTGGATTGCGTATTTCAGCTTGCGCCCACGTCACCACAGAAACTGCACATTTAGCGATCGCTCTCAAAGCCGGTGGTGCTGATGCAGTCTTAATTGCCAGTAACCCTTTATCAACTCAAGATGACGTAGCTGCAAGTCTTGTAGCCGATCATGGAATTGCCGTATTTGCTCAAAAAGGCGAAGATGCCGCTACATATAACCGCCACGTCCAAATCGCCTTAGATCATCGCCCCAACATCATTGTTGATGACGGTAGCGACGTGGTAGCAGAATTAGTTCAACATCGTCAACACCAAATCGCCGATTTAATTGGTAGCACCGAAGAAACCACAACTGGGATCGTGCGGTTACGCGCCATGTTTAAAGAAGGCGTTCTCACCTTCCCAGCGATGAACGTCAACGACGCAGACACCAAGCACTTCTTTGATAACCGCTATGGTACTGGTCAATCTACCTTAGACGGGATTATCCGCGCTACAAATATTTTGTTAGCTGGTAAGACTGTTGTGGTTGTCGGTTATGGCTGGTGTGGTAAGGGTACAGCCCTCCGCGCCCGTGGTATGGGTGCAAACGTCATCGTTACCGAAATTGACCACATCAAGGCAATTGAAGCCGTTATGGATGGTTTCCGCGTGCTACCAATGGCGGAAGCAGCACCTCACGGTGATATCTTCATTACTGTGACAGGTAACAAGCACGTCGTTCGTGGTGAACACTTCGATGTCATGAAAGACGGTGCGATCGTTTGTAACTCTGGTCACTTTGATTTGGAACTTGATTTGAAATACTTAGCCGCTAATGCTAAGGAAATCAAGGATGTCCGTCCTTTCACAGAAGAGTATAAATTGACAAATGGTAAATCCGTTGTCGTTCTCGGACAAGGACGTTTGATTAATTTGGCTGCGGCTGAAGGACACCCCAGCGCAGTTATGGATATGAGTTTTGCTAACCAAGCATTAGCTGTTGAATACCTGGTGAAGAATAAGGGTAGTTTAGCTGCTGGTTTGCACTCTATTCCTAGAGATGTGGATGAAGAAATTGCTCGTTTGAAGTTGCAAGCTATGGGCATTTTCATTGATAGTTTGACAGCAGCGCAAATTGACTATACCAATTCTTGGCAGTCTGGAACGTAAGTCATTAATTAGTTGATTTTTTGGGGATAGGCTTTTAGGCTTATCCCTAATGTATAATGGTGCAATCAATTTATAGAGTTTAATTGCCTTCTTATGAACAAAAAACTTGTTGACTATGTTCAAAAAATTGAAGCTGGTTCTGAAGAAATTTTAAGCTCTGAATCTTCTTCCAAAAACACAACTGATGGTACAGGCAGCAATATAAATACTACAACTGTGATTTACAAATTTAAAGATGGAGTATCAATTGAATATGAACGAGAACATGATGATGGAAGTCCTTATCCAGGATGTCAAACATTTTTCTATACCTATAGGGTAATAAATACTAATAATTTTATTTTTGATGGAGAAACTACAGAAGTTTTTAGTAGTAAATCAGAATTTTGCACTTGGTTAGATAGAGCAAACAATTCATAAGTAATAAATTTTTTTTGGCTTGTTTTGACTTTTGAGGCTATTTACAGCAGTTTGCGATCAAGTCCAGTACAAAAATAGCTATCTAAATAGGGTCAAAAAACAATCCACAATGATTAAACCAATTGAGAGCATTTTCATCAGTAATAGCATTAACCGCCATAGTAATTGCCTCATCAAGAGCATCAAAACTACGAGCTTTTGCAGAACGTAAGATTTCTTTTAACTTTGACCAACATAATTCAATGGGTGATAAATCAGGGGAGTATGGAGGTAAAAATTTAACCTTTGCTCCAACAGATTCAATCAAAATTCTTGCCTTTTCAGCATAATGTACAGGTAAATTATCCATGACTACAATTGCGCCAATCCACAACTGAGGTAGTAAGATTTGTTCAATGAAAACTAAAAAACTAGTAGTGTTTAAACTACCAGGAAAGGTCATAGTGGCAATTAACCCTTCATCACTCATAGCTCCAATTAATGTGATGTTTTTACCTTTATTTCCTGGACGATCATCATAGACCCTTTCACCTTCAACACCTCTACCGTAGTTTCGTGTCATAGCCAGGTGTACACCTGTTTCATCAATGAATACAAGGTTTTTGACATCTATTGTATCTAGCCAACGTCGAAATTCATAACGCATTTCTTGTACTCTTTGTGTTTCTTGCTCACTTGCCACTAAAGTTTTTTTTTACGTCTTAAATCTAAGCGTTTTAGAGTTCGGGATAAACTGGATATACTTACCTCTATTTCTGTTTGATCCTTTATTGCTGCTTGAATTTCCCGTAAATATATATCATTCTGCTCTATCACTATTTTCTTCAACAATTCTTCCTCTTTACCTTTAATTAAAGAACGGCGGTCTCCACCTTGGGGTTTGGGTTCTATCTTCCCCGTTTCTCTATATTGGCGGAAAAATTCACTGATAAATGATAGGCTCACTTTAAATCTCGCTGCTAACTCTCTTTGCGTACCTTCTTTATTTTGCCAAGCACTTAATATTTTTTGTCTTATATCAGTCGAATATGCTGCTGCCATATATCTCAATTATTTTCTTTTTTTTACATCTTTAAAGTTTACCATCTTTGTACCGCGTTTGATCTCAAACTGCTGTATAAAAAAAGGAAAGCTGAAACTTTCCTTTTTTTCATACTGTGAATTTTAAATAAAGGTATGTCAAACCTTTTCAACACCTAGCTTAGACTCAATAATTATATTGTCAGATGATAATTTGACAACAATTATACCCATAGGGCTGTTTGCGGATAAAGATTGATATGAATTACCCACTTTAATATGCAATTTATAGCCTTGTTGTTCAGCATAATGAGTAGCTTCATCAAAAGTCTTTCCTTTCAAATTTAAATAATTGTCCATGTCAAAAAAATTCATATTTTTATTTTGAGTAGATTAGTTGTGTAGGTTGGGTTGAGAAACGAAACCCAACATCTTGATAATTTTATTACGTTAGGTTGCGCTTTGCTTAACCCAACCTAAGAATATTCTTAAACGCTCAATATTGTCTGTGACTCCATAGCACCAAGTTTTTGAGCTATCTCATCATACAGATCAACTATCTTTTCTGCTATCTTGCGAGCTTCTTCCTCACTCATTTTTGTAGTAGTTGCTTCAAAACTACCTTCATGAGTTAATTTCTGATGAATTTCATTAAATTCTTCTCTTAATTCTTCAGGAAAATCATCTGGTTGATGAAGTGTCATTAAATCACTTGAAGCAAAATATAGTCTGTCCTGTATACTTTCGTTAGATGAAGCTAGTGTTCGCACTGCTGAGTACAGCTTTTGCCGTGTGTATCTTAGAGACATAAGATCACCTTGCTAAATGTTTACTAAATAACATGGTAGTCACATTTTTTGGATGTGGTTGCGTATTAACCGTACTAAATGATGGTAGGATTTTATCACAATCCACATCTTGCTTGAAAATTAATTAAGCAAAACCACCATCCAACCTTGCTCTTAAAGCGCAAATATAAACAATAGCTGGAATAACTCTTTTATAACTAGGTTCTGACAACTGCCATATAGTAAATAATCCTGCACCTATCCAACCTACCGGACCGAGAACCTGAGCTATTGCAATTGACATTGTTTTATAAGCAACAAAAGGTAAAGTAATTCCTATCATTCCGCTAAGTGAACTTAGAGATGTTGAAGCTAGTAAATAAATACCAAAACCAGACAACTTAGCACCAGTCAAAGCCAGAAAAATACTACTACTTCCTAAAAGTTCACTTCCTTTATCAAATTCTGATGCTGTTTTTCTTAACTCTTCTTCCATTTGTCGTTTTTGTTCAGGTGTCATTTTCTCCCATATTGTTTCCATTACCTTCTGAGCAATTTTAATTTCCATGACACTAGCAGATTCATATTTATCACATTTGATTTTTAACTTTTTAGCAGCACGCCTAACTATTTTCTGATAACTTGGATGATCATCAAATATTTCATTAAATATATAACTAGCTGCATCTTGACTCTTTTTAGATAAACGATCAATAATGCGATCAACAGTTGGTTCTTTAGCTTTGAGAATATCTGCTAAAGCTTTTCTTTCATCAAACGATGCACGATTTAATAAATATTTAAGGTCATCCATATCATTAAGAGGTATTAACGGTTACTTGTTGACTTCTAAAATTATATCAAATATCACTCAATATTCAATAGATCGCTGTGCTGTGTTCTTCCTTTGCGTCTTTGCTCCTTTGCGACTTTGCGCGAAACAAAAAATATTTAAACACCCGGCGAATATAATTCGCGTCTACACAGACAAAACCCGCCTTCGCGGGTTCAAAAATCTTGTTTTTAGTCCACGCAGGTGGACTTCGTTTGTATAGCTGCGATTTCTAATCGCCAGGACTTTTTGTAAATACCCAAATTAATATACTATATATTGTAGTATAAATTTATCCCTATGTCAGCAAAAGACTTTTTTCACAATGCAGTTAGGTTAGCTTTAGAAAAAGATGGTTGGTTAATTACTAATGATCCTTTATCATTTACAGTAGATGGTCTTGACTTTAGAATTGATTTAGGAGCAGAAAGACTATTAGGAGCAGAAAAAGAAGGTCAAAAAATAGCAGTTGAGGTAAAATCTTTTTTAGGACAATCTGAAGTTACTGAATTTCATACAGCTTTAGGACAAACACTTAATTATCGTACTGTTTTAAGAAAAAAAGAACCCAACCGTATCTTATATTTAGCAATTGGTAATGACATATACAAAGAGTTTTTTCTAATTCCGTTTATTCAAGAAATAATTGCTGAACATAAATTAAAATTATTAATTTTTGAAATTATTAAACAGGAGATTGTTTTATGGAAAGAATGAATTATCCTGAATTAGTAAAAACCGTGTTAGCAAGACATACCGAAAATCATAGATCAGAAGGAACAGAAAAGGAGTTAATTTTTGATAGTGAAAGAAATAGTTATTTAGTAGTTCATGTAGGATGGCACAATAACGAAAGGGCTTATGGTACAGTTATTCATGTAGATATTAGAGATGGAAAAATCTGGATTCAGCGAGATTTAACTGAAGAAGGTGTAGCTAGTGAACTGGTAGAATTAGGAGTACCAAAAACCGATATAGTTTTAGGTTTTAAATCTCCTTTTGTGAGGGAATTTACTGGTTTTGCAGTGGGTTAGTTGTAGGTTGGGTTGAGAAACGTTCGCGTAGCGTGCCGTAAGCATAACCCAACATTTTTATTACTTAAAAAATAAGGTATTATCTAAGATAAAATATCACTTTAAATTTTTATGTCAGCAAAAGATATATTTCACAATACAGTTAAGATAGCTTTAGAAAAAGATAATTGGTTAATTACTCATGATCCTTTATCTTTTGAACTTACTGAAAAAGTTAAAGTGAGAATAGACTTAGGTGCAGAAAAGTTAATTACTGCGGAGAAAGATAATCAAAAAATAGCTGTAGAGGTAAGAAGTTTTATAGGACTTTCAGCGATTTCTGAATTTCATACAGCTATTGGTCAGTTTTTGAATTATAAGGTAGTATTAACACAGAAAGATCCTCACAGGATATTATATCTAGCTATATCTCAAGATATATATGAAGGATTTTTTCTAGATTCTTTTATTCAAACTGTTTTACAGACTTATGACATTAAGTTATTAGTGTTTGATGTAAAAAGAGAGGAAATCTTACTATGGAAACATTAAATTATCGAGAAATAGTTAAAAACTTTATCCAAAAATATGCACAAGAAGAATGTATAGAAGATTCAGAAAATCTCGAACTTGTTTTTGATACAGAAAGGGATGTTTATTTATTATTGGTTACAGGATGGAAAGATGAAAAGAGAATTTACTGGTTTCCCATTCATATTAGTATTAAAGATGGTAAAATTTGGATTGAAAGAGATTTTACCGAAGAAGGAATTCCTCATCAATTAGTAGCGTTAGGTGTTCCGAAAACAGATATTGTTTTAGGTTTTAGATCACCTTATGTCAGACAGTTTACAGGTTTTGCATCGGTTTAACTTTTTTATGTATCGTTCTAATCGCTTGATTATCCCCTAAAATCACAAACCAACCGCTTAAACATAGACACAGAAACAATAGTAGTATTCACTAAATTCTGCGCTTGATTAAAATCAGCATCTCCAGTAATTAAAAAATCCGCCTCTGCTGCGATAGCACAAGCTAAAAACTTTTCATCCTTTCTATCTCTAGCAAAATCTATAGTTACCTGAACATCAACTAATGTAGTCACCAAATCTATAATATCTAACCATTCTTTTCTGACTTCATCTGTCAACTTAAACTTCTTCCGACTTAACACATCCTGATACTCTGCTAAAATCTCCTCAGAAACAACCCAATCACAATTAGGACTATCCACAACAAATTGAATAACATCCCTTGGTTCTCTCCCCTTGAGAACAGCAGAAACTAAAACATTAGTATCAATAATAACTTTCATTCCCCACGCCGATAAGCTTCAATTTCTGCGGCTATATCCTCCTCTGTAACCTCTTCCACACCAGAAATAGCCTGAGTTTTATCAAATAAATTCCGCAACTTATTACTAATTGTAACTTGCGGGTTATCTTCAGCTAAAACAATAATCTCCACACGCTGTCCAACTTGAAAAGGTAAATCAGATAAAACTACCTGCTTCGGGTCTTCAATGGTGATATAAGTCTTGTAAGCATTCATGATTTATTCTGCTATTTATCCTGTATATATTTTATAACACTTCTCTTCCTTTGCACCTTTGCGTGAAATAAAAATATTCATAACTTCTTGATATACTAGAAACATTCCTAAACAATCATCTCATGTTAACCATAACCATTGATGAAATCCAGAAAAACTTCACTAGCTATCTTCACCAAGTAGCAGCAGGAGAAAGTATAATTATCATGGAATCAGGTAAAGCGATTTAGAGCGCCTCATATTAGGCAGTTTACTGGTTTTGCAGAGGGTTAAATTTTTTGTATTCTTCCTTTGCGTCTTTGCGTGAGATAAAGTTTCAATCATCCATTGATTCTGTAAACAAAGATTCCAGATTTCGATAACCACTAACTACACGCACAATTTCAATCCCACCATTAATAACTCAATAAAAAATAACATAACCATCCAAAGGAACACCCTGCAAATCAACCCTAATATATTCATAGCTACGCCCCATATTGGGGAAATTAGCTAAATATTTACATTTTTTCTCAAATTCATCAACAAAACGCTCTCCAGCATCAATATTTCTATTGGCAAAATAATCAATAATTTCTAATAAATCCCGACTAGCTTCTGGAGAAATAATATGTATTTTCATCCTTGTATCTCTCTCGCTTGACGCAACTTATCCCGCAATTGTGAAATCACAACATCTCCATTAATACCTTCCCCTCTATCCAATTGTTCAATAGCAATATCAACCTTTTCCCGTGTTTCTTCCAACCAATTTTGATAACCCTTATCCCACTCCAAAAGTAACTTCAAAGCCTTACTAATTACATCTTCAGGATTTGTATATCTACCCGTAGCAATTTGCGCTTGAATAATTTGCTCTAATTCCGGTTTAATTTGGATATTCATGATTTCACCTTTGCGCCTTTGCGCGAAATAAAAAATTATCCTAAATTCAAAATACCTTCTGGAAAATCCACAACCAAACGCAAAAACTTCAACCATTCAGAACCTAATAAAACTTCTGTAATATTATCCCCCACATGAACAGGAATTTCATATTCCTTACCATCCAATATTACCTTACCTAAATAGATATTAAACCTTGATTCACCTTGTGCTGTTTGCATAGGTTCATTACCAAGAAAAACCCAATCCAGTCCATCCAAATCTTGAGTATTAATTGCCATAAACTTGGTAAATCCTGTATCTAACATCGCATCCACAGGTAGATTTAATCCATCAGCCGTAATCAAATCAAGCTCAAAAAATAGCTGCCCCTCACTACCAAAATTTCCCTGAATCATATTCTCCCAGTCGTTCCTGTTTCATTTAAGCAAAACACATAATTCTTAGCCTTTGGATATTTTTCATGGACTTTTTTATGAGCTTGGATATTATCTTGATCAAGAAAGTATTCTCCACTATCTGGTTCTATGGCAATATACCAACCATAGTGACTTTCCATATATTCAGGACGGACACGATCAAAAATTGCCCGACAACGTTGATAAAATATTTCATCTTCTGCTTCTCGTCTAGCTAATTCTTCTGGTGATATAATCAATTCAGGAAAAATTCTTCCTCTTCTTACCACTTTTTTTGATGTTATGTGAGTCATATCATTAACTTTAACTCTATTTATTATCTTAACTTAAATTGTGCTTAATTGCAACTTTTATCATTATTTGAACATAAATTTTAACATGATTTTCCCTCTTTATTTTCATCATTAAAAGCTGCTGCTAACTCAGGACTACTAATAGCTATAGAACTTTCTTTCCATTCATAAATAATAGCATCAATCAAATCCCAAGCCTGATTAGAAGTATCAGTTAAGCGAAAAGCCTCACTCACTTCTTTAATAAACTCTTGCAATTCATCAGCATCAAAAACCCGCAACCAACCATAAGGATGTTCATAACCAATTTCTTGACCCAACAATAACCGAAACGCCAACGATAATACCTCAAAAACCGCCTTACTTTGTGTTACACCTTTCACTAAATAAGCCACATCCTCACGACGCAACAGCGCAAAAGATTGGTCATTTCTAGTAATAGTAATTGGGTGTTCATAAGCCTTATCTAAAACCTTTCCAGGTTGACGATTTAACTCAGTAGCTGTCACTAACTCATCTGAGTAAGCATTGCTAAAAATTGCCATTGACATGATACCTGCGTTTTCCAGAAACGCTGACTTAATATGAATATAATATTACGTACTATTATACGTAACCCTTATCATTTGTCAATAGGTAAGATTACAAAAACCTTTGTTTGGGGTTTCATTTTTTCTTTGCGCGAAATAAAAACCCCAAAAATCCCCATCATTAATCATTAGGAGGATGCCAACTTAAACCAATCCAAATAGCCCTAGCTTGGACAACATCTTCATTATTTAATCGTAAAGCTAAAACTGTACCTCTGCCAATAGCAGTTATCCCAATAATATGAGTACCACCATTTGCCCATTGAAAATGATCTAAGAGACTTCCAAATAAAAAAATGTCCCAAAACTGATGCAAAAATTCTCTCTCTGTGTACTCTGTGCCTCTGTGGTTCGTTTCTTGGGATAATTTATTTCTTGGAAGTCTCTAACCATCTTTGTAGACGAGCATTAAACAAAGATACAGATTCATTCGTTACAGGATCATTAGCTGTTATTTTCGCTCCTTTAAACTCATTACAACGATAACAACAAGCAGCTAAATTTTCTCGCTCATCATTTCCCCCTAAAGAACTAGGCAAAATATGATCCATAACTAAAGGCATACCTGTTAAACGGCTAGATGTGCGACAATATTCACATCTATAGCTCGCCTCATTAATAACTTGTTGACGAAGAGATTTAGAAATAGATGACACTGGTATTATACTAATTGCTCAAAATCTGGAAGAGAATAACCTTTCCACTTTAAAAGTGCATAGGCATAGGCTTTTTTCAACATTAAATAATCAGCACTCACTCGCAGCGATTTCAATAATAATCTATCAGATTCACTTAATTGATTATTTTGATTTTTTTCTAAAAGTTGTAAATGTAATTCTTGCTGACTTTCTGGAACTCGACTTTGAGCAATAGTTAATAACTCCTCAATAGTTAATTCTTGCATAGCGATTAATTCCCCTTGTAATTCCAGAGGTGCATAATCAATAGCAGGAGGAGCATTAATTTGAATAGTCATGATTTATCCTGGTATTGGAACTATATATATTTTATAACACTTCTCTTCCTTTGCGCCTTTGCTCCTTTGTATCTTTGCGCGAAATAAAAAATTATCCCAAAGTTAAAATACCCTCTGGAAAATCCACCACCAAACGCAACAACTTCAACCACTCAGAACCCAATAAAATTTCATTAATACCTTTACCCACGTTCACAGGAATTTGATACTGCTTTCCGTCTAATATCACTTGACCTAAATAAATCTGAAATTTTGATTCACCTTTCGCAGTCCGTAAAATTTCCTCCCCACTATACACCCATTCTAATCCATTTAAATCTTGTGTATTAACAGCCATAAAACCTGCAAATCCCGTATCAAATAGGGCATCTATAGGAAGATTTAAGCCATCATCAGTAACTAATTCAATCTCAAAAAATAATTGCCCATTTTCTCCAAAATAACCATCTATCATATTGTGCCAGTTGTCCCCGTTTCATTCAAACAAAAAACGAAGTGTCTAGCTTGAGGATATTTTTCCAACATTCTTTTATGAGATTGCATTCTATCCTGATCAATTAAATATTCCCCACTATTTGGTTCTATGGAAATATACCAACCATAGTGACTTTCGATATATTGAGGACGGACACGCTCAAAAATTGCCCGACAACGTTGATAAAATATTTCATCTTCTGCTTCTCGTTTGGCTAATTCTTCTGGTGATATAGTCAATTCAGGAAAAATTCTTCCTCTTCTTACTACTTTTTTTGATGTTATGTGAGTCATATTTTTAACCTCAATTCCAACTAACATTGTAACACAATATATGATATTATCTAAATAATCAATATAAAAGTTTTCTAATATGACTCTTAGCCAATCTCACCCCTATCTTTCCCCAGAAGAATATTTAGAAGCTGAAAAATCCAGCCCTATTAAACATGAATATATCCAAGGGCAAATTTACGCAATGGCTGGTGCTAGTGATGCCCATGTGACAATTACCGCTAACTTAGTCGCCCTTTTAAGAAATCATATTCGTGGTACAGGATGCCGTCTTTATGTCGCTGATATGAAAGCGAGAATTGAATCTCTAGATATTTTCTATTATCCTGATATTATGGTAACTTGCGATTCAAGAGATACACAATTTGAATATTTTAAACGATATCCGAGTTTAATTATTGAAGTTTTATCACCTTCTACAGAGGCCTTAGATAGAGGTGATAAATTTAGTGATTATCAAGAATTAGACACTTTACAAGAATATGTTTTAGTAAGCCAGAATCGGCAAAGGATTGATTGTTTTCGGCGCAATGCTGAAGGAAGATGGGTTCTTTATAGCTATAGAGTAAATCAACAATTAGAGTTAAACAGTGTGAATTTTTCTTGTTCTCTAACTAATGTTTATGAAGACGTTACTTTTCCTACAAATTTAAGTAAATAAAATAAGATTACTTAGCTGGAATGGGGGTTTCAAAGCCTCTCCCCGCACCTCTCCCTAACCCTCTCCTAAGAGGCTCCTAAGAGGAGAGGGAAAAGGAATAACATTTAATACTGGAGAGGTTTACCAGAGGGGTTTATTTATACATTAAAAACTTTTCAAACATCCTCTTAGTTTCATCATTAAAAGCTGCTGCTAACTCAGGACTAATAATAGCCATAGAACTTTTATACTACACACGGGTGAGATTTAAACTTTTGCCAAATGACAAAGAACCCAGATGTGTAGGGGTTTAGCAGTGTTCATAGGTGTCAACTTAAGCTCAAATCCCTACCACATCTCGTTCCTAGTCTCTGACTAGGAATGCAGTTGATGAGGCTCTGCCTCTAATATCATTGAAGGCAGAGCCTTCTAGAATTCATTCCCAGTCAGAGACTGGGAATGAGACGAGTTGAGTTCTTCGGAAAAAACTTCTGTTCTTCCCTCCCCTACCCCCCCTGCCTCTCTTCTCCCCCTGCTTGCCTTCACCCGTCATTTTCGGGTTGACAGACTACTAGTATAGGGAGTATAACCGTTTAAAACCCCCTATTTACCAGCAATATCCTTTATGAAGTCTGGATAGATATTAGGTAAAAAATTGCTCCTAACCTATCAATTTCTGCCAAGTCATTGCCCCAATAATACCATCAGCCGTTAAACCATTTTGCTGTTGAAATTTCTTGAGCGCTGCTTCCGTTTGCGAACCATAAATACCATCGGGATTAGCACCTATACGATATTGTAAATATCTGATAATCACACCACTAGCATGAGTTCCTTGAATAACTCGTTTAGCTAATATCTGATTGATAGCATCCCAGGTAGTGTTACTAGCAATTCCTGTTGGTAAAACTCCCACAATTCTCTGGAATTTTTCCGTTGCTGAAGATGTAGCTGCTCCCATGCCATTATCTTCTACTAAGGGACGATTATTTTTATCAGTAATTTTCAGCCGATTTAAAGCCTGTTGTAGTCTGAGAATGCTCTTATCTTTATTCTGTTCCTCATCTATAACAGGATTTGCAGGAGCATTAGAAGCAGGATTTACAGAAGTACTTGCTACTTTACCTGTTAACCCGGCAACTATGGCATTAGCCATTGCTTCACCATCATATATTTGCATATCTTTGGCAGAATCAATGAAGCAACCTTCTATGAGAATTCCTGGCATATTTGTTCTTTTGAGAACATACAGGTGTGAACCACTTTTAACACCACGATTAAAAAAGCCCAATTTGACAATTTCATCTAATACCTTTTGGGCAACTTTTTTGCCAGCGTCGCTAATAGCAAATACTTCTGTCCCATTAGCTTGTCCATTAAAAGCATTAAAATGAATAGATACGAAAAAATCTACTCGGTTATTATTGGCTTTTTCGCACCGGCTACCTAATGATTGATTTACTGTACTGGCACTATTTGGTTTGCATGAGATTACTGTATGTCCTAAACTTTCTAATTTAGCAATAACCTTATTACCCACTTCCATTGTTAACTTATCTTCCGATTTAATACCACCTGCACCACTATCGGGAGGGCAGTTGTGACCAATATCAATGCCGAATTTCATTTTTATCTCCTTAATTGACTTTGTTGCTATGCCAAGAGTCTGCTACTGGTTAATTTAGTTCCAAAAAGCATAGACATCATTTTAATCTCTAGGTAGAGATTCCCCCATTAATCCCCAAAAATGTTTAAGATCAATGTAAAGAAATATTTCGTAGCAAAAGCGCATGAAACGCATTGTCTTGATTGCTGGGTTTGAATCGTTTAACGTGGACTTGTACCGAAAAGCGGCTGATTTGGCTAGTTCCCGGTGTCCAGAGTTGGATATTCGAGTATTTAGCGATCGCAATATTACCACCAATAGCCCGGAAGTAGAAGCAGCCCTGAAAAACGCAGATGTGTTCTTTGGCAGTTTACTCTTCGATTATGACCAAGTTGTGTGGTTGCGAGAGCGTGTCGCTAATATTCCTATCCGTCTCATTTTCGAGTCAGCACTGGAATTAATTAGTTTAACCAAAATAGGAGCATTCGCTATCGGTGACAAACCCGCAGGAATGCCCAAACCCATTAAATTCATCCTTGACAAATTCAGCAACGGTAAAGAAGAAGACAAACTCGCCGGTTATATCAGTTTTCTGAAAATTGGACCCAAGTTATTAAAATTCATCCCAGTCCAAAAAGTCCAAGACCTTCGTAACTGGTTAATTATCTATGGTTACTGGAACGCTGGCGGTTCAGAAAACGTCGCTGCCTTATTTTGGACAATTGCGGAAAAATACTTAGATTTAAAAATTGGAGATATACCGCCACCCATCGAAACCCCCGACATGGGTTTATTACATCCCGAATATCAAGGGTTTTTTAGATCACCGCGTGAATATTTACAATGGTATCGGAAAAGGGACCAGGACGTAGGGGCGCAGGGCCTGCGCCCAATCATTGGTATTTTACTTTACCGAAAGCACGTTATCACCAAATTGCCCTATATTCCCCAACTGATCCGCTATTTTGAAAAAGCCGGTTTAACTCCCTTACCCATCTTTATCAACGGCGTAGAAGGTCACGTAGCCGTCAGAGATTGGATGACCAGCGACTACGAAACCCAACAACGTCAAAGAGGTAACATTGAAACTCCTTCCCTTACCGCAGAAGCAGTAAAAATTGATGCCATAGTTTCTACCATTGGATTTCCCCTAGTTGGTGGTCCGGCTGGTTCAATGGAAGCAGGAAGACAGGTGGAAGTAGCTAAACGCATTCTCACAGCCAAAAATGTCCCTTATATCGTCGCTGCACCGTTATTAATTCAAGATATTTACTCTTGGACGCGCCAAGGTGTAGGCGGATTGCAAAGTGTTGTACTGTATGCTTTGCCAGAATTAGATGGTGCGATTGATACAATTCCCCTCGGTGGTTTAGTCGGTGAACAAATTTATTTAGTTCCTGAACGAATGCAGCGATTAACTAATAGAGTTAAAAGTTGGGTTTCTCTCCGCCAAAAACCTATTTCCCAACGGAAAATTGCCATTATTTTATATGGGTTTCCCCCCGGTTACGGTGCAGTGGGAACTGCTGCATTATTAAACGTTCCTCGCAGTTTAATTAAATTACTAAATGCACTCAAAGCACAGGGTTATACAGTTGGTGATATTCCTGAAGATGGTGAAGTATTAATCCAACAAATTAAAGAAGCAGATGAAATTAATCCCATGAATGTGGAGACGTTTCATGAAACGTCTCCACAAAATAAAAATACCGTTAATGCCAGAACCTTAGAAAAATGGTTAGGATATCTTTTTACATCTCGCATTGAAAAACAATGGAAATACCTCACCGGTAGCGGCATTAAAACCTATGGTGATGAGTTCAATATTGGTGGTGTGCAATTAGGAAATGTGTGGATAGGTGTCCAGCCACCTTTGGGAATTCAAGGTGATCCCATGCGGTTAATGTTTGAAAGAGATTTAACCCCCCATCCCCAATATGCAGCCTATTATAAATGGTTGCAAAATGAATTTGCAGCTGATGCAGTTGTTCATTTCGGAATGCACGGAACCGTTGAATGGTTGCCCGGTTCACCATTAGGAAATACTGGCTATTCTTGGTCTGATATTCTCTTGGGAAATCTGCCAAATCTCTATATCTATGCCGCAAATAATCCTTCCGAATCAATCTTAGCCAAACGTCGTGGTTATGGAGTATTAATTTCTCACAATGTCCCACCCTATGGACGCGCTGGTTTATATAAGGAATTGGTGAATTTACGCGATTTAATTGCAGAATATCGGGAAGATCCAGAAAAGAATTATCTGTTAAAGGAAGGGATTTGTAAAAAAATTGTTGATACTGGTTTGGAGGTAGATTGTCCTTTTGATGATGCTAAAAGGTTGGGTATTCCCTTTACACCGGAAAATGTGAGGATGTTTAGTAATCATGCTTTTGATCATTATTTGGTTAAGTTGTATGAGTATCTCCAAGTTCTCGAAAATCGTCTTTTTTCTTCTGGTTTACATACTTTAGGTGAAGCACCGAATCATGAGGAGTTAACTGGTTATTTGGATGCTTATTTTGGAAACGAACCACAGAGCCACAGAGAACACAGAGAGAAGGAGGAAGAGGAAATTACAAGGTTATTAAATCAATCTACTGATGAGTTAACAAATCTTTTGCGGGGTTTAAATGGTGAGTTTATTCCTCCTGCACCTGGTGGTGATTTGTTGCGTGATGGTGCTGGTGTTTTACCGACGGGTAGGAATATTCATGCTTTAGATCCTTATCGGATGCCTTCTCCTGCTGCTTTTGAAAGGGGTAAGGAAATTGCTAAGAAAATTATTTCTCAGTCTTTAGATGAAAATAAGAAATACCCAGAAACAGTGGCAGTTTTATTATGGGGTTTGGATGCTATTAAAACTAAGGGTGAATCTTTGGGGATTCTCTTGGAATTGGTAGGTGCTGAACCTGTGAAGGAAGGAACAGGACGCATCGTTAGATATGATTTAAAACCTCTGGCTGAGGTTGGACATCCGCGTATTGATGTGTTAGCAAATCTATCGGGTATTTTCCGAGATAGTTTTGTGAATATCATTGAATTATTGGATGATTTATTTCAACGGGCTGCGGAAATTGATGAACCGGAGGAAATGAATTTTATCAGAAAACACGCTTTGATTTTGAAAGCCCAAGGTGTGGAAAATTCTTCCGCAAGATTGTTTTCTAATCCCTCTGGTGATTTTGGTTCTTTAGTTAATGATAGGGTGGTTGATGGTAATTGGGAATCTGGAGAAGATTTGGGAAATACTTGGGAAAGTCGCAATGTCTTTAGTTATGGTAGAAATGATAAAGGACAAGCTAGACCAGAAGTATTACAGACCTTATTAAAAACTAGCGATCGCATTATTCAAGAAATAGATTCGGTAGAATATGGATTAACCGATATTCAGGAATATTATGCCAATACAGGCGGTTTGAAAAAAGCCGCAGAAAAACAAAGCGGCAAAAAAGTACAAGCCAGTTTTGTCGAAAGTTTTTCTAAAGACACCACACCCCGCAATTTAGATGATTTATTGCGAATGGAATACAGAACCAAGTTATTAAATCCTAAATGGGCTGACGCAATGGCTAATCAAGGTTCTGGTGGTGCTTTTGAAATTTCCCAACGCATGACGGCGTTAATAGGTTGGGGTGGAACTGCTGATTTCCAAGATGATTGGGTATATGATCAAGCAGCAGAAACTTATGCTTTAGATCCAGAAATGGCAGAAAAATTACGCAAAGCCAATCCTGAAGCTTTTAAAAATATCCTGGGAAGAATGTTAGAAGCATCAGGACGCGGATTATGGCAAGCTGACGGAGATAAGTTAGAAAAATTGCGTCAGTTGTATGAATTGAGTGATGAACAATTGGAAGGGGTGACAGTTTAATAGCTTTAATTGTAGGGTGCGTTAGCGACAGCGTAACGCACCACATCTCAAATCATATTTTAAAACCCACATTCCGCAGGTGTTTTTTGAATTTTCGGAATTATCCATAACCCAATGATAACAAGGCTTTCAGACAATGACACGCAATTCTATATTAGAGCGATGCCTTCGGCGCGGCGTAGCCATCGCCGATATATTTAAAGCTCGAATCAAGTTTATTGAGAATAATGTCAATAAATTAGTTGGTTTGAGATTAAATTCATTGAATACCGACCTAGATAGCAAAAAGCATGAACTGGTTATTATGATTGGGTTTTAGCTGTTTTATGAAATTCTTTTTTTGACAAAATAACCTGCTGGGAAAAATATTTTGAGTATATTTACTCATGCTGAATGTGGGTTAAAATAATTCTATAATACAATCTCTCAATATCTCAATTAACTGTTCTTTACTAACTTTATTATCAGCAACCTGCATTGTTAATTGATATGCTTCTTCTGGTGTCATGTTCAGTTCATAATCATTCAAGTTCAAGAATGTCACTATAACATCAAAAGCGGTGCGTTTATTTCCATCTATAAAAGCATGATTATTAGTAATGTGAAATAAATATGCTGCTGCTTGTTCAACAATAGTATGATGTAAAAACTCTCCTCCAAAACTTGCTTGAGGTTGGTAAATCGCAGAATCTAATAAACCTTCATCGCGGATACCGTATGAGCCACCATATAGGTTAATTTGCTTATTATGTATACTTAGTACATCTTCTTTTGCAATAAATTTAGGACTATGCAAGTTTTCTATACACATAATCCCATTTTTTCGTAGATGCTAAAGAAGTTAATATAGCTTCCGATTCTTTAGGTGTGATATCATCTTCCAATTCTAGTGATTTAAGAAAATCTTCAGTAAATACTTTAAATTGTACACTAGCTTTAATGATTGATTGTATTACGTGTTTTCTTGTTTCTGTAAGAATGTATATTTCATGCTGCGAATAGGTTACAGAAGAAGCTTCCTTCTTAATTTTCTGATATACCACTAGAGTAGACACAATTATGTCCATAAAAATCTCTTTACTATGTTTGATAAAACTAAACTCGCAGCATTGTTCTAAAATTTCTTTAAGCAGAAAATTGTATCTAACAAAAAGTATAACTGATGATTGATCCAATTCTACTTTTTCCTTTAATGCCTTAACAAACTTAATAATTTTATTAAGTTTGTACTGTAGATTTTTCACTTCCTCTATAAGTTTATTGATAGATATTAGTCCGCTATTTTCCAACTCAATTATTTCTGCAAATATTTCATCTTGCGGGTTAGCATTATTCAGGCACTTTTCCAGGAATTCTATCTTTTCCTGAAAGTTGGTAATAGTCTCTTCTGGGAGTATAAAGCTGTATACCATTTTTTACGTACCTGTCTGGTGATATTATAGCGGTATGCACTTGAGCGAGATCCAGTCAGCAAATTGTAAAGCCTGTAGGGGCGCAGGGTCTGCGCCCTAGATTGTATTGCATCAAGGGCGATAACCGCCATATACGCTTTCTTAAAAATATTTTAACTGAAAAAACCATAATAATCCAGTCCGCCAGTTACTAATATAGCCTTAGCCAAAAATCGTTAAATCGCACTTTATTATCACTTAATCGTAGGCTGGGTTAAACGAAGTGCAACCCAATACATTTACAATATAACTTTTCTTGGTCTGATAAAGTACAAGTTTATCCGCGTTTATCTGCGTCCATCTTCTTCCATTTGCGGTTAATTATTTCCTATTGTACCTCCCTTGAATAGAAATTACAATAACACAAAATAAAAAAGCTATCTACAATCTTGAAATTATTCTCCAAATAATAGATAATACAATGTAACAACCAAATAAACCTTAGCACTCGCAGGGGTTGAGTGCTAATTTCTAGCTTAATATTGAAACTGATGTAGTAGGCAAAAATTCTCTTTTTTCTCTTAACGGGTGACAAGGCGGTTGAAGATGAGATGTGGCAATAATTTGAGAAAATAAGGGAGTAAAAAAATAGGGACAAAGAAGCCCCCGAAGCAAAAAATGTTACCACAATCATATCAAACAATTTTCCGAAAGCATTTGAGTGAACAGCAGTATTTGACACTAGAGATATTGTTGTTATTAATACAGGCTCATCGCCAAGTAAAACTGTCAAAATTGGCCAGCTTGTTTCCCCAACCAATTAAATATGAAAGCAGGAAACGTAATCTACAAAGATTTTTAGGAATAGGTAAACTCTGCGTAAAATTATTATGGTTTCCATTGATAAAATATTGGATTAGACAATCGTTAACACCAAAACAACTGAATCGAGAACAGCGCCGTTATTTTCATAAAAAACAGTATCAAAAATATGGTTATTGGATGGTAGCACTGGATAGAACACAGTGGAAGGGGCGAAATATATTTATGGTGACATTGGTATGGGGTACTCATGCCCTACCACTATATTGGGAAACATTAAATCATGTCGGAAATAGTAATTTACAAACACAGAAAAGATTAATAAAGACAGCAATAAAGTTGTTAAAAAAATGTCGAATTGTGGTGTTAGCAGACAGAGAATTTCATAGTCCAAAACTGGCTAAATGGCTTGATGAGCAAGGAGTTTACTTCGCTTTACGCCAGAAGAAAAACCTTTATTTTCAAGAAAAACCTGAACAAGAATATCAAGTTCTTAAAAATCAAGGATTTAAGCCAGGAATGTCGAGATTTTATGAAAAAGTTAAATGTGGTAAAGGGGATGAATTAGGCTTATTTAATATCGCTGTTTATTGGAAGAGAAAATATCGGAACTCTGGACCAAAAGAACCTTGGTATATCTTGACGAATCTACCAACTCTCCAACAAACTTTATGCCTCTATAGATGTCGATGGGGAATTGAGCAATTCTTTAAGGATTGTAAAACTGGTGGTTATAATTTAGAGGATACTAAAGTAAATGAAACTCGCTTTTTAGCTTTAGTATTATTGATTGTCATTGCTTATAGTTTAGCCACTATGCACGGTCAACGGATGAAAAAATTAGGTATAGAGACTTATGCCGGACGTATTCAACAACATCAGGACAAGTACCCACGTCAAAGTGATTTTAGCTTTGCTCTCTACGGACAACTATGGATTTATGGTATGGAATTATGGGCTGATTTAGCTCTGAATTTAATCAATCTCAAGCCTCATAAACGCCTCTTTTTTCAACGGGGCTTTCAGGCTCTATCCCTTATGAAACAAGCTCTTTAGCCGCCTTGTCACCCGTTAAGCTTTTTTCTAGATAGAGTTAGCGGACTTTTCCGTAATAGATTCTTGCCCAAAATTCAAGTTTCTCGGCAATTGATGAATTCATTAGGAGGACTAGAATGATTAAATACAGCTTCAATCTGGTAGGTGTATCTCCTGTTTTGCATTTTTTCAATCATCAACAACAGAGTTTAGTAAAACCGCAACACCAAGGCATAGAATATCTAGGAACTCACACTTGTACCTTAGATACCTTCCTCGCATCTATAGAACCAGTCCCCGTTAAATGGGGTTGGAACTTAGATCAAGTAGTAGATACAGTAATTGAGTTTTGGATGAATAATGCTGAAAGTATTAACTATTGGAAATCCCGGTTAAACGATGCCGGACATGATAGTTTACTCGTGGCTAGAGTCGCAGATATGAACTCTTTGTCAGAGGAACTTGAATCACTACTCGGCAAAAATTTGTAACCTTTAACTCTCATTCTCTATCACCTGAAGAATTTTCAAATATAACTCTTCCACTCTCTTTGCTGCTAATTTACCACTAGCAGCATAGTGATTTAACCCAGGAGAACCATTGACTTCAATCAGCGTATAATCTACCATCGGCATAGTAATATCATCGGTAAGTATGTCCACCCCAGCTAATCTTAGTCCAATATCTTTAGTCATATTAATTGCTAACTTCTGAAAATCAGGATGAATAGTTTCCGAAAAATCCACCGCTTCACCTCCACTTGATAAATTAGCACTATCCAAAAGATAAACAGTATGATCATGAGGAATCACACTATCCCAATCAAAATTTTGTGTTTTTAATTTTTGGGAAATGCGAAAATCATCAAATTTAATCACATTTTTTCTACCCGTACTAATAATTTTTTCCTGTTTTTGTTGTAGCAACTCCAAAACATTAGATATACCATCACCAACAACACATAAAGGAATTCTTTGATAAGCCGTAATCACCTCATCATCTAACACTACAATTCTATAGTCATTACCACTATAAAACTTTTCAACAATCAACCCTGATTTAATTTGGAATATCTTATTAGCAACATCATAATATTCCTCCTGATTATGCACCTTAGTCACCAATATACCTTGACTCAGATTTAGCGGCTTAACAATCACAGGAAATCCCATTGATTGTGCATAATTAAATCCATCATCAATATTTCGAGGATGAGCTATTTTAGCACACATCTGATCACTAAAAAATGTCTTTCCCTCTGTCACCCGATATCCAAAGTGCTTCAGGAAAAAATTACTATAGGCTTTATCTTTAGCTAATTCGGCTGAGGCGAAACCATTAATATTCAATTTGGCATGACTAAAAACCGACTTTTTCCCATTTTTAAAAGTAATATGCCCCACAAATTCATATTCTGGTTCAACTAAAATCACAGCCCCTATTTGCAATGCTACTTTTTGGATGATTGATGTAATTGACATTTTTTATTTTCTCGGATTCTTTTAAAATTACCCTGAAAAAGTATGGCAATATTCGTAAATATTTCCCAAGCCGAAACCTCAAATCATTCGTGAATTATGCCATATATTACACAATGATTTTGGTTCTTATGTGTATCTAAATACTAAGCTACTCAGTAAATACCCATTGGCATTAAATAAAACTGAACATTCTTAAAAGATAAGTTGTTGCATCACGTATTGACAATTTTGAAAATATGTAATAACAAGGTGGCATCATCAATAAAAGACGCTAGTACATCTTTGGCTAAGAGACATACTAACGCCCTTCACTCAAATTCATACGCATAAAATAATCATGCCACAAAATACGGATTACAAAAATATCACCTCAGAAAATCAAGCCATGCCTACAGCAAGAGAAGATAACGCCTACAAAAAAAGGCTGAATGGTTGGGCTGTAGCCCGTGTTGTCACCGAACAAGAAAAAGTAATTGTTTCCAGGTTTCGCAGTCGTTCTGATGCCGAAGGCTATATTCAGCACATCCGTCAGATGATTCCTAACACTGTTTTTGAGCTTTTCTTTGATTGCCAACGGGAAGAAGTTGTTATTTAACACTCTCAATGAGATTCTTGGTTCACCGAAACCACTTAATTTGGATTCCTTGCGTTCTCTAAACCAGAGGTGGGGTTCTCCCCAAGGGACTTCGGGTATTCCTGTAAATCCACAAGAGACAAGAGACAAGAGGTAAGAGGCACAATTCAAGATAAATATTCTCCTCATTCCCTCATCCCTTCGACTTCTAACTTACACAGCAGCCAGCAGTCCATTGTGCTTGAGTAAAGCCTTGGTACTGGGTTTTCGTCCCCGGAAGGTTTTAAATACATCCATTGGATGCTGACTGCCACCTAGTGCTAACACCGTATCTCGGTAACGTCTGCCAATCGCATGAATTGCAGCTTCATCTTCCAAACCTACTTCTTCAAAAGCGGCAAAAGCATCAGCACTGAGAACTTCAGCCCATTTATAGCTATAATATCCCGCTGCATAACCCCCTTCAAAAATATGACCGAAAGCACATAAAAACGCATCCTGGGGTAATGGTGTTAACACAGTCGTTAACCTAGCAATCCGGTTTCGCACATCTGTCACAGTTTCCTGACTATTAGGGCAATAGCGGTAATGTAACTCCAAGTCCACACTACTAAAATCCAGTTGCCGCAACATAGTTGAACCACTCATGTAATTACGTGCCGCCAACAATTTTTGGTAGTAATGTTCCGGTAATGCTTCCCCTGTTCCATAATGTTTCGCCATGCCAAACAAGGTTTGGCGGTCATAACACCAGTTTTCCATAAACTGGCTCGGTAATTCCACTGCGTCCCACTCAACATTATTAATACCTGCTGCCCCCAGATAATCCACCTTAGTCAGCATATGATGTAAACCATGTCCAAATTCATGGAACAATGTCTCCACTTCATCAAAAGCCATCAAACTCGGATTACCATCTACAGGGGGAGTTTGATTACAAATCAAATAAGCTACAGGTAGCCGAATAGTAGTTAAACCATTTTCTGTAACTTTGCGACGGTGAATACAAGCATCCATCCAAGCACCACCACGCTTTTCCGCAGGACGGCTGTAAGCATCTAGGTAAAAATAGGCAATGGGTTCACCATATTTATCAGCAATTTGGAAATAACGAACATCCTCATGCCATATTGGGGCTTGACCATCAGCAGGTGTCACCGTCACCCCAAAAAGCCTTTTTACCAGCCCAAATAGCCCATCTAGAACTTGAGGCAGGGGAAAATAGGGAAGTAACTCCTCGGCAGTAAAGGCAAATTGTTCTTCCCGTTGACGTTCAGCCCAAAAGCTAATATCCCAATGCTGCAAATTTTCGGCTTCTACGGCTCCTTTCGCCTTGGCAAAGGCTTTGAGTTGTTCTAAATCTTTGACAGCAGCATTATAACTAGCTTGACGGAGTTCTTCTAACAGCCTTTCTACAGAGGGAATATCCTTAGCCATCTTACTAGCCAAACTCAGTTCAGCAAAAGTTTCAAAGCCAATTAATTTAGCTAGTTCTTTTCTTAGCTCTAAAATTCGTATAATCAAAGGATTATTATCTAATTCCCCAGAAGATGCCCGGGTAATATAAGCCTTATAGAGTTTTTCACGCAAATCCCGCCTGGTACTGTGCTGTATGAATGGGAAATAACTAGGAAAATCTAAAGTAATATGCCAAGGTCCATGTTCCGGGGTGGCATTTTCTTCACCAGATGCACGAGCAACTTGAGCTGCAAGACTCAACAAGCTACTTGGTAAGCCATCAATGTCATCTGGGGTGGTGAGAATTAAAATAAAGCCTTTAGTCGCATCTAGAACGTGATTAGCAAACCTAGTTGCCAGTTCTGCTAATTCCATCTGGATAGTATTAAAACGCTCTCTATCTTTTCCTTCTAAACCAACACCAGACAATTCTGCATCCCGAATTGCAGCTTTGATAATTCTCTGCTGGGCTGAATCTAAAGTTTCCCAGCTAGGACTATTCCGAATTGCTTTGAAAGCATTATAAATAGGTTTACTTTGACCCAGGATATTCATAAACTGAACTACTTGCGGCTGTACCTTTTCATAGGCAATACGTAGTTCTGGACTATTTTTTACACCCATTAAATGATTCAGTATTCCCCAACTCCAATTTAGTCTTTCTGTCAATTTTTCTAGAGGTTCTACTAAACCGTTCCAAGTAGGCTCTATATTTGCCTCTAAGTCAATTAATTGCTTTTCCAGTTCTGCCAATAGATGACTAAAAGCTGGTTCGACTTGCTCTGATTTAATATCCGCAAATACGGGTAAACTACAGCTTTGAAGTAGGGGATTCTGATAAATAGTAGCAGTTGCACGCATGGTAGTGAGTTAATAGCCGATGAATTAGTGGGAAACAACGATTGATTTTTCTTTATATAACTAATAATTTAACGTTGCGACAAAATTTCGCGTTGCTAGAATGGCAATCTTACTCAACAGATACAGAAGTTAGGAGACCAGAATCAAATAAGTATATTTCTATACGAAAAATAATTAAATCTACCTCTATTCCTATGCCAGTTATACAAAAAGTTCATTCTGATAGCGTATCGTAGTGTGGCGTAAACCATACTGCTGCAACTTTATAACTACTGAATTTGTTTTTGATAGCTCAGATACATAGTGGTCTGTCAATATTAATTTTGTGTGTTAACGAAGTTTGAAAGTATTGCTAACAAACGGTTATAAAATTTAATAAAGGTATGAAATTTTTACTTTCTGTTTTGCTGACACCTGCGGTGGTTTTGTTGAGTTCTGCTCATGTATTAGCAGCAATTAAAACTAAAACAATTGAGTACAAGCAAGGAAACACAATATTGGAAGGATATCTTGCTTATGATGATGCTATTAAAGTTAAACGTCCCGGTGTATTAGTAGTTCATGAATGGAATGGGTTACAGTTTTATGCCAAAAAACAGACCCAACAGTTGGCTAAATTGGGATATGTGGCTTTTGCCGCCGATATTTATGGTAAAGGAATTAGACCAAAAAACATCGAAGAATCAGGTAAACAAGCAACTATTTATCGTCAAGATCGAAAATTACTCCGCGAACGGGCAAAAGCTGGGTTACAAGTTTTACAAATTATCCCTTAACTGACTCTAAACACATTGCTGCCATTGGGTATTGCTTCGGTGGTGGTACAGTCTTAGAATTAGCCCGTAGTGGTGTTAATATTGCAGGTGTAGTTAGTTTTCATGGCAACCTAGACACACCCAATCCTAATGATGCTAGAAATATTAAAGCTAAGGTATTAGTATTGCATGGCGCTGATGATCCCTTTGTCCCAGAAGAGCAAGTCCAAGGTTTTGAAAGAGAAATGCGTCTAGGTAATGTGAACTGGCAACTAATATACTATGGTCGTGCGCTTCATTCTTTCACTAACCCAGAAGCCAAAAATAATCCCAAAGGAGCTGTTTATAATTCAATCGCAGATCAGCGTTCTTGGCAAGCTATGCGACAGTTTTTTGCCGAAATATTTGCTAAGTAATATTTTGTGGGTTTGAACACTGATTATATCTGCAAGGACTGTTCAGAGGAAGAAGCAACAGGGAACAGAAAAAACTCATGTTTAAAAACATGAGATTGAAATAATGATACTGTTTTTTTTCGTGCTACGCATCTTTTAAAAACATCTTTTTCTTGACTGAAGCTCTAAGGGACTTCCAAATAAAAAAATACTCAACGACCTAACGCAAAAATCTCTCAAACCCTTATTCCTCTGTGTCCTCTGCGCCTCTGTGGTTCGTTAATCAGGATAATTTATTTCTTGGAAGTCCCTAAACTCAGCAAATGAGTGTTTCTTATCTGTTCCCTGTTCCCTGTTCCCTGTTCCCTTTTTTGTAATTGGTAAAATTATTACCTATTATCTATTCCTTCCTCTTACCTGAAAATCATGTCTAATCTTCCACCGCTAAATACAGAAACAATTTGGGCAATTATTAACGATACAATTGATGATGCCACTGTAAACCAATTATTATGGTATCACTTAGGTTATCGTTATGATGCGATTACAGAAACTTGGGATAATAGTCAAGTATCATCAACATGGCGAGATGAATATTCACAACCACCGGATTTTATTGCTTCTCGTCCAGCAATTATGAAATTAACTCGTTCTATTCCCCAGGAAAATAAACAGATACTCAAGGGAAGACTCGGTTTTAAAGGCTACAAAATTGGTGAATTTGGTCCTCGACAAACTCGCAGAGCCACATCAGCAAATTGGTTATTAAGTTATATGTTAATAACCACTGGTACAATTGAGTAAAATTACTATAAGTAGTGAGACAGAATTAATTACACAATGTCATTGCGTTAGCAAAGCGTGGCGTTAGCCATATGGAACGAAGTGAAATGAAGCAATTCCAAGGGTTGTGATTGCTTCCCTTCGCTCGCAATGACTGTAAATATTTTTGTCCAATTACTTATCTAGCAATTACTTAAAATATCCCCAACTTCTCTAAGTAGTTAGGGATATAAGCTTTGCGTCCGATTTGCAAAATTAAATTATTCTTTTATAAGGGATCACCAAAAAATAAATTACCCAATTTTGTGGGATGGGCATCCTGCCTGTCCTTGGTAATTAGCGGGCAAGACTTGTACTGAGCTTGCGATGCCCTGAGCCTGTCGAAGGGTCGAAGTATGCCCGCACCACAAGAAACTTTTGGGGATTTTTTTAATTGGAAGTCCCTAAGAGGTTGTTTGAAAAGTATTAGATGAAACCGATAATCTCCAAAAACCTAACCCCCCTGCCCCCTTCCCTCGTAGGGAAGGGGGGTTTCAAAGCCTCTCCCCGCTTCGGAGAGAGGTTTGGAGAGGGGTTTGTTTATACATTAAAAACTTTTCAAACATCCTCTAAGGAAAATGCCGAAAACCCTTGAAGATGTTGCTGACTCAGGAAGCCACATCTGTTCTTTAGACAAGGGATGAAGGCTAGTAGTCTGTCAACCCGAAAATGACGGGTGAAGGCAAGCAGGGGGAGAAGAGAGGCAGGGGGGCAGGGGGGTCAGGGGGGAGTGGGGGGAGTTGGGGGAGTTGGGGGAGTTGGGGGAACATTACCCGTCAAAATAAATTTGACGAACTACTAGAGGCAGGATTTATGTCTAAATGTTATGGAAATAACACGGACATATCTTGTATTTTTTTACAAAACTGTGTATATTAATATATTCTACCCTTGCATATAGTAATCTTAGCTAATTTGTGCAACTTGTTGTTCTAACTAACTACTTTAGGGCTAACAAGAATCAAAAACGGTTTCACAAATAATTTAGATAGGATTACTGCTGTATAACACAAATAAAGAGATTTCTGCTATGATCAACAAATTAATTAATACTAACATTAAGAGTTCTCATGTTTTACCAACTCCTAATGAGGTTAAGGCAAAATTACCTTTAACTAAAACTGCTGAAAATACAATTTTAAAATTCAGACAAGAAATAGAAAATATTTTAGATTTTCAAGATCGACGTAAATTCATTGTAGTCGGTCCTTGTTCAATTCATGATCCAAAAGCGGCGATAGAATATGGAGAAAAGTTGCTAGGCTTGGCAGAAAAAGTTCAGGATAAATTACTGTTAATCATGCGGGTTTATTTTGAAAAACCCAGAACTACTGTAGGCTGGAAAGGATTAATTAATGATCCGAAAATGGATGATTCTTTTCATGTAGAAGAAGGAATTTTAATTGCCAGAAACTTACTATTAAAGTTAACAGATTTAGGATTACCCACTGCTACAGAAGCACTTGATCCAATCATACCTCAATATATAAGTGAACTGGTTTCCTGGTCTGCAATTGGTGCAAGGACAACCGAATCGCAAACACACCGAGAAATGGCTAGTGGTTTATCTATGCCAGTAGGTTTTAAAAATGGTACTGACGGTAATATTCAAGTTGCTGTAAATGCCCTCAAATCAGCAAAGACTCCCCATAATTTCCTGGGTATTAATCAAAAGGGACAAGTGAGTGTATTTCAAACTAGGGGAAATGCTCATGGTCATGTAATTTTGCGTGGTGGAAATCAGCCTAATTTTGATGCCGAGAATATTCAGTTAGTAGAGGAACAATTAAAAGCAGCTAACTTATCACCAAGAATAGTTGTTGATTGTAGTCATGGTAATACTAATAAAGATTACAGATTACAATCTATGGTGTTTGAGAATATTATCCAGCAAGTATTAGATGGTACTAATTCCATTGTAGGAATGATGCTAGAATCGAATTTGTATGAAGGTAGTCAAGTAATTACAGGGAATCGTGAAGATTTAAAATATGGTGTTTCCGTAACTGATAAATGTATCAATTGGCAAGAAACCGAAAGAATTATTTTGGCTGCTTACAGTAAATTACAATAAACTTACAGCAGTTTTTATGTATTTACACCACATGAATTATGGTTCTACCGCTCCCCTTATGGAATAAAATATTAATTTAATTTTTGTAGGTTGGGTTGAACAAACTGAAACCCAACATTAGCGAGAAGATAGTAGGAGGTGTTGGGTTTCGTCCCTCAACCCAACCTACAATAAATATTGTTTTACATAAAGGGAACGGTAGAGCCTGAATTATTTTAATTCTTCTCTTTGTATGAGATTTAAAAATGTGGTTCATTTACCTGAAAAAAAGCTGTTTTGTAGTTGTGCTTTAGTCCAAAGTGCAATGCTTAGTTTCTGCTTCTTTTTCCACGATTCGACTTCACTCAGTCTCTCAAAGACTTTGGGTAATTTTCTCTTGGCTTCTTTTCATTGCTTCTAAATGTCAATTAGTCCAAACTCAAGTAAATAAGTAGTGAGACAGAATTAATTACACAATGTCATTGCGTAAGCGTTGCGTGGCGTTGGCCATATGGAACGAAGTGAAATGAAGCAATTCCAAGGGTTGTGATTGCTTCCCTTCGCTCGCAATGACTGTAAATATTTTTGTCCAAATATGGAACGAAGTGAAATGAAGCAATTCCAAGGGTTGTGATTGCTTCCCTTCCCTCGCAATGACTGTAAATATTTTTGTCCAATTACTTAAAAGTGGGATTGGTGCGGATCGAACGCACGGCCTAGCGCTTAGGAGGCGCTCGCTCTATCCAACTGAGCTACAACCCCAAGGATGACGTAAATATCATAATAGCAGCATTTTTATTGCGATCGCCAACAATAATCCCAATCATCACCACCGACTTCTAACCCGCAAAGATTACTACTTGCAGTCAGGATAACTTGAGATTTGCCGCTATTAAGTTCTCGCAATTCTAAAGTGATTTCCCCTTGCATGGTATCTCGACAACAAAAAGTTAAACCATTAGTTGTAGGTGCGCGGAGGGGTGTACCGGGAAGATGGGTAGTCCCTGTCAGTTCAATTTCGTAATTGAGGTTTTTGGCTTGCATTTGCCATCTACCCCAGGGTTGAATTTGCCATGTTACCTCTGAATTCCAGGGAACAAATTCATAAAATTTGCCTTGGTGGTGAATACCAATCATGGCGACTGATTCCATCCACCATAATACACCACGTTTGCCGCCACCGGCTGTTAAAGCTAAGTCTGGTTGATTGATAAAGGCATTACAATTTAGCCAAAACCATTTTTGGGGAAAAGCACCACCCCAATTTTTTTCTGCGTATGCTGGAGCATTTGTGAATTCATAAATTTTACCATGCCAATCTATCCAACCGCTGGCTAAACCATGAGCCATTAAAATTTGCCAACCAGGTTCAAATATCTGAGAAAATGATAACCAACCGGCGGTTGATTGCTGGGGACTATTTTGATTTCCCCATGCGTACATGGGTTGAATTGCATACTCCCATCGGCAATAATTACCAGTGGTAGGATCTGTAATTATGCCTTGGTTTAAGGTAGCTGTGGCTTGATAGCCTTCTTGAATATGGTGTGCAAATTCACGAGGAATAAGATACAGAGGTGAAACTTGTAAGTTGGTTTTTCCCCAATGTCCTAATCCCAAAATATCCCGACTTGCCCAAAATTTGTTGATATCAGGAAAAGTGCGACAAAGGTATTCATCATTTATACCCAGTATTTGGGCTGCTCCGCCGCTGTAGGGCTGATTGCCTCTTGGGTCTTCGATGGAGTACATGAAGGCGATAGTTTGCCGAATTTCGGTCAGTGTGACGCGGTAATACCAGCCCTCAAAAAAACGGCGATCGCTCCCATCCCAATGATAACCGCTATGGGGAGTTTGGGTGAAATCAAAGAAATTTTTGGGAATATTCAGCATGGATTGTGTTTTATTGTACTTCGTAAGGTTAAAATTTGAGCTTTTACTTAAAGGGAATATATGGATGTAAAAATGCAAGTTATTACCTTCTCAAGTATATTTATTTTTTGGTATTGGCAATGTGGAAACTTTGGACTAAAATGGGGTATCGGCTCAATAAATAGGGGCAACTGCCTAATTCGGGAAAAATTTTACGCCATTTGAGGGTTGTCATTGAACGATTTACCCCGGATTATTGAGCGGATACAAAATGGGGCATCCACTGAATTTCACTACATATTCCGTATTTTAAGCTTCATCATCTGTAATTATTGAACAAGAAATGTAAACCAAAAATAAAAGTTAGCTCTTCTTACACATCACAAAAAGACATTTTACCAACCATCAACAGTCCACATTCTCCGATGATAAGTAGGTTAGCATTGAAAATCGTCGTTATGGCAAGGCAAGAGGCACTCATGCAAGAGGCAAGAGTGAAGAGGGTTTGGGCGATTTTACTTTTCTTTACACAAATTGGTTTTATTGTGTTCACCTACTTACTTAATCCCATTTTCCAGACAGCGTTTAGGTTGATGCAGCATATTATAGATTAATGAGGTACAGGATCTTAATTCAAAGCCAAACAGCAATCTAGCTTTACAAAAGAAGGGAACAGGGAACAGATAAGAAACTAAAGTTTCACCAGTTTAGAGCTTCAGTCAAAAAAAGATGTTTTTAAAAGATGCGTAGCACGAAAAAACAGTGTCATTATTTCAATCTCATGTTTTTAAACATGAGTTTTTCCTGTTCCCTGTTGCTTCTTCCTCTGAATACTGACTCCTCAATTCTGATGTAAGTAGGTGAACAGAAAAAATTAAAGGTATATGAAGAAGAGCAAAGCAAACTCAAACTCTTTCCCCCTGCGCCCTGCCCCCTGCTCCCCTGCCTTCCCCCAACGACAATTTTTAACGCTCACCTACTTAAGTATCTGACTAACTCAATCTGATGCTGTTCCGCTTTCTATCACTGAGTCTAAACCCCAGTGGCTAGGAACTTGACAATTTGGTATGGGTTGTGATTAAGTAAGTATTTGATACCAATTAGATGTATTTAAGATTCACTTACTAGTTGTAAAATCTCGCAGTGTAGTAAAGTGTGTTCATTCGGGAAGATTTGTG
The DNA here is from genome assembly GCF_001277295.1 of Anabaena sp. WA102. NCBI lineage: Bacteria > Bacillati > Cyanobacteriota > Cyanophyceae > Nostocales > Nostocaceae > Anabaena > Anabaena sp. WA102. The sequence goes on along the minus strand of NZ_CP011456.1, from coordinate 5,493,824 downwards.
AAGTACAGGGTTTGTTATTACACAATTGCATATCATCTGGATTAATCTCTTTTCTTACCTTAAATGCAAAAAAGGTATTGATTCACAAATTCATGTTTTTACAAGCCAAGCTCTAAAAAAAAATACTTATGCTAGAGATAGGATTTGAGACTAATAGGGGCAGTATTCAGTTAGTCAAACTCCCACGCTTTATCTCTCTATTTCTGATAATGGGAGACATTTTTGGCCTATTTGTCTGTTTAGGAATTAGTTCTTACGGGACTCTGGATCATCCATTGATAGGATTTGATCTATTTGTATATGGATTTATACTACTGACTTTAACAGGAATGTATTTGTTAAATACATACCATCCAGAGAAAGAAATTGCTGGGTTACAAGCTCCGACTCGCATCCTGATCAGCAGTCTAATAGTTGCCATCATAACTTCCGTGTTAATTAATCTGTCGGGAAACTGGGAAGGTAATTCAGTAGGGATGCGGGGTATATTATTAGTTAACCTGGGAATTTTTACTATCTGGGCAATGATCTTAAGAATATGGGCATTTAATTGGTGGCGATCGCAAGCTCAACAAAGTCGGTGGTTAATGCTAGGAGCCAACAATCATGCCATAAAATTTGCCCAAATGTTCTTAACCCAAAATCCATTGGGGCGATTAGTGATCCTGACGGAAACTGGTCAACATATCCCTGAGTTAGCAGAAATCGAACCCCAATTAAGTCATGAAGGATCTCTCAATGACTTATCTTATTGGAGTCATCAACCCTTATCGGGAGTAGTAGTAGGAACTCAAATAGGTCTCTCTGATCAACAAGTGCAGAGTCTCATGCAACTCCGACTGAAAGGGATTCCCGTTTACCGTCTACCTGATATTTGGGAAACCCTATGCTACAAACTTCCCTCATCTCTACTCGAAGATGAGTGGTTTGCTTTCAGTAGTGGTTTTAACTTGGTATTTTGTGGTGGCAGTCTCAAAATCAAAGAGATTATGGATATAATCGTCACTGGTCTGTTGTCTCTGCTGGTGTCGCCACTCATGATATTTGTAGGACTAATCATCAAATTAGATAGTCCAGGACCAATTTTTTATAGCCAATTACGAACAGGACTGTATGGTAAACCATTTCGGGTTTACAAATTCCGTTCCATGTATCAAGACGCGGAAAAGAGGGGCGCACAATGGGCAAGTCAACGTGACCCCCGCATTACCAGAGTAGGATATTGGCTACGAGTTCTGCGAATTGATGAACTCCCCCAAATTTGGAATGTGTTGTGTGGAGAAATGAGTCTGATTGGTCCACGTCCAGAAAGGCCAGAGTTTGATGTCAAGCTCAAAGAAGCAATTCCTTATTACGAAATGCGCTATTTAGTCAAACCAGGAATTACTGGTTGGGCGCAGGTGCTTTATCCCTACGGATCTTCTCTAGAAGATGCCTATGAAAAGCTATCTTACGACCTTTACTACATCAAAAACTATTCATTATGGTTGGACATAGTGATAGTCTTGAAAACCATCAGAGTTGTTTTATTAGGTAAAGGCAGATGAATCAGAAAGTCTTGGTGACAGGGGGTGCCGGCTATATTGGTTCTCATGTGGTGCGTCAACTAGGTGAGGCTGGCTATGATGTAGTTGTATATGATAATTGTTCTACAGGAGTAGCACAAGCTGTACTTTATGGTCAGCTAATTATTGGCGACTTAGGAGATATAGACCGCCTTTACCAAGTCTTTGGCAAACATCAATTTAGTGCGGTATTGCACTTCGCTGCCAGTCTAGTTGTACCAGAATCCGTTGCCCAGCCCCTTGATTACTACGCTAACAACACCCGGAATACCCTGAATTTACTGCGGTGCTGTAGTATCATGGGTGTTGACCAATTGATCTTTTCTAGCACAGCGGCAGTTTACGGCGAACCTAGAGAAAATCCCGTCACAGAGTTTACTCCGACTTTACCGATTAACCCCTACGGTCGCTCCAAACTGATGAGCGAATGGATGATTCAAGACTACGGACTGGCATCTCGTCTGCGGTATGTAATTCTCCGCTATTTCAACGTCGCAGGAGCCGACCCCGGTGGCAGAATTGGACAAAACTTAACCAGTGCAACTCATTTGATTGCCAATGCTTGTAATGCAGCCCTCAAACGCCAAGCAGAATTCAAGATATTTGGCAATGATTTCCCCACCCCAGATGGGACAGGAATTAGAGACTATATCCATGTCGAAGATCTAGCCACAGCCCATGTTGATGGGTTACGCTATCTAGAAAGGGGTGGAGAAAGTCAAATTCTCAACTGTGGTTATGGCAAAGGTTATAGTGTTAGACAAGTTGTGGAAAGGGTTAAAGACATTTCTGGGGTAGATTTTCCCGTAATTGAAGTGGCGCGTCGTCCCGGAGATCCAGCCTGTGTGACGGCTGATGCAGAAAAAATTCAGCAGGTATTGAATTGGCAGCCCAAGTATAATAACTTAGATAATATCATCTCCAGCTTTCTTGCTTGGGAAAAAGGTAAGCTGTTACAAAGCTATAAGTAGGTGGGCGTTAAAAATTGTCGTTGGGGCAAGGGAACAGGGAACTCTTAACAGGGAACAGGAAGAGAGTTTTGAGTGATTTTACTCTTGTAGGGTGCGTCAGACCCAATAATTTGGTAAAAAACAGATTTCCTCTGTCTGACGCACCCTACTCAATACGACAATCAAACTGCGTAACAAATAATCGCTATTTTACAAATGTTAAATGCCAAAAGCCGGGGATGAGTGATTTTTGTTCAAACAGATGATCTACAACTTGTACAGCGCTTCCTACACTTAGTATATTTTCTTAAATTAATTTATGTCCATTAACCAAGAAGACCAAGATTCCCCTATTGATATTCAACAGTACTGGTTAATATTCAAAAGACGTTGGCCTGTGGCATCAGTCGTATTTGCTTTTGTCTTCGGAGTCACAGCCCTTGTCACTTACTCAACAAAACCAGTTTACGAGTCAGAAGGGAAATTGGTTTTCACTAAAAAAAGTGGGGCTTCATCACTCTCAAGTCTCTCTCAACAGATGGGAGAATTGGGCGCACTGACAAACCTTAGCAACCCAGTAGATACTGAATCTGAGATCATCCGCTCCTATCCCATCGTTATAAAAACTATTACCACACTAAAGTTGACAGATAATCAAGGCAAACAGCTTTCTTTGGAAGTTTTTCTCAAAAAACTGAAGCTGAAGACTGTCCGAGGAACAGATGTGATGCAGCTTTCTTACAGAAGTACAAATCCCCAGGAAGCAGCAGATGTGGTGAATTCCCTGATGAAATATTACTTAGAGAGTAATGTTCGCACTAACCGTACCGAAGCTAGGTCAGCGCGAGAATTTTTATCCAAGGAATTACCAGAAGTTGAACACCGAGTTACGAAAGCAGAAATGAACTTACGCCGGTTTAAGGAGAACAACCGAGTGGTAGCTCTGGATGTAGAAGCGAAAACTGGTTTGGAATCTCTGGGAAAGCTGAATGAAGCAATTACCCAGAGCCAAGGGGAATTGGCGGCGGCCTTGACTCGTTCCGTAGCTTTACAGAATGAAATGAAACTGGGTACACAACAGGCTGTGGATCTCAGTACCTTAAGTCAATCACCCGGTGTACAACAAGTCCTCACAGAATACCAAAAAACCCAATCTGAACTAGCAGTGGCGCGAAGTCTTTATACTGGTGATAATCCAAAGGTCGTGGATTTAGTCATGAAAGAGGCATCTCTGAAAAACGTACTAGAACAGCGAGTCAGCCAGACCGTTGGTAGTTCCGAGTTCCTATCCAAACAGAATTTGCAGATAGGAGAACTTAAACAGGCATTAACTCAAGACCTTGTCAAATCAGAAGTAGAAAGGTTAGCATTAACAAAACAAATAGAGGAATTGCAAAGGGTATTTATAGTTAACAGAAGACGTTTGGATAGCTTACCTCGACTGGAACAACAACAACAACAGCTACAGCGACAGTTAACTGTTGCACAAATCACCTACCAAGAATTTCTGAAGCAATTCCAGTTGGTTCAGGTTTTAGAGAATCAGAATGTAGGTAATTCGCGGATCATTTCTGGAGCTTTAGTTCCTGAACGTCCCATTTCTCCTAAGATTCCCCTCAACCTCGCACTAGGCGGATTTTTGGGAGTTATTTTAGGCGCAGGAACGGCACTGGTGTTGGAATCCATGAATCAATCCCTCAAAAATATTGAAGAAGCCAATCGGCTGTTGGGCTTTCCTTTGCTGGGGACGATTCCCCAATATGGGGAAAAAAATCCGAAAAATCGGCAGGAAGGTCGGCAAGAGTTGCCATTATTGGATGACCCCTATTCACCAGTCAGTACGTCTTTTGAAATGCTCCAGACTAACCTGGGGTTCACTTGCTCTGACAAAGAATTGCGGGTGATTTTGGTGACTAGTGCAACCCCTGGAGAGGGTAAATCTTTTGTGGCGGCAAATCTGGCTCTAGCAGCAGCTTATGTAGGAAGACGAGTCCTGTTAGTGGATGCTGATATGCGTCTTCCCCGTCAGCACCGGGTTTGGGAAATACACAATTTGCTGGGATTAAGCAATATCTTAGCCGGTCAGGCGCAGTTAGAAAATGCTGTCCAGGAAGTATCCCCTCTGGTGAATATGTTACCAGCAGGAAAAATTCCGCCTAACCCAGTGGCACTGTTAGATTCCCAGCGCATGGCTGCCTTGGTTGAAGAGGCTAGTAAGGATTATGATTTCGTAATTATTGACACACCTCCCTTAACGGCTGTTACTGATCCCCTGATTGTTGGCAAGTATGTGGATGGGTTATTGCTGGTTGTCCGTCCCGGTGCAGTGGAGTATTCAGCGGTAACTGCGGCGAAGTCATTACTTGAGCAGGCGAGAGTGCCTATTTTGGGCATGGTTGTGAATGGTATTGGTAAGGAAAGTGGTTATGGTGGATATTACTATGCCAGTGGTTATTACGGAGGTAAAGAAGACAAGAAGAAGTCTTCGGAGGCTAATGTGCGGTCAGGGTTTTTTGGTCGGGTGTAATTTGTCTTCACACTCTGACGAGATTAATTAAATTGTCTGTGTTTTAGGAGTTGAGCTTTGATGGTCTTTTGATCTCGGTTCCTCCCTCGCAACCTGCTCGTAACTGAGAAGGCCGGAGCAGGGGAAAGCTATGTCTAATTAAGGTATAGACTCTCGAAACAATGTCTGCGATCCTGATGATTTAAGTATTCTAGTATTTTTGTGCGATCGCCAACCAATACTAATGGAAAAAACCGATATTCTGCCTGCATTGGCAGGAGTAGAGTTAAAATTAACTGTTGATAATGTATTTAGCTGGTTAAAAATGGCTTAACTAAGCAATACATTGGATAAGATAAGAGTCTTAGAGACTTCCAATAAAAAAATATCCCAAAATTCCTTGTGGTGCAGGCATCTTGCCTGCTAATAATACAAGCAGTTCATCTTTTTTGTGGAGTTCTCTTAGAGAATTCCAATTAAAAAAATACCCAAAAATCCCTTGTGGTGCAGGCATCTTGCCTGTTACCATCAAGGACAGGCAGGATGCCTATCCCACAAAATTGGGTAATTTATTTTTTGGTGTTCCCTAAGAGGAGAGGGTTAGTGAGAGGTGCGGAGAGAGGCTTTGACCCCCCATTCCCTCGTAGGGAAGAATTTATACGTTTCGCAAGTTCTGATCTATAGGATATAATTATCTCAGAGGATGTTTGAAAAGTTTCCGGCGATTATAAAGATGCCTCCGGCTCCCGTCAGGGATACGCGACTACACAAACCAAGTCCACCTATTCCTACATTCCCTTAAACGATTTCCACAGTCGGCTACCCCAATCATAAATATATGACCATCAGTGCCGTAAAAAATATTACAAAAGATATTACATTAGAAAAGTTCTTAATGATGCCGGAGACCAAGCCTGCGTCAGAGTTCTTGGATGGAGATATTATTCAAAAACCCATGCCTAAAGGAAGACACAGCCGACTGCAAGGGAAACTTAGCAGCGAAATTAATTTGGTGAGTGAATCTGAAAAAATTGCCTATGCTTTTCCTGAACTCAGGTGTAGCTTTGGTAGTAGGTCAATTGTTCCCGATATAGCAGTTTTTACATGGGAACATATTCCTTTCCTTAGCAGTGGAGAAGTCCCAGATAGATTTGAACAGTCTCCAGATTGGGTAATTGAGATTCTCTCTCCTGAACAGAAATCAAATAAAGTGATTGGCAATATCTTGTATTGTATGGAGCATGGATGTAAATTAGGATGGTTTCTTGATCCTGATGATTTAAGTATTCTAGTATTTTTATGCGATCGCCAACCAATACTGATGGAAAAAACCGATATTCTGCCTGTATTGGCAGGAGTAGATTTAAAATTAACTGTTGATGATGTATTTGGCTGGTTGAAAATGGCTTAACTAAGCAATACATTGGATAAGATAAGAGTCTTACTAACCCAGTCACACTGTTGGATTCCCAGGGCATGGCTGACTTGGTTGAAGAGGCTAGTCAGGATCATGAATGGTCGGAGTAGGGGACAGCTACGGCTAATTATGGGATAAAACAAAAGATTAGATTGGTTTTTAATCCACATTAATTGCGGCTCAGAAAATAAATAATCAACCGGAACTTTTCTATCAAATGGCAATGCTTTAGGTGAATAACAATTTTTTAAAGAATGGATTATATAATGCCGCTGGTGGAATTATCCGAATTGGATTGGCTATCCTGACAATTCCCTTACTAATTCGCCTGATTGGCGTTGAAGAATACGGTTTGTGGACACTTTCTTGCACTGTAATTACAATTGTTGCTTTAGCTGAGGCTGGTCTTGCTACAGCAACTACTGTGTTTGTTTCCCAGGACTTAAGAAAGGAAGATGTCAATGGGTTATCGCAAACTTTAACCATTACCATCGGGGGTATGCTTATACTAGCTACACTCGCGGCGATCGCTCTTTTCTTTGGTGCTGATGGTATTATTGATCTGTTTCCTAAAGTAGGAAAAATACAACATTCAGTAGTTGTACAAGCGTTACAGATTGGTGGACTCGTTATCTGGGCAAAATTATTTCAACAAGTTTTAATAGGTATAGAGCAAGCTTACCAGCGTTATAGTTTACTAAATATCTTGAATACGATGCAGCATTTTTTGCTGAGTTTTGGGCTGTTTGGTGTAGCCTGGTTTGGTGGTCGGACGGTAGCACTCATGCAGTGGCAAGCTTTGACTACAATAGTAACATTATTAAGTCATATTTGGGTGGTACTATCTCTAATTCGTGGTGTCAGCCTAAAGCCTATTTGGAAAACAGAAAAGGTTATGGCAATTGCTAACTACAGCTTAACTATCTGGTTAATGTCATTAGGGACTGCTGTATTCAGTAGGGGGGATCGGCTGATTGTTGGTTATTTTTTGGGTTCTGAAACCTTGGGAATGTATGCTGGAATTACTGATGCAACATCGGCAATTAATTCATTTTCAGCATTACCTGTTCAGCCTCTTGTCCCAGTTCTGAGTAATTACTCAGAAAACGATAGTATGGGTCATCCAGAGTTTACCCAAAAGATAAAACAGGCTCTGGAAGTGAACGCTCTCTTTGCCCTTGTTTCTGCTGGTTGGCTGTTTATGTTTGCCCCATTAGTCATGCATTTAATGTTTGCAGGTGCAGCTACTAAAAGCACTATAATAGCTTTTAGGATTGCGACATTAATTTATGGACTTTTTTCACTGAATGCTGTGGGATTCTTCATCCTCCTGAGTATTGCCCCCAGGCTAGTGATGAGCATTCAGTTGATAAGTGGGTGCTTTTCATTAACACTGATTGCTATTGGGGCAAGCAAATTCGGTTTTTTAGGCGCTGTGGCAGGTAATATTGGATTTCTTTTAACTTGGCTGATGATTTTCTCAGGACTTAAACTGTTAAATTTACCTAAATGGTTTTGGCTAAAATCTTTAATATTTCCTTTAATTTGGTTTCTGATATGTATACTAATTGGATTATTAGTTTCTCAACTTGAGTTTATGGTTATTATTTCTACAATCCATGTAATGATCTTAATTGGTTGGTTTATCAATATTTATAAGCAAACAATTATTGTTATGCTAAGTAAAATAAGTTTTTAGTAACTCACCAATAAAATAGAGATAATTGTCCTATTATTCATCTTCAAAACAAACATGAACAAAAATATGAGCCAATCATTGATACCTAGAATACGTTATAATCTTAAGATAGTTTATCATGTTATTTCTGAATTAGGATTTACTCCTCTTAATACGATTTCATTTTTCAGAGGAGTTCCTATTTATATTTCTCAATTCCTAAAATTTTATTTGGAAAGTCAGAAATCCAATCGAGCTATTGCTATAGGAAATCTATTTCCATGTATGATAGACAGATATGAAGGGGCTGGTCATATCACTAAACATTATTTTCACCAAGACCTATGGGCAGCACGCAAGATTTATCAAAATAATCCAGAGCATCACATAGATGTTGGCTCAAGAATTGATGGTTTTGTATCCCATGTGCTGACTTTCCGTGATATTGAAATTCTCGATGTTAGACCTATGGCTTCAAATGTTTCCGGTATGACTTTTCGTCAAGCTGATTTGATGCAATCGGAAAGCGTACCAGTCAACATTTGTGATTCTCTTTCTTGTTTACATGCATTAGAGCATTTTGGACTGGGGCGATATGGAGATCCAATTGATCCCGAAGGGCATATTAAAGGTTTGACTTCTTTAACAAAGTTATTAAAACCAGGTGGAACTTTATTGTTATCAGTTCCTATTGGTTTTGAGAGAGTTGAATTTAATGGACATCGTGTGTTCTCTGTTGAAACTATTCTCTCCCTTACTAAGGCAGATTATGATCTGATTTCTTTTTCTTACATTGATGATAAGGATGATTTTTACGAAAATGCTAACACCGCAAAAGTTCCAGATATAATTTATGGCTGTGGTTTATTTTATCTTAGAAAATTATCAACTGATAAATTGTGAAAATGTAGGCGTTGTTGAATGATAGCGTAATTTTAAAAGAAGTTTATCTAGTTTTAGTCTATATAGCAGTTTTTACTGTTAACAAGTACAGTAACAAGAAGAATAAACTAGTTTCTTAAATACGGAAGATTGATTAACTGTACCTCATAACATTTTTCTAAGTCTTAAAGTTCTTACTTAGCAGGGTTTGGGAGTGATTTATCCTATAGCTCAAATTCCATAAGAAATACCCAAAAGACAATTGGCAGCCCACTGTAGCATTTTTGAGTATTAAGTAGTGAGACAGAATTAATTACACAATGTCATTGCGTTAGCGCAGCGTGGCGTTAGCCATATAGAACAAAGTGAAATGAAGCAATTCCAAGGGTTGTGATTGCTTCCCTTCGCTCGCAATGACTGTAAATATTTTTGTCCAATTACTTAACAATTAACTGGAAAAAACCAAATCTAGACTAAATTTAGTTGGTTCTTCCGTACCTTTTATGCCAAATATGAGTTTATTTACCCCACAACCCATATAAATAAAGGATTTTATTGTTTTTGATACCAAATTTGTCAAAATAACCAATAAATTAATGTAAAATCCTTATATAACAAGGATCTTGGGATTTAAAAAAAATAATTTAGCATAACAAGTACCGAAGAGCCATTTAGTTTTAGTAGTGAGTTCGTGGATTGTCATGTTGTCTATTTTTTTGTATCCCTAAACGGTTAAACTTTCACTCACTTTTATCTCTAGTCAATTTTAGATACCTAAAATAAAAAATGGCAGACATTATTGGAATTTTTCCTACGTTATACTTTATAATTATTTTGTTTCTATACTTTTTAATTAATATTATCAAATTCAATAAAATACAAATTTTGTGGTCATTATTTTTCTTGTATTTTGGGTGGTCTTTGTTTCTTGGTTTTAGAAATATATATGATGATCCAAATCTAGACCCAAATATTTTTCATCAGCAAGCAAAGACTCTATCTCTAGAAGAACTATGGAGTATTAATTTTCCAAAAATTGATATTTTACTACAGCTAATAATGAAGTTTTATTTTGTAATCACTGGCAATGACACACTACTACTGGTTTTAACTGAATTTACAATAATAAGTCTAATTTTTATTGGTGTTTCATTCTTGACTAGCTTTAGCCCTAATTCACTCTTGCTCACTATATCATTCATGGTATTTACAAATACAGGGATACTAATGACAGCAAATTTTTTGAGGCAAGGACTAGCTATAGCAATTTTCTTGAATATTATTTCCATTTCACAATTTCTCTTTAGCAATGCCAATAAGATAAAATCAAATCTCTATAATAGATTCTATGTTATTTATTTCGTTATATTTCAGTTTTTTGCTCATATGTCAAGCTTATATCTATTAATATGCTTGTTTTTTGTTAATATTTTCCAAATCAGAAGATTATCGAAACCCTCATCTTTTCTTTCATTATTATTGTTTGTATCTATAATTTTTATCTTTGGTCAATCTTTTTTTAATACTTCTCAAGAAATATACTCAGGATATGACATAGTTAATGATGAAGGAGTAGAAAAATTAACTTATAAAATGATAATGGATGCTTTTTTAATTATTATGATAATTCTTTTAAAGAAAACCTTTTTTCAGTATCACAACATTACATTTAATTTACTCATAAAAATTTGTTTTATCCTATTTTGTTCTTGTTTGTTATACTCTTACTCTCCAATTATTGCATTGCGTTTGGAATATTATTTAAATTTTTTAATCATAATAGCGTTAGCTTTATTATTCTCAAATAAAGACATAGGTAGAAAAGTAGTTAACATAAGTATGTTTTTAGCAATTTCTTTAATGTATTTTTATTCATTTTTCGTTTATAATCATCCTTCAATAACCCGAGTATTAGTTTTTTAGGTTGATGGGTATTATAATTCAAGCTATTGATTTTCAATCAATTAATATTCATGATTGCAGTCTTTAAATTTTAGAACACCCTCTAACCAGCATATGCAAAAGCTCTCAATTCTTATTTGTTCATCAGATAAATACAAATCCTTGTGGACTCTAAACTTTGATTTTCTCGAAAAATATTGGTCTGATTGCCCATATCCAGTCTATTTAGGAACAGACTCTTTGCTTTCTGAAAGGAGTAAAACTCTTGTAAATAGAAAGGGTCAATATCTAAGTTGGTCTTCGTGCTTATTAGAATGGATTAATCAGATTGATACTGAGTACGTCCTGTTAACACTAGATGATTTTATTATCCGCAAAAAAATAAATCAACTGCAAATAGAGAATTGTCTAGAATTTATCATCAGGAAAAATATTGACTCTCTTAGACTTGTCCGTCGTCCAAAACCTTTTTATCCAGAAAATGAAGATAGTTTATTTGGTAGATACGATATGATGATGCCATATCTAGCATCTCTTCAAGCTTCTATATGGAAAAAATCTTCACTTTTATCTTTGATTAAAGAGGGTGAGAGTATATGGGAGTTTGAAAATTCTGGTAGTTCCAGAGCGCGTGAGCAAGGAGGACTGAGTTTTTATGGTGTCTATGAAACTGTATTTGATTATGGAGAACACATTATTGATGGTGGTAAATTGTTAAGAACATCAACTTACAATCTTCCTATTGATAAGTATAAATTAGATTTTACACCCAACTCATTTCCGTCAGAAATAAATATCTTATTAAAGAGATTGCTGCACTTTTGTATTCACAATACACCCACTTATTTAAGACTGAAATTGATCAATTTTTTATATTCAAAATACAAAAGTAATACAGTTGAGCAGAAAACCATAGCATCTCATAACAAAGAAATGTAATCTAATCACATTATCACTTTAGTTTAAATACAATAGACATCTCCGATAATGAATGTAAGGATATTCCAGAAAACATCCCTACAAGGTTTTTAGTCCACATATATTTAATTTTCGGAAATGTCTATTTGTTGTAGTGTGATTTAGTTATTTATCTCTTGCTTTGCTCATAATTATAGGATAATAATCATTTTTTATAGCAAGTAAAATTTGTTTTCCTATCTCAAATTACTACATCACTAAAAACCATTTGGATTATTATCATCAATAAACCCATGCAGTACATATATATTGTCAACCCCAAAAATCCTAACCTAAAGCCTTTTTCTGACTCATATTATGCAGTTTTAAAAAATAATAGATATGTTGATAGTAGTAATTATAATGTTAATTATCTATCTGTTTTTAAGAATAAAACAATTGTATCTGTGGGAAAAAAATTAGCAAGCTTAGAGGCAGATAATAGTATTGCACTGTTTTTGTTTGCACTTCAATTTGATTATTTAGTTTTATCAAGCATACTAAGAATCATAAGTAAATTATTTTCTAAAAATTTGAAAATAATTTATTTAATGCATGAACCTAAGTATGAACCAGGAAGAATTAATCCTATTAAAGCATTGCTAGTCTATTATTGTAATTTATTATTTGCCAAATTATCGGATAAGGTTTTAATACCAAGTGATGAAGCATTAACTAGAGCTAAAGAATTTGTTGAAATCCAAAAAATTATTAAGGTTAATTTGACATTTTCATCTGAGTTAGAGACAAACTTGCAAAAAAACTTATTACAGTTGAAGCTTACTTGGGATAATTACAAAGTTTTCTCATTGCTTGGTACGATAGCAAAAGATAAAAATCCTCAAGGTTTTATATCACTTGTCAATTCTATCAGTAAGAATTACCCAGGTAAGGCTCGATTTATTCGTGGCGGTCGTGACATAGGTATAGATGTAAATTACGACGAAGAATTAATAATTAAATTTCCTGGCTACATGACAAATTCTGGCAAGATTTTTTTGTTACATACAACACATTTTGTAGTAGTTCCTTACTTTTTTTCAACGCAAAGTGCTGTCATACCAGAAGCGTTAAAATTTGGGAAGATACTAATCGTAAATGATATTCCTGCCTTCGCTTATTTAAAAGAATTAAAATCTGTATTTATGGTTAACTTTAATGATGAGTCGGCACTGTTACAGTGCATTAACCATTTGTTTAGCATGAATGTAAGCGAATACGAATTTCTTTACTGGGAATCGGTAAAATATTTCCAAAAACATCACTCGGATGATTATCTCTCAAAGATTATGAACAAAATTGTATGATTCTCTTAAGATAATTACGAGTGCTTTCTCAAAGGAATAATAAGAAATTATGTTAGATAATTTACCCACCATTTCTCTTGCCATTCCCACCTACAACGAATCAGCTAATATAGAACGAGTAATCAAAGGTTTCTTAGCAACAGAATATCAGAATTTAATTGAAGTCATAATCGCTGATGGTGGGAGTAATGACAACACTCAAGAGATAGTAAAAAGATTATCTACACAAGATTCCCGAATTAAACTCATACATAACCCTTTAAAGGTTCAATCTGCTGGACTAAATCTCATATTACAGGAATGCACGGGTGATATTTTCCTTAGAGCCGATGCTCATTCAGACTACGCTCCTGACTATATAGAAAAATGTGTCGAAGCATTACTAGAATCCAAAGCTCTAAATGTTGGTGGAGCGCAACGTTTTGCGGCTAACACACTTTTTCAAGCGGGAATAGCTCTAAGTTCCAAGAGTATTTTAGGCAGTGGAGGAGCAAAATATAGAGACCCAAATTATAACGGTTATGCAGAAACTGTTTATTTAGGATGTTTTTGGAAGAAGGCTTTGACAGAAGTATCAGGTTATTCAACAGAAGCAACTGCTAATGAAGATGCGGAACTCAACCAAAAACTACTTAAAAAAGACCAAAATGCAATCTACATCAGTTCCAAAATCCGTGTTTGGTACTATCCCCGAAAAACATTCAAGTCTCTCTATATTCAATATTTTAAATACGGTCGAGGTCGTTATTTAACCAGCATTAAACACTCTATTAAGTCCCAAATAAGAGGCATAGTACCATTTTTGGTAATATCATCAATAACTTTATTGTTGTTAATTGATTTACTGTTTCCTCGACTGGGGCTACCTATGGTAATATTAGTTATCTTAGGGCTGTTATTACCATTTTTAGAAAGTCTGCGAGTCACATTAAAATCAAGAACTAGTTTCGAGTCAGAAATTTGGCGAGGTGATAAAGGTAAAATACCATCCTTTTTAAGTCGCTGGTTTTTATGTGGAATCGTTTTATTAACAATGCCGATTGCTCATTCTTTAGGTTATGCTTATCAATTAATTAGGCATAAGATTTTAAGAGTTAGTGCCTGGTAGAGTTCGCTTCTATTGTGATATTACGTTTGATAATCACCTCTAGGCGGGGAGCGGAAAATGTCTTTGGAAATTTACGCCGTATTGTACTAGAGCGATCGCTAAAACCAGCCATACTAATCTATACTTACCTTTTCTAAAAATACTACTCATAGCGATCGCGTCAGCAGTTCGCCATTGAAATCTCACTAACAACTGCTCACGAGATAAATTACCTTACCTATCCTCAAACTTTCTTTTCCTGTGCTAAAGTCAAAACCTGCACATACAGCCGGTCTGAAATTCTCATTTCCTATGCTTGCATCTCATCTAAAACATCCTTAACACTAGCCAACACACCCTATAGTGTACAAATTGTATAGGTTAACAGAAGAGGAGATTAAGATAATTCAGGATAGGTAATACTGTAAAACAGAAATAGCTGGCGATCGCTATAATAAAACTAGACTAATGAACTTGTAACTTATCATGGAAAACATTACCATTCAAGTTGAGCCAGAAATTGCCAAAGCGTACCGAGAAGCAGAACCAGAAAAACAGCAAAAAATCCAAATATTTCTCAACATAATGCTGCAAAAAGCAGTCAGTCAAAAACCACTCTTAGATATCATGGAAGAAGCGAGTCAACAAGCCATTGCTAACGGAATGACCCCAGAAATTTTAGAATCTATTCTCAACGATGAAAACTAACCGTATCGTAATTGATACAAATGTAATTGTCAGTGCATTAATCTTCTCTAAATCTACCACAATGCAAGCTCTTAGAGAAGCCAAACAAAACAGAGTAATCTTAATTTCTGTGGAGATTTTATCAGAATTAATTGATGTACTCAGTCGTCCAAAATTTGACCGCTATCTATCGAGAGAAATTCGTGAAGACTTTTTAGCCAGTTTAGCCAGAGAAACAGAATTAATCACAATTAATGAAACAATTGATATTTGTCGAGATCCTAAAGATAATAAATTCTTAGAATTAGCCATTTCTGGAAATGCCACTCATATTATCACAGGAGACAAAGACTTATTAGAACTGCATCCTTTTCGAGATATCTTGATTGTTACACCGAGTCAGTTTTTAGATAGTTTATCTTCAGACCCGCATCAGAGATTCTGACTTGTCACCGGCTGAAGGTACAGCAAGAGGTGTAACCACAATCCCTTGACTACTAAGGACAATAGTAGCGAACTGCTTGCAGCAGCGCTTACGCTATCCTCACAGAAATTATAGTAGATAAGCCAAGGGCGATCGCTAAAACCAGCCATACTAATCTATACTTACCTTTTCTAAAAATACTACTCATAGCGATCGCGTCAGCGCTGCTGCAAGGAATTCTCTAAAACCAGCCTAATCTATACTAATATTAATCATAGCGATCGCTTTGGTTGTTCAAAATTTTGCAAAAGTTCATTGCCCCATCGTGTTTAGTGTATTTTAAAGAAAGTATTAGAATAAGTTAAATTTTATGGCTGCCAAGCATTTAAGCACTCAGTTTCTAAATGAAATTACTAACCGACTGGTGAGCGCGCTCGAACCAGAACAGATTTTTTTGTTCGGCTCTTATGCTTACGGTGAACCGACCGAGGATAGCGATATTGACTTATTAGTGATTATCTCAAAATCAGATGAACCACGCTATCGTCGAGCGCGTCAGGCATACAAAGCTTTGCGTGGTATTGGTATTCCAAAAGATATTCTGGTGATGACCCGCTCAGAAGTTGAACTCAAGGCTAGTGTAGCCAACTCACTAGTCAATCAAGTAATAAGTCAGGGTAAACTCCTGTATGGATAACGCAAAATTTGCAGAAACTAGACAGTGGTTAATCAAGAGCCAGCGAGATTTAAAGGCTGCGTATGTGTTACTTAATAATGAAGAATCTCTGTTGGATGCTGTTGTTTACCATTGTCAACAGGCTGCCGAAAAAGCATTAAAGGCTTATTTGACATATCAAGAGCAGGTAGTCAAAAAAACCCATGATTTGGATGTTTTGTTAGATATCTGTTCATTGTTTGAACCTGGGTTTCATGATTTAAAAGATATAGCGGATACTTTGACCCCTTATGCAACGGAATTTCGATATCCAGGGGATGTAATTGAGCCGGAAAGATCCGAAGCTGAGGAGGCATTGGAGATGGCTACTTTAGTTCTAGACTTCGTTATTCAAAAATTGCCAAGTGAATTTGACCATTAGTAAGATACTTCTGCTATTATTATACAGATAGTATTTCACCCAAGTAGAATCACTACGTAACACGAAAATTGCTTGAGGTACGGGAGTTTGGTCAAAAGCGATCGCGTCAGTGCTGCTGCAAGGAATTCTCTAAAACCAGCCTAATCTATACTAATATTAATTATAGCGATCGCTAGTTCAGATCACAGCAATTCTCATCTTAAGGTTTCATGACATTTTAATCCTTACATTCTTATGGTTTTACAATTCTTAACGAATCCGGCGATGTGCCTCCGACAAAGTCAGAATCGCGGATTATAGGGATTAAAAGATTGGGCGGATTAGGTTGTTTGCTATGATAAAAGTTACTAAAATTATCAGTAGGTAATCCAGTTATATAATGCCAGGAACGAGACTTGAACTCGTGACACGAGGATTTTCAGTCCTCTGCTCTACCAACTGAGCTATCCCGGCGTGGGCTGTTTTATTCACCACCGCCACTAAATCTAGCATGATAAAAAAGATTAGTCAAGGGGTTATTCAAAAGAATTTTAGCCGACCTTCATTGTCAACTTCACCCAGCTAAACACAGTCACAAATACCAGAAATTGCACAAAAACAATACTTGGTCCAGATGCTAGGTTAAACAAACCAGAAACCATCATTCCCGCGATACTACTGCTACAGCCGACAACCACCGATAGAATCAGAAACCGGCTGAAATGGTGACTCATAAGTTTGGCTGTAGCAGCCGGAATTACCAAAAACGCATTTACTAATAAAACACCAACGGCTTTAATTGCTACAGCTACGGCAAGAGAAAGCAAAACAACGAATCCATAGCGATATAACTGTACAGGTATGCCTTGCACTTGAGCAACGTCGGGGTTAAGAGTTAACAAAATCTGTTGCGGCAGAGTTGATAATAAAAAAACGCTACTACCAACAAGTACCAATAGCGTCAAAATTAAATCTGTGTTATCTATAGCCAAAATATCGCCAAATAGTACCCCCATTAAGTTACCGCGATATCCTTTAATAAAACTGGTGAGAATTACACCAATTGCTAACGCCCCAGATAGCACTATACTGAGAACGCTATCACTAGCCAAATCAGTCTTATCAATTAGGTAGAGAACAACAACCCCAAAGATTAAGGTAAACGGGAGTAACATCCAAGTAGGATTAGTGTTGAGTAACACGCCTAATGCCACACCTACCAAGGCTGCATGACCAACGGCATGACTAAAAAAGGATAATTGTCGTAAGGTAACGAAACTGCCCAATAAACCACCTAAAATGCCCATTAACACAGCACCCATAATGGCACGCTGCATAAAGGGAAATTGTAATAAATTCACCAAGTCATGATAGTTAATGGTCATACTGAGAGGAGTTAGGAGTTCAGGAGTATGGCTAACGCCACGCTGCGCTATCAGGAGTATGGCTAACGCCACGCTGCGCTATCAGGAGTATGGCTAACGCCACGCTGCGCTATCAGGAGTTCAGGAGAAAGAAGTTCAGGAGAAAGAAGTTCAGGAGAAAGAAGTTCAGGAGAAAGAAGTTCAGGAGAAAGAAGTTCAGGAGAAAGAAGGAAGAAATTTCTCCCCTACTCCCCCTACTCCCCCTACTCCCCCTACTCCCCCTACTCCCCCTACTCCCCCTACTCCCCCTACTCCCTGCCCCCTGTTCCCTGTTCCCTAATGATGATGTTCATAGCGACTAAAACCAGGACCATAAGTAGCCAGCAGATTTTGTGGTGAAAGGGCTATTTCCGGTTTACCGGAACAGACAAGAGTTTGATTGAGACAGATGACGCGATCGCAATGACGGCTTACCATATCAATATCGTGAGAAACTTGCAACACCGTCCAATTCTCTTCTCGTTTTAATTCATTTAATAAAGCATAAAAATCCGTTGTTCCTTGGACATCTACCCCCGCAAAAGCTTCATCCAATACTAACAATTTTCGCGGTGTTACCAAACAATAAGCCAATAATACCCGCTTCAATTGACCACCGCTCAGAGTGCCAATAGCCTGATTTCGCAACCTATAAGCATCTGTACGGTGTAAAGCTGTGGTAACTGCTGCTGATATTTCCCGTTTTTGTTGCCAAAATTTCGAGAAAAATGAATGTTTTTTATTCCCTATTCCTAAAGCTACCAATTCACTAACCGAAATGGGAAAACTGCGATCAAAAATAAAGTTTTGTGGCATATATCCCAACTGATTCCGCAAATTTCCTAGTCTAGAAATTGGGCGACCAAAAACTTCAATTGTTCCGGCACTGCGGGGAATTAAATCTAAAATAGCTTTAATTAAGGTACTTTTCCCAGCCCCATTTGGACCAACTATGGCTGTATCTGTTCCTGCTAACAATTCAAAGGAAACATCTCGCACAGCTAGATAGCTGCTTTGGTAGACTGTTAACCCAGAAACTTTTAATATTGGTAATGTAAATTCTGCTTGTTTGTCAGTCATGGAAGTTAGGATTTGAGATGCCAATAATTTATAGTGATATAGCAAGAGTCAGAAGTCCGAAAAAAAGAAGGATTCAGGAGTCGTAGTATTGATAGGGGTAAAGCAAGAGCTTCATTGGTGTCAACTTAAGCTACGGATGGCTTATTTGTTTGGCTGGGCTGACAGACCCGCCTGAAAATGAATTTCCGGGCTAATAGCTAAAGTTTACTAAGTAGGTGGACGTGAAATAACCAAAATGTGTAACGATATGTAAATTCACCTCGATGGGTTATTGTCGTTGGGTTTTAGCCATTTCAAAAAACGAAATATATTTTGATTTTCCTCCGCCCACCTACTTAAAGTAAACTAAACAAGTTCAAAAATTTTCTAGTTCTTTTAGTCATCTTCAGATGACTTCTGCTATAAGACTGGGAATGAATTCCCAGTTGGGTTATGGGTTTTACGTTAGGTTGACACCAATGAAGCTCTTGCTTTACCCCTACGTCACTTGCACCCAGCGACTAAACTCTCCAAATTAGCTTTCATTGCTTTAAAATAATACTCTGGATTGGTATCACCCGTTTCTAAAGAATCCAAAGTCCGCACAGTTAACCCCAAATCTTGAGAAATACTTGTCAGTAATTTGTTATCTAACCCTGGTTCGCTAAATAAGGCTTTAACTTGGTATTTTTTGACTGTATTCACCACTTTTTGGACATCTGTTGGGGAAAGTTGCTTTTCAGGAATTTCTACTACCGCTAATTGTTTAATATTATAACGTTTGGCAAGATAGGGAAAAGCATCATGGAAGGTGACGAAGGTGCAGTTTGGAGTTTTTTTAATAGTCTGTTGAAATTCATTATTTAAATTATCTAATTTCTGAATATATGCCGCTGCATTGGTCTGATAGTTGGCTTTATTGACCGGATCTGCGATAATTAAACCATCTCGAATATTAATAATTTGCTGTTTTGCTAAAACTGGATCTAACCAAACATGAGGATTTCCCAATTGGTGTTCATGATTATGATCATGTTCTCCCGTTGCTGTTTTATCTATGGGGGAAGTTTTATTAATAGCTGGAATACCTTTACTAGCATCAATTTCCATTAGTTGGGAATTTCCAGCATTTTTAATTGTATCTGCTAAAAACTCCTCTAGGCCTAAACCATTTTTGACTAATACCTTAGCCGTAGCGATCGCTTTTATATTAGCTGGTGTCCCTTGATATTCGTGTATCTCTGTACCAGGCTTAACTAAAATCTCTACATCTGCAATATCCCCAGTTACCGCTTTAGTAAACAAATAAACTGGTAAAAATGTGGTAACTACTTTAGTCTTTGGTGATTTTTGGACTGGGGCTGGTTCTGTTTTTACAACCTCCCTACTGTTAGGATTGTTACATCCATAAACTATTGACAATATTATTAAGGTAATCAGAGGTAAGAAATTTCTGGTTTTTCTATCTATTTTAACTTCTCTAGAACTTCTCATGGTTTGAGGTTGACAATAAAACTTCATTGGCATTATATCTTATAATGAGATCCATTCTCATATAAGTCATCAAAAAATGCTACTGTATCAAGAATTACAGAATATTTGGAAATCTCAGGTAATACTGCTGTATACTGAGAATATTTCCAGTTCATAAAGATTTCTTAACTTTTTATTGTGAAAAAATTACTGAGAACTGTATTATATTGATAGTAATTATTAATAGCTTTACTAACTTCAGTATCGCATTATCAACTTTAAACACAGGTGTGAGGAAAAATGCAGAAATTTTGGACGTATTTAATTACCAGTTCTAGTGTGATCAGTTCCATGCTATGTATGAGTTCTGGTGCATGGGCAGAAACATTACCAACCAATAATTCAGAACAACAAGTTAATAATATCCAGGAACAGGAAGTATCTCAAGTTACCTCCGTATCTCAATTATCTGATGTTCAACCTAATGATTGGGCATTTCAGGCTTTACAATCATTGGTAGAACGCTATGGATGTATTGCAGGTTATCCCAACGGGACTTTTCGGGGTAATCGGGCGTTGTCAAGATACGAGTTTGCAGCCGGTTTGAATGCTTGTTTAGATCGAGTCAATGAACTAATTGCTACTGCTACCGCTGATTTGACGACAAAACAAGACTTAGCAACAATCCAAAAATTGCAAGAGCAATTTTCCACAGAATTAGCCACCCTCCGGGGGCGTGTAGACACAGTAGAAGCCAAAACTGCTGAATTGGAAGCTAATCAATTTTCTACCACCACTAAGCTACAAGGGCAAGTTGTAGCAGTTGTTAGTGATGTGTTGACAAACAAAACGGTTAATAATGCAGATATTCCTGGGAAAAATACCACTTTAGGTGCGAGAACAAGAGTAAAGTTTGTTAGCAGTTTTACAGGACAAGATACACTTCTTACTATACTGGAAAGTAATAATATTAATAGTCCCAATATTAATACTCCAGAAGGAAACTTGTTTTTTGCTAGTAGCGATCCTGGTAACAATTTTTCCATAGCAACTCTATCATATACCTTTCCTGTTAGCAAGAATACACAAGTAAAACTAATTGCTACTGGTGGTGCAGCAGACGATGTTACCAGTACAGTTAACCTCTTTGATGGTGATGGTGCTTTTGGGGCTGTGTCTACTTTTGGGACAAGAAACCCGATTTATGGACAACTGGGTGATAAAGGCATAGCAGTTAACCACCAGCTTGGCGATAAAATAGGCCTAAGTTTAGGCTACTTAAGTAGTACAGCTAATAACCCCACTCCTGGAAACGGGTTATTTGATGGGAATTATGGTGCTTTAGCGCAGTTAACCGTCAAGCCCAGCGATCGCATTTCCCTTGGTTTAACTTACATCAATTCCTATAACAAGTCACTGGCTACAGGTAGTAATAACGCCACATTTACCAATCCCAATTTTGCCTCTGGTACAAACTTTTCCAGTAATTCCTACGGTGTGGAAGCATCTTTAGGTATTACGAAGAAGCTTGTTTTAGGTGGTTGGGCTGGATATACCAATAGTCAAGTTTTGACTGGTACCAAAGGAAAAGCGGAAATTTGGAACTATGCTGTTACTTTAGGTTTACCAGATTTGGGTAAAAAAGGTAACTTAGCTGGTATTATATTTGGTATGGAACCAAAGGTCACGAATTCTACTGTTACTGGAATTACTAAAGATCCAAATACCTCTTATCACGTTGAGGGATTTTATCAATACAAGGTCAGCGACAATATCACCATTACCCCCGCTGTAATTTGGCTAACAGCCCCAAATCACGATGATAGCAGTAGTAATTTAGTGATTGGTGCTTTGAGAACTACTTTCAGTTTTTAATCATAGCAAGTTAGATAAAATTTCGCAAATCAGATTCCCGACTTCTCTAAGAAATCGGGAATTTTATTGTTTATAACCAATTTAGGATTGCTATGGTTCAGATCATTGGTGTCAACTTAAGGTAAAACCTCTATCCCGCAAAGAACTCAAGTCATCTCATTCCCAGTCTCTGACTGGGAATGAATTCTAGGAGGCTCTGCCTTCAATAATATTAGAGGCAGAGCCTCATCAACTGCATTCCTAGTCAGAGACTAGGAACGAGATGTGGTAGGGATTTGAGCTTAAGTTGACACCAATGGGTTCAGATGTTGTTTCTGTTTCCTGGGAAAGATGTCTGAGGATAACAAAAAGACCAACCCCTCCCACAGGGCTGGTCTATAAAAAAACGTTGTTCGAGTTGTCTTCTCAGTAGAGTCAAAACCAAATTGCGCGTTCCCAAAATTCAACGGGCAACTTTTCTTAACAAGATTGTAACAGCCAGTACAGTTTTTTCATGAAAATATCTCAAAAAATATCTGTCTTCGGGTGAGTAACTTTTCTATTTGAGGTAAGAGGCAAGAGGGAACAGGGAGTTGGGGGAGTTGGGGGAGTTGGGGGAGTTGGGGGAGTTGGGGGAGTTGGGGGAGTTGGGGGAGTTGGGGGAGTTGGGGGAGTTGGGGGAGTTGGGGGAGTTGGGGGAGTTGGGGGAGTTGGGGGAGTTGGGGGAGTTGGGGGAGTTGGGGGAGTTGGGGGAGTTGGGGGAGTTGGGGAGTTGGGGAGTTGGGGGAGTTGGGGGAGTTGGGGAAGTAGGGGAAGTAGGGGGGGAGAAAGAATTTTCCGGCGTTGCTGAATTGAGGTATGAAATTGAAAAATCAAAAAAATGAAACTCTTACTCTCTGCGCCTCTGCGTGTTCGCGCAGCGTGCCGTAGGCATAATAAAATCATACTCTTAATCAGCAACGCCAATTTTCCCAATGACAACTGACAACTGACCACTGACCACTGACTAATGACAACTGACAACTGACAACTGACCACTGACCAATTGCGGTTTTCCCCAAATAATCGTTTCTTGTTTATAAACCACAAGTCCTGGTTTAGTGCCTTTGGGTTTGTAGACGTGCTTGGGTTGGGTGTAAACTACTGGTACTTGGTCACTTTGACGGGCGCGACTGAAATAACCTGCTAGATTGGCTGTAAATTGTAAATCAGCTTCTTCTGCCACTGTACCCGGTTCTAGACGCAGGAGGACATGACTCCCCGGAATTTCTTGGGCGTGAAACCACAAATCATAGTCTCCAGCAACACGGAATGTCAGTTGATCATTTTGGATGTTATTACGACCAATGAGGACTTCAAAGCCACTCGGACTGCGGTAACGATGAAAATTAGTGCCGGGGGTGTCGTTGCTGCTACGGCTGCGATATTCTAGGTCTTCTAGATATTTTTGCCCAATTAGTTCATCCCGGATTTCCTCTAAGGCTTGTAAATCTTCTGGATTTTGGTATTTGTCTATTTGCGAAATTGCGGCTTCTACTTGTTCGAGATAGTCAATTTCTGCTTGAACTGCAAATAGTAGCGGTTCAACAGCCGCACGGGCGCGTTTGAGTTTTTGGTGCTGTTTATAAAGCTTTTGGGCATTTTGGACGGCGTTTTTATCGGGCAAAAGAGCGATCGCTATTGGCTGTTCGGTTTCAAAATCTGGTAGAATTATTTCCTGCATCCCTGGTTGCCAATGGTGCAGGTTGGCCATTAATAGGTCGGCTTTTTGACGATATTCTTCAGCCTGATCTGATTGTTGCAGGCGATCGCTAAAAGTTTTCGCTTTAGTGCGTAATTTCCCCAAAATATTCAACAATTTCTGACTTAACTGATGACGCAGTTGTCCAAATAACTGTTCATTCAGTTGATCAGAATAATAACGGTAAAGTAACTCTTGAATATTCTTTGTTGGTGCAATTCCACCCCAACCCATCACCGTATATCCGGTTTCTGTCCAAGCAGGTTGAAATTTACCTGAATCTAAAGCCTGTAACCATTCTTGCCAACGTTGAAATAAATTTTGCCAATCTTGGGGAGTAAGTTCGTCAGTATTCGTATCTGGGATGATATCTGCCGCTAACAGCATCGTGTCTAGCAAAGCCGAACTTAAACCACTATAACTTTTGAGTAACTGACGTTTAATACCTCCGGGGACTAAACTTACCCGTTCTTGCCAGCGTTCGATAGATTCGCTTAAATTGGGGACTTTTCCCGTCAGTTTCGGTGGTGTTTCGTAATTTTGTCCAGTTTGAATCGGACGAACACTAGATTGTTGGTGACTAACTTGATGGGCAGCAGTGATAATTTCATTACTAGCATCAGTTAAAATCACATTACTATATTTGCCCATCACTTCCGCATAAAGGTGATACAGGGCTGTTTCTTCAGGACGACGGGCAAATTGTAAATCAATTACCCGTTCCCAAGGGGAAATCGCTTCAATTCCTACTAAGGCCAACCCACCCAATTGGTGTTTTAACTGTTGACTAAAAGTAAAAGTATCTGGGGCGCGTGGTGGTGGTTCACTAATACAAATATGGGCGGCTTGAGGATGCCAGGAAATATCCAGCCAACCCCGTTGATTCAAGGTTCGTAAAGCAATGGCAATGGTAAAGCGATCGCGCTGATATACCTGTTCTATGCGTGCAGGCAACCAATTAGTGCGGATTTCGCCACAAGCGGCGGTTAAAGCGGTAAAGTCCAGGGGTTGCAAAACAATTACCCCTTTTTCACGACAAAATTACTTTTTTCTGGATTATTTTCTTGGTTCATCTTGTTTTCTGCGAGATACCCCATCCTCAGCGCAAGCAGGATGGGGAGGGATAGCGCGTTTAATTTAATGGCTCAACGCCGTCAGTTAAAACACAAAAATCTTGTCCTCTAAATTCAGGACGCGGTAGATGTTTAGTTGTTGATACCATCTATCTACCATTTTTATATGCTGACGGGTCAAATTGAATGGTTAGTTTTTGGTCACGGATACTTCGGAACTTAGCAATCCTTAGTCCTGCTTGAGGATGCGGTTTTTTGTCTTCAGGGTGGGGTTATTGACTAAATAAATATTTTTCAGTTTACGTAACACCCAGATCCCCGACTTCTCAAAGAAGTCAGGGATCTAATCTATTAAATCATCCTTGCCAGGGTGAAGGGATAGGTGTAGTGGAAACCACCTTTTCTGCCATCAGTCTTACGGCAGTTTTCCCACAACTTGGGCATTCTACCTCTAAATACTGTGAAGATGATACATCTACCTCACATAATATCCCTTGTTTGCAGTGCCAACATTCACAAATTACCCTGCATACTGGTTCGTTGCAGTCAAGGATCTTGACGTGCTGAAAATTTTGGGATTCGCTGTCTGGTTTCCTGGGCTTCGGGAATTTTTTGATTTCTTGAACTTCCATCATTTCACCGTCTAACTGCAACTATGTTTAGAGCTTACTTGATGCTTTCCTATCTTACAACTATGCAGGAATAGTCAGTGGTCAGTGGTCAGTTGTTAGTGGTCAGTGGTCAGTTGTCAGTTGTCAGTTGTCAGTTGTCAGTTGTCATTGGGAAAATTCTTTCCCCAACTTCCCCAACTTCCCCAACTCCCCCAACTCCCCCAACTTCCCTATTTAATCGCTAATGCGGGTTCTTTAACAGATTGTTGCAACAGTTGGGTATATAGTTCATCTAACTGAGCAGCTACACCATGCCAGCTAAATTTATTAATAACACGCTTTTTAGCAGCTTTTCCTAATTCTTGCTGCCATGCAGGATTGCCCAGAATCCGATCAATAGCGTGGTTAAAAGCTGGGACATTTTGTGGCGGTACTAATAAACCAGTTTCTTCATTGACAACAGTAAATTGCAGTCCACCGACATCACTAGCGACTACAGGTGTACCGCAGGCCATAGCCTCGATAGCTACCAATCCAAAGGGTTCATAGTGGCTAGGAACAACACAAATATCCGCAGCGGCGTAATAAGCTGGCAATATCTCCCGACTCAAACAACCGGGAAAAGAGGTACATTCATTCATCCCTAATTCGTTGACAATTCCGGTAAGGCGATCGCGTTCTTTTTCATCACTATTCCCCGGTGTACAGCCACCACCAATAATCAACTGCAATTGTTTGGATTCGTAAAACTTAGATTCCCGCATTGCCCTGATCAAGGTTTCTATGCCTTTGCGGGGGTCAAATCTACCTACATATAGCACCACTTTAGCTTCTGGATCAATTCCTAAAGTAGCTCTGGCAGCTTGTCTTTCCACTGAACCAAACTGCTGAATATCTGTTCCACAGGGAATAATATCAATTTTGCCTTTTTGGGAAACAAGCGATCGCATATGTTCCAGTTCTTGGGGACTGGTGGCAACAATTCTTTCCGCTGTTTCCAATACTTGTTTTTCTACTATTAAACGTTGACTTGCCACCAGAGGAATATTTTCTATGGTCTTGTATTTGATCACCCCTAAAGAATGGTAAGTATGAACCTGTTTAGTTCCTTGTCTTTTCTTGAGTTCCATTCCTACCCAGCTAGATAACCAATAATTAGTATGCACTAAATCATAATGAATCCCAGCTTCTTTTTGAAATTCTAGTAACTGAAAGACGAAATCTGGCAAATATTGAAAACCCTGATCTCTTGGCACAAATTCCACCGGACCTGCGGTTAACCGAATAGTCCGACAATTAGGGTTATGTTGCACTATCCTTTCTTGATCAGCACTGACCCTCCGGCTAAACATATCTACCTGCCATCCTAGCTGTGCCAGGGCTTCACCCACTTGGCGGACATAAACATTTTGTCCTCCTGCCTCTTCTCTGCCTATTTCAATCGCTGGATCACCATGAACTGAAATTAAAGCAATGTGTTTTTTAGTGGTAGCTTTCATAGATTTTTTCTGTTTCCGATTTCAACAATATGGGAGTGAATTTTCAACTTGCGCTTATTAAACTGAAATCTGTGTTTTTGCGGGGAATTTTGAATAATTAATATTTATTATATTTTAACTATTGCCCAAATGTTGGTTAATTTTCCCCACTTTCTATATTTATATTTAATACCCTTGATAGATATTGTTGCCTATCTTTTGATATAGACAAACAAATATTATCTATCATGATATATTAGTTAATCCATGATAAAACCTACCTGAAGTAGCAACGCCACATCATAAGTTAGATATTTACAGTTGATTATTTACAAGGTTCAAGCAATCAAAATAATTTTCCTTAAAGTCAATACATCAAAATCAAATCGCCGAAAATATCACCTTAATTACCATTACTTTCAAAACCCTTGATTTAATTAAGCTAATTGTATTAGCTTATACTATTCCTACATTGTGAAAATTTTTGTTAATTTAGATACAGTTTTCCTAAAAAATCACAAATTTTGTGTAATCATACCGTCACACGATTTTAGATTGACGTTAGCGCAGCGAGTATTTTTCCGTTTTTCAGGACGAGGCTTGTACCAAATTTTTTTCATCTATAGCAACGGTCAAGGTGGTTAGGACATAAATTAATCATGAAACTCCGACCACAACAGGTTTTTACTCCTAACTCCTGACTGGGCCTGCGCCCCTACCTCCTGACTCCTGCTATAAAATCTAAAATTTTTCGGTCAAACTACAAAAATCGCCAAAACAAGTAGTGCAGATAACCTGATATGGCTACCTGCACTGCTTGTTGATTAAATTCGGACTTTCGTGGCTAAACAGACAATTTAGTTGGTAGTTTGTGCTGACAGCATTTGTTTTAGCTTTTCTAAATCCGCTGCCCAACGGGGATCTGGACGAAAAGCTTCGTTATCAACGCTAGTAGCAGTCTCACGCGCACTACCACCACCGCTACCGCGCCGAGATTTCTTACTTCTATCCCGACGATTACCTTCTTTATTGCCGCTAGGACTAGGGGCGCTACTACCTTGGATAATTGGTTTGGGAACTTGTTGTTGTGGTTGTTGTTCTTCACCTTCCTCACCTTTAGTCCGTGGTAAAGCTTTTTCTAGCTTAATGGGTGTATCTTTGAACATTTGACCATTATATTTTTCAATAATTTGATCTGCTTGTTCGTCATTATTCACTGTTAAAAACCCGAAACCCCGGCATTTGCCTGTTTTCCGGTCTTTAATTAGTTTGGTGGTGACAGCATCGCCTTCTTCTGCAAATACAGCTTGCAAATCTTGACGATCTATTTCTTCTTTGGGCAAATTTCCTATATATAGGCGAATGGACATGGAACATACCTCCGAATTGGGATTAAACAGGGCAAGACAAAAACAATAAATTGGCTTTGGTTTTTGAATAGATACTATGGACTAAAACTGCCACAAACCAATTTCTGCAATCCGATATTGTAGCGTGGCGTGAGTCATGCTATCAACTTATAGAATACAGTTTTTTTGTTGGGATCAAGCTTATTCGCCACGAAAGCAATTATGCAATCGTGGGCTAATATCACTTTAATTTTAGGAATTGTTAATTTAATAGCCAACTATCCACCACAGTAAATTCATTCTTCTTAATTCTTGCCCGCAGAACAAAATACCATTCCTTAACATTATCATGGTATTTTCTACGTAGCTAGTTCAGCAGAAACTTTTCCGCCAATAGCCAATAGTATTGCTTCATCGTAACATAAAACACATTTTTAAGGCAAGGGGCAAAAGATAAGGGACTTCCAATTAAAAAAATACCCAAAAATTTCTTGTGGTGCGGTACGAATTGCCCGCTAATCATCAAGGACGGGCAGGATGCCCATCCCACAAAATTGGGCAATTTATTTTTTGGTGTTCCCTAAGAGGCAGGGGACAGGGGGAATATTTCTTCCCAATGACCAATGACTAAGACCCTGTAAGCATAATATAAGCACCCCAAGCTTGGGCAACGACTGCGACGACAGTAGACCAAGCAGG
Source organism: Anabaena sp. WA102 (assembly GCF_001277295.1). Lineage (NCBI taxonomy): Bacteria > Bacillati > Cyanobacteriota > Cyanophyceae > Nostocales > Nostocaceae > Anabaena > Anabaena sp. WA102. The sequence goes on along the minus strand of NZ_CP011456.1, from coordinate 5,464,646 downwards.
ATGAGGGCTATGAATTTTTTTGCCACTTTGGGTTTCTAGGGTTTGGATATCAATCCAGGGAGTTGTCCCACGTCGTAACCAACCTGTGACAGTGATTTGTCTACCAATCAAGTCTTGAGGATTGAATGACTTTCCTAACCAGGGAATATGATGTAGTTTCATTAAACCTTGGCTAGTTTGGAGGATTAGGTCTTGTGCTAAACAATTACCAATTCCGGGACGGCCTAACAGCTTACCAGTAAAACGGATTTTAGTGCTATCAATTGGTAAAATTGCTGGATCTGCTAATAAGTTGATCAAGTTTTCGTCTTTTTGAACATTTGCAGGGATAATTTCGGGAAATAAAGCATTTATTCGCATGACTGTGCCAATGCTAAAACCAATTAACATACAACCTGTAACAAAAGACCAATTATCATAAATCCATTTTAAGTTTAACAAATGTAAGGTGTATGCCGTTTGCCAAACTAACCAAATCAGACAGGCGAAGAGAAGACCAAGGGGGATTCCCAACCAAGGGGCAATTTGTAAACAGAAGGTTTGGGGCTTAATGAGGATGGGTTGTGATGGGGTTGTTTGATATAATTCGGTGTCTAAATGCCAATGGCGGGCTATTTCACAAAGACGTTCGATGCGATCGCCTATTGCTGGATGACAACTGTTGATTGTTAACCATTGACGGTAGGGATGAAAATTTTCCCATTTTAAAAATGATTCAAAAGGTAGATGACCAGCGGTGCTACCCAAAACTATGCTGTGCTGGTATGCTATGGGTGAAAGCAGATTTAGGCTTTCTAACTGCCAGCAGGTCTGTTCTTTTAACCCGACATCATGGGCTACACCAATGGATATTTTCAATAGGGCGCGAATTAGTCCATTGGGATTACCAGTAATTTCTGCGGACAGGCGATCGCTATGGTAAAGTCGCAACCGAGAATTAAGTAAAGCTGTGCCTGTGAACAGACACCAAATTCCATAGTTAATGGCTGCTAAGGCTGTACCTAGCCAACGCCAAATTTTACTGTGATGTTGATTTTCCCAAACTGACACTTGCTGATATATGCCATAAAATGGCATAGTTACGAGTAACACTAGGGACATCACTGCAAAGTCCCAACGCCCAATTTGCCCCAGGGATAAAGCATAAATAGCAGCTATTTCATCATCTGCCAGTTGTTCTAATAAGCCTTGACTAACAGTTATTCTGGCTGTGCGGGGCAGATTGCCATAACTGATGATCATGGGGGCAGTAATTGGTAGTATCCTCAGTTGGGGGGTATTCCAGTGTCGCTGTTGACAAGCCCTTTGTAATACCCTTACTGTTTCCCGACTGTAGGAGTTTAATTTTTCTTTGGGCAACTCTTCTTGACCAGAAAATCTCGTTAGCGCCCAGTCGAGTAACCAAGGGGACGATACCATTAAGATTATAAATAACCCTAGAATCAAGTCGGTAGGATCACGATATAAAATCTGGATGGGTTCTAAGTATGGCAGTTGATATAGAATTTGATTAACTGAACCTAATACAAATTTCAGCGCTTCTCGGCACGTCCAGAATAGTGCCATGAATGTGAAGAGGGCAAGTAGTCGGGAGGGAATAATATTAGGCTTGCGTAGAGGTTGCCACACTTTAGCACGTCTAGCATTTCGCCAGTAAATGCTAACGGGTTGAATATTAGTATTACCATCAGCCCCAACATAAGCGGTTTTTAGCTGTTGTGGGGGGGTATTTAAACCGGAAATAATTCCAGTCTTCGGTTTGCGGGATTTTTTCTGCTGGTTTTTGCGTTTATGCAGGTGTTCAAGAGCAAGTTTTGACCACTCTTGAACTTGGGGACTACTATTAGCGATCAAATTTTGGCACAGGACGATCGCTTTGGAGATTTCGCCAGTGCGGGCATAGGACATAACTAACCCCACTTGTGCCTGTAAACAAATCTTTTCTTCGGTTTGATTTTTGGCTAGTGGTTCAAGGTTAGCGATCGCTGTATAGTAATTCCCCTGCTTGAGGGCAGCTAAACCAGCCTCTAAACATGATTCAGCATAGGAAGGCATACAAACTTTGGTACTCCAATCTGTTCTCGGTGACAAATAGCACGCTCGTTGATATACCCTGATAATTAGGAACAGGGAATAGGGAACAGGGAATAGGGAACAGGGAATAGGGAACAGGGAATAGGGAACAGGGAACAGGGAACAGGGAACAGGAAATTATTGCCTCTTGCCCCTTGCCTCTTGCCTCCTGCCTCTTGCCTCTTGCCTCTTGCCTCCTGCCTCTTGCCTTTTGCCTCTTCCTCTAACCTTCTACTGATTGTTGATGGGAAAAGACGGGTGCGATCGCACTTAACTTCAATCCTGGATGATCACCTTCTAACTGTTGACAGTTCCATTCATTGCGGAATAACAACACAGGTCGTCCCATGCTATCTTTAACAGTGGTGGTATTGAATAAACGTCCTACCTGTTTTAAGGCTTCCCAACCACCCAAAACCCAACGGGCAACACTGTAGGGTAATAAATCAAGAATGGTTTCTACACCATATTCATTTTGTAAGCGGAACTGGACTACCTCAAATTGCAACTGACCAACCGCTGCTAAAATTGGCTCACGCTTGGCTTCATCAGTTGAATACATAATTTGTACAGCACCTTCTTCTCGCAATTCAGAAACACCTTTTTGAAACTGCTTAAATTTCGACGGGTTGGGGTTTCTCAAAGTAGCAAAAAGTTCCGGTGAGAAATAAGGAATTCCCTCATATTCTAGTTTTTGTCCTGTATAAATAGTATCGCCAATTGCGAAAACACCCGGATTATTTAAACCAATCACGTCCCCTGGATAAGCGACATCAATAGATTCTCTTTCTTGGGCAAATAGTTTTTGCGGACGAGATAGACGGACAACTTTACCAGTTCGAGCATGATTTACTGTCATATCTTTTTCAAACTTGCCTGTGCAAACCCGGACAAAAGCTACTCTATCGCGGTGTTTCGGGTCCATGTTGGCTTGCAGTTTGAAAATAAATCCGGTAAATTCTGGATAAGTGGGGGGAATATCGCCGACGCTGCTGCTATGTGTACCTGGTTTGAGGGCAAAGTCGAGGAAGTTTTCCAGGAATAATTCCACCCCAAAGTTGGTCATGGCGCTACCAAAAAATACTGGGGTCATTTTGCCAGCGTGTACCAGGTCTAAATCTAGTTCTGGACAAACTCCTTCTAAGAGTTCTAATTCGTCTTTTAATTGGTGGTAAAGTTCTTTTTCTAGTAAGGTTTCTAGTTGGGGATCGCCTATATCAAGAACAGTTTCCCTTGCTTCCTTACTACCATGAAAACTCCGTTCAAATAAATGAATTTGCTGTTGTTGGCGGTCAAATACGCCTTTAAAGCGATCGCCCATGCCAATAGGCCAATTCACTGCATAGGTCTGTAATCCCAGTTCTTTCTCAATTTCATCCAACAAATCTATAGGTTCTCTACCTGGACGGTCAAGTTTATTCACAAAGGTGAAAATGGGAATCCCCCGCATTTTACAGACTTCAAACAATTTCCGAGTTTGCGGCTCTAAACCTTTAGCCGCATCAATCAGCATGACCGCATTATCTGCCGCTGCCAAAGTCCGATAGGTGTCTTCACTAAAATCTTGGTGTCCAGGAGTGTCAAGTAAATTAATTTGACAGTTGCGATAGGCAAATTGTAACACCGTTGAAGTGACGGAAATTCCCCGTTGTTGTTCCATTGCCATCCAGTCAGAAGTCACTTTTCGCTGGTCTCTACGGGCTTTGACTGCTCCAGCTTCGTGGATAGCACCTCCGTATAATAATAGTTTTTCGGTTAAGGTAGTTTTACCAGCATCAGGGTGAGAAATAATCGCAAAGTTGCGACGCTGTTCCACCGCTTGACCTAGTTCTGTTTGCAGTTCAATGGACATATTGGTTATTTGTTTTTAACTTCATTAAATGTAATCTTTTTTAGGAGCAGGGAACAGGGAATAGGGAATAGGGAACAGGGAACAGGGAACAGGGAACAGGGAACAGATAATTGGTGAAAACTATTCCTCTTTCTTCTTCCTCCTGAACTCCTGATAGCGAAGCGCTGCTGCAAGCAGTTCGCCACCTAAGATTTCGACAATTTTGTATCAAAATTATCATCAAAGGTATTCAAAAATCCGAAATTACCGATTGTGACACTGGGGGGTGCGGAATGTGGGGTAAAAAGAAAAATTATTTGCTGTCCAACTCAGGTTACTTAACATAAATGTAGCAAATTACACTTTTTATTAAGATTATAGTATATCAGATTTCGTGTATACTGAATAAAGTAAATGGTAATACTTAATATCCATAGATATAGCAGGAATCAGGAGTCACCGAGTCAGGAGTAAAACTGGCTTTTTGTACAGATTTGAATTTAGATTTTGTACCTCCTAACTACGCAACCTGATGTATGAATAAGAAAATTAATTATGGAGATACAGTGGCTCTAGGGGAAGTATTACATACAGGCTTAATTGTTTATTAACTGCGATCGCTATTATACTAAACACGGGTGAGATTTAAACTTTTGCCAAATGACAAAGAACCCAGATGTGTAGGGGTTTAGCTCATGCTTTACCCCCACGTTTAGAATCAAACAATCAAGCCGTTTTGAGTATATTTTGTTTTGGCAGTATATACTGATTTCATAAGAGACTTCATAAGTTAATATTCGACGGAATCCAAGTGGATCAAGTTAGGGGATAAGGAAAAAATTTTGGAAAAATTACCCAACTGCACGACAATTTTAGTAGTTGATGACAATCTTGTAAATTTAAAACTTCTAAATCATACCTTAGAGGATGTTTTAAAAGTTTTTAATGTATAAACCAACCCCTCTGGTAAAACTCTCCAGTATTAAATGTTATTCCTTTTCCCTCTCCCCTTGTGAAGGGGAGGGAACTAATTTTTCCGGTTTCCCCCCTTGATAAGGGGGGTAATTTAACTTGTGTGTACACCGTAGCCTATTAGGAGAGGGTTAGGAAGAGGCTTTGAAACGGGAGCATCCCCATTTTGCAGAAATAAACTGGCGATTAGAAAGATGCCTTCGCCTTTCGTCAGGGATACACGGCTATACAAACAGAATTTACCTAAGCGCAATACTTCTCGGTCAAGCCTGAAAAGTCATTATATGGTAGGTTAGGTTGTGGAACGTAAATGTTCGCGGAGCAATGGAACGTTTACGTATCCCTGACGGGAGGCGTTAGCCATAGTGTGGCGAAGCCATAACCCAACCTACATTTCCTTAACTAACAAGTATTGCCTGTAGATCTCAATTTATGGAAAGCCCTGAAAAAATCACCATAATTCCTCTAATCAACCTTGCCACATCAAGGTTTAGTTATGATAAATCCTCAATCACCGTAAAAAATACGTAAAAGCCAAAATTTTGAAAAACAACTATTTTATGCAACTGTGATCTAAAATAGAGTCTTACACACAATGTTTTTAGAGTTATCAAAACTCCACAACTGCAAATATTGTGTCAAGAAAAAAATAACATTTATTCTATACATTTCAATTCTATGAAAGCAGAAGTGATTGAATTAATAACAACGGTTTTCCATGTTTTACGAGTTAATCTGCGGTGGATGACTTGGAATCTATTTTTGGCTTTCATCCCTTTGGCTTTAAGTGTTTGGCTATTTCGCAAAAAACGCGGAGGTTCATGGATTTGGTGGCTAGGATTTCTGAGTTTCTATGCTTTTTTACCAAATGCGCCTTATTTATTAACTGATGTTATTCATTTAATAGATGATATCCGGCGAGTTCAGTCAGTATGGATGATTACATTAGTGTTAATGCCTGTGTATTTTGTGGTCATTTTTGGCGGATTTGAGGCTTATGTCATATCTTTGATAAATTTAGGTTACTATTTACACCGAACGGGTAAAAGCAAATGGATTTTTTCTGTTGAATTAATGACTCATGCTCTTTCTGCTGTTGGTATTTATTGGGGAAGATTTTTACGGTTTAACAGTTGGGACTTTATTACTCAACCAGATGCAATAATCACGAAAGGTGTAGAGGAAATACTTGGTAAACAGCCGTTGGTAATTATTACGATTACTTTTGTAATTCTTTGGGTTTTGTATTGGTTTATGAAACGAATTACTTTGGGTTTTGTTAACAATGGTGCTACTTCACAACTAAAGGATCATCATATTCACAATATTAACTAATGACATAAGTAGGTGAACACAATAAAACCCAGAAGTGTAAAGAAAAGTAAAATCGCCCAAACCCTCTTCACTCTTGCCTCTTGCCTTGCCATAACGACGATTTTCAATGCTAACCTACTTACAGCAGAATTCAGGAGTCAGGAGTGAAATTGGTTTGCTGTTCCAATACTTGTCAGTTAAGCTCAAAAAATAGAATTACGTAGGTTGGGTTGAGGAACGAAACCCAACATTTACCAGTATTTGTTGGGTTGCTGTCCGACTTTGGATTTAGATTCTGTAACTTATTAATCTACTGTAAATTTAATATCCCTGATTTCTTAAAGAAGTTGGGGATATCAACAAAAAAATTCCTATTTAGATTTAAAATAGAAAAGCAAATATAAAAAACTATAAAAAGTGAACTTGGTGAAACAGCGATTAGATACATTATTAGTAGATTTGGGATTATGTCCCTCCCGTCAGCAAGCACAACGGCTAATTCAAGCTGGAGAAGTGACTGTAAATCAACAAATGGTTGATAAAGTCGGGACTGAAGTTGATATTACCGCAGAAATTCAAGTTAAAGAACGTCCTCCTTTTGTTTCTCGTGGTGGTGAAAAACTGGTCAAAGCTTTAGAATGTTTTGGAATTTCTGTAACTGACAGAATTTGTTTAGACGGGGGAATTTCTACAGGTGGATTTACAGATTGTTTATTACAAGCCGGCGCAAAACAAGTTTATGGTGTAGATGTTGGTTATGGACAAGTGGATTGGAAAATTAGAACTGATGAACGAGTAATTTTAAAAGAACGGACGAATTTACGCCAACTACAACCAGCAGAATTATATGCTGAAAATGCCATATTTCCTGATTTGATAGTTGTGGATGTTTCCTTTATTTCTTTAACTAAAATTTTGCCGGCGGTATGGCAATTAACACAAGCCCCCAGAGAGGCTGTATTGCTGGTAAAACCACAATTTGAGGTTGGCAAGTCTCGCATCGGCAAAAAAGGCGTTGTCCGCGATTCTGATGATCAAGCTGAGGCAATTTTTAATGTGATGAAAGGGGCGTTAGAGTTAGGATGGAAATATAAAGGTTTAACTTGGTCGCCAATCACAGGACCTGCGGGAAATATTGAATATCTTTTATGGTTGGGAATGGAAAGGGAAATCATACCCCCAACATTAGCAGCAATTCAAGAAATTACTAAACAAGTCATGCAGGAGTTTGGGAAAAAATGATGAATAATCAAGATTTTAGTTGGTGTTTTGGGTTGGCACTTACTTCGCCTCTAATCTTGTCAAATAGCATTATGTGAATTACGCCAATCTTTAAAAATATCTCAAGCTCAATTAGCTGAGAAGTTGCAAATTAAACAACCTGCTATTTCTAGATTAGAAAATCGCACTGATATGTATGTTAGTCATCTGCGAGAAGTTATTGAAGCTATGGGAGGAGAATTGAAAATAACGACAAAATTCCCTGATGTTGAAGTAACAATTACTAATTTTGAAAATTTGGCAATGGATATTGATGAGTAGGAGTTGAAGATAGGGAAAAAATTGAGATTTTTTAATTTTTAGAGTTTTGCTAAAATGTAAATGGCTATAAACCAAGGAAATATTCAGCTATGACACTTGCTAATTTATCAATTCCTCAACAATATACACTTGATATTGAACCAGAAGGACGTTTAACTTTACCCCAAGAAATCCAAGAAATACTTAATTTAGAATCTGGAGACAGATTAATTTTAACTCTTGAAGATAATGGCAAAATCCAATTAGTCAGCCTCAAACAACAAGTTAAAAAATTAAGAGGTTTATTAAAAGATAAATCACCTGATAGAAATTTGGTAAATGAACTTATTACCGAACGCAGACAGGAGTATTTAAGTGAATAAATCTGTGTTAGATGCTTCTGCATTTTTAGCTTATCTTAGAGATGAACCAGGAGCAGAAATTGTAGAAAATGCGTTGATTGATGGGTGCTATATCAGTATTATTAATTGGGTAGAGGTATTGTCAAAAGTTGTTGATTTAGGAGAATCACCAGAGGAAATTATTAAACGATTGAGAGATGAAGGATTATTAGAAAATAGTCTAGAAATTATTGCTTGCAATGAGCAAGATGCTATAACTATAGCTAAATTTCGACCTTTAACCAAAAGTACAGGATTATCATTAGGAGATCGTGCTTGTCTTGCTTTAGGTAAACGCTTGAATTTACCTGTATTAACAGCAGATAAAGTCTGGACTAGTTTATCTCTGGGAATTACAATTAATTTGATTCGTTAAAGTTCAAACTCATTTATACTTTCGGTAAATTTCGCTAACGCTTCTGCTGCTAATGCTTCGAACTTACTATCTGCAATATCACGTTCTATCTGCTCATCCCAAAGTTCATAATCTAGGTTTAAAAACCATTGTCTCAGTTTCTCAAAATCATGAGATGGAAGTGAGAGAATTGCAGTTTCAATTTGTTCAAGCTGTGACATAAATAGTTTTACCTCTTTATTCTTGAGAAAATTATAGCTTTATTTTGTCCTAGAGTTTAATCCTTGATCTCAGTGTATTTATTTTACTATACTATTAATAATTCTATTTGCACATTTATGACAACTACTAAATTTCCTGAGTATCATTGTATGATTATCCCACCCCCCAATTCCCAAAGAGCGATACATTTGCTAAAATTGCAATCATCATAACACCAATTAATCACTATGTACTCCACCAATCCACACCAAGAACTCTTACAAGCGATCTCCAACCTTAGCGATCAACAAATCCCACTTGTCTTGCAATTTATCTCATCCCTAGAAACACCTGTTAACAATTATCCAACTTCAGCTAAAACAGTTTTAGAACGAATGGGTGGTTATCCCAAATTTTTACTAGAAGGATCAGGAGATTTTTCAGATAGAGATGTACGCAAAAAAGCGATCGCTGACAGAATTCAGGCAAAACATCAGACAAGAACTCATGAATAATTATCCCCTGATTTTAATTGATACTGGAATTCTTGTTGCCTTCTATGACCGTAAAGACAAGTATCACCAACAAGTTGTTAACTTTTTTAGCACCTGTACCAGTCAACTCATCACAACAATTGCCTGTGTTACAGAAGTGATGTGGTTACTTGCCCCAAATACAAAAGTGCAGAACGAATTCTTATCTGCCTTATCAATAAGAGTTTTCTTATGCGAACATTTACTACCATCAGACTATCAAAGAATCCAAGAACTTAACACAATTTATCAAGATTTACCCGCAGATTTTACCGATTTATCGCTTATTGCCATTTCCGAAAGATTAAACATTTCTGCTATTGCCACTCTAGATAAAGACTTTAATATTTATCGCCGCTATCGCAAGCAACCATTTAATCGCATATTTTTACCTTAATTAGACGAGCAAAATTAAACTTGTATTGCTTTGAGATAAAGGAGATAAAGGGCGATAGGGCGATCGCTGACTTGTCAATTCATTTTTTGATTTGTGATAACGGAGTGCGCCATTTCCAATTATTTTACCTCTACTATACCGAAATTATCTCAACCAAAATCTGATTCATAATTTGCTGTTTCAACGAATCCGCCGCAACTGAAGCAATCATTTCCCAATCGTTTTCTGTCAACATTACCCCAAGCAATTCGCGCAACACCTGATGATTAGAAATAAACTCCTCACCAAAAAGTTCATCCCTCTGCAACACAGCTTGAATATGTTCTTTAACAGTAGATGTAGGTAGCCTGAATCTTTCCAGCAACTTCTCTCTGGCGGTAGCAGATGCTATAGAAGTCGCAGTTCCTAAATTCCAATCTTTAAGCAACAAACGCACTTCTCGATTCAAAGAAATCCGCAAAGTTTTTAAACGATAAAACAATTCAGGATTAAGTAATAATTGATCAAAACTAGAACCCCAATCTAAACCAGCACCAATATTACCTCCTACTTCTTCCTCAGCTTGAATGCTTTTTCTCAACCATTCTTTGTTAAGTAATAAATCCATCGGGTTTGCTAATTCTTGGTTAGAGGTGAACGGAATATAATTGTCGGTTGGCTTTAGAAAAACAGGATTTGAGTGAGACAGTTATACCTGATGTAAATTTTGGTTTGGCTAGTTTGTCTAATGTCAACCTGACGGGAGCAAATTTAACAGATGCTTTTTTTGCTAAGGCATTAGGATCAGTTTATTCCCTTGCTTATAGTCCAGATGGGAAATACCTGGCTACAGGAGACAGTCATGGTAGAGTTCAAATTTGGAATGCTGTAACAGGACGGGAAATATTGGCACTTTTAGGTCATAGCGGTTCGGTTTACTCAGTAGCCTGGAGTGGAGATGGTCTGACCTTGGCTAGTGGTAGTCGTGATCATACGGTGAAACTGTGGAATGTCCAGACTGGGGACTGTGTGCGAACCCTAGAGGGTCATAGCGGTTCGGTTTACTCAGTAGCCTGGAGTGGAGATGGTCTGACCTTGGCTAGTGGTAGTCGTGATCATACGGTGAAACTGTGGAATGTCCAGACTGGGGACTGTGTGCGAACCCTAGAGGGTCATAGCGGTTCGGTTTACTCAGTAGCCTGGAGTGGAGATGGTCTGACCTTGGCTAGTGGTAGTCGTGATCATACGGTGAAACTGTGGAATGTCCAGACTGGGGACTGTGTGCGAACCCTAGAGGGTCATAGCGGTTCGGTTTACTCAGTAGCCTGGAGTGGAGATAGTCAGACCTTGGCTAGTGGTAGTGATGATAATACGGTGAAACTGTGGGATGTCCAGACTGGGGACTGTGTGCGAACCCTAGAGGGTCATAGCAGTGTGGTTATGTCAGTAGCCTGGAGTGGAGATGGTCAGACCTTGGCTAGTGGTAGTGATGATAATACGGTGAAACTGTGGGATGTCCAGACTGGGGACTGTGTGCGAACCCTAGAGGGTCATAGCAGTGTGGTTATGTCAGTAGCCTGGAGTGGAGATGGTCAGACCTTGGCTAGTGGTAGTGATGATAAAACGGTGAAACTGTGGGATGTCCAGACTGGGGACTGTGTGCGAACCCTAGAGGGTCATAGCAGTGTGGTTATGTCAGTAGCCTGGAGTGGAGATGGTCAGACCTTGGCTAGTGGTAGTGATGATAAAACGGTGAAACTGTGGGATGTCCAGACTGGGGACTGTATCGCTACCTTTAACCATCAGTTATATGCAGGGTTGAAGATTCAGGGGGTGAAGGGGTTAAGCCGGGCGGAAATCTTAACTTTGAAGGCGTTGGGGGCTGTAGAATAGGGGGTTTTATATATGTACTTGAATCTCTTACTTTTACTCTTGACTAAATATCTGGTGAAAATTAAATATGTGTGATCTCAAACCAATGTAGAGACGTTCCATGGAACATCTCTACATTCTTCTTGATCTCAATCTAAATCAAAGATCGTAAATCAAACACTCCAACGCATCTGGATACATTTCGCAATAGGTTTCTAAGGCTGTTTTGCGGTGTTTTGCTTGTTTTTGATGGGCTTTTTCTGCTTGCAATTCTTCTTAACGGGTGACAAGGCGGTTGAAGATGAGATGTGGCAATAATTTGAGAAAATAAGGGAGTAAAAAAATAGGGACAAAGAAGCCCCCGAAGCAAAAAATGTTACCACAATCATATCAAACAATTTTCCGAAAGCATTTGAGTGAACAGCAGTATTTGACACTAGAGATATTGTTGTTATTAATACAGGCTCATCGCCAAGTAAAACTGTCAAAATTGGCCAGCTTGTTTCCCCAACCAATTAAATATGAAAGCAGGAAACGTAATCTACAAAGATTTTTAGGAATAGGTAAACTCTGCGTAAAATTATTATGGTTTCCATTGATAAAATATTGGATTAGACAATCGTTAACACCAAAACAACTGAATCGAGAACAGCGCCGTTATTTTCATAAAAAACAGTATCAAAAATATGGTTATTGGATGGTAGCACTGGATAGAACACAGTGGAAGGGGCGAAATATATTTATGGTGACATTGGTATGGGGTACTCATGCCCTACCACTATATTGGGAAACATTAAATCATGTCGGAAATAGTAATTTACAAACACAGAAAAGATTAATAAAGACAGCAATAAAGTTGTTAAAAAAATGTCGAATTGTGGTGTTAGCAGACAGAGAATTTCATAGTCCAAAACTGGCTAAATGGCTTGATGAGCAAGGAGTTTACTTCGCTTTACGCCAGAAGAAAAACCTTTATTTTCAAGAAAAACCTGAACAAGAATATCAAGTTCTTAAAAATCAAGGATTTAAGCCAGGAATGTCGAGATTTTATGAAAAAGTTAAATGTGGTAAAGGGGATGAATTAGGCTTATTTAATATCGCTGTTTATTGGAAGAGAAAATATCGGAACTCTGGACCAAAAGAACCTTGGTATATCTTGACGAATCTACCAACTCTCCAACAAACTTTATGCCTCTATAGATGTCGATGGGGAATTGAGCAATTCTTTAAGGATTGTAAAACTGGTGGTTATAATTTAGAGGATACTAAAGTAAATGAAACTCGCTTTTTAGCTTTAGTATTATTGATTGTCATTGCTTATAGTTTAGCCACTATGCACGGTCAACGGATGAAAAAATTAGGTATAGAGACTTATGCCGGACGTATTCAACAACATCAGGACAAGTACCCACGTCAAAGTGATTTTAGCTTTGCTCTCTACGGACAACTATGGATTTATGGTATGGAATTATGGGCTGATTTAGCTCTGAATTTAATCAATCTCAAGCCTCATAAACGCCTCTTTTTTCAACGGGGCTTTCAGGCTCTATCCCTTATGAAACAAGCTCTTTAGCCGCCTTGTCACCCGTTAAGGCAATTCTTCGACAATATCCCATGCTACTGCACAATTAGCGGAATTATTGCCATTTTCTGTACAGGTTGTCCGCGCTTCTGTAATGGCTTCAAGAATTGCTTCTTCAATGGGTTTTTTACCATTGATAACTTCGTTTAGGGAGACCATAATAATGTTACCTTTTTTGAGGGAGATAAAGGTTAATTAGGAATTTTAAGGATTGCTAATGAAGAGAATTACTCATAATTGGTAAACTCTTTTTCAGACTAACAATTCAAATAATTATTTTTAGTTAATTTATATACTTTTTGATTCTATGATGGTATAATCATGACTTAATTATTCACTAATGGAGTTTTAGCAATGCTAAATTATTAAATAATCCAAGTATTTTAGTTATAATTTAAACAGAGTATCTGTAACTTATAATTATGCGTGAATTAGCACTTCAATCTCAATCTTTACGTGAAGCCTGGGAACAAGGGTTACAAGAAGGTTTAACTCAAGTTGCACTCAATATGCTACAAGAAGGTATTGATTTATCTCTAGTAGCTAAACTAACTAATCTACCACTTGAAAAGATTCAAAATTTGCAAGTTAGTAATGTAGATGATTTGGAAATTTTAGTAAAAGATTTTCTTGAGTTAAGTGAATCATCACTCAATAAAGTTTGGCTTGAACCAGAAGAAGACGAAGCTTGGAAGGATTTATAGAATTTATGCTTATGGAAAAATTTGCTAAAGGTGACGTTATCTCTGTACCTTTTCCATTTTCTGACGCATCTGCTACTAAAAGAAGACCTGCCTTGATTATAGCAGAATCAGATAGTAATAATATTATTCTCTGTCCTATTACCAGTAAACCAGGTAGAGAATATGAAATTAAGTTAGAAGACCAGGATTTTATGTTTGGTAAACTTAATTTAAGTCCCTGTTATATTCGTCCTAACATCATTGCAACAGTTGACAAAAGTAATGTTATTAGGAATATCGGAAAATTAAGGGATGAAAAAATAAATCAAGTTATTGCTACCATTATTGAAATTTTACAAAAGCCTTGTGAACCTACACTTCCAGCATCAAAAGCATGGAAAAGAGGTAAAAATCCCAAATCATAAAGTTTGTGATGTTTACTTAGAGGTTGTTTGAAAAGTATCAGATGAAACCCATAATCTCCAAAAACCTAACCCCCCTGCCCCCCTTCCCTACCAGGGAATGGGGTTTTCAAAGCCTCTCCCCGCGTCGGGGAGAGGTTTGGAGAGGGGTCAATTTATACATTCAAAACTTTTCAAACACCCCCTTAGATTCAATCTCTCAAAACTCACCAAAAGTACCGCCTAATTCTTGCTGTAAGCGATACAAAATAGTGTTTTTATCAACTTGTGACAAAATTTCCTGAATGACAGTATTAGCGCCCAATTGACCCCAGGTACAGCCTTTTTCTAGATATAACTGGGCGGCTTTACCGACTGTATAAGCACCATAACCAGCAATTCCACCTTGGGTAATGGCACTCCCGAAAAAAGTAGTAATATTAAAGGGATTATCACCACTAGCTATGGCTGCGGCACTTTTACCTAAACCTAATATAAAACTGCTGCCAATTTCACTTAATAATAAACCACCAGAACTAAATAAAATTGTTTTTAATAATTCACTAGCTTCATAGCCAGTCATGGGTAAACCATACAATTTAGCTAATGCCCGAATTAAAGCTAAATCGGTAATTAAACCACCTATTATATCTAAAAAAGCAATAGGATTTAAACCAATAGCCAAGGCTTTATATTGGCTAAACCTCCAAATTATATCTTCTGCTTCTTTCTCGCGGATATGAACGGTTTTTTGGGCGATATTTTCTTCGGATTCTCTAGCTTGAATGAGTGCATTTAAAGCTAAAAGAGATCGTCCTTCTCGATTTAATATATTTAAGATTGTTTGCTTTAATTCATCTACTTGCGGTGGCGGTGTTTCCCATTCAGAAGTAACGCTTCCATCTGCATATTCTACTCTCACTTCCATTGGTGCAGGTTCAGCCGCTATCATGACAATTTCATCGGGTAACAATGGCTGATTTTGGGTATTTCCTGCCCCTAATTGTTGAAGATTTTTATAAATTGCATTTTTATCTGTATCGGGATATAAATCAATTTTATTAAATACCAAAATTAAAGGTTTTTGTGCTTGACGTAATTCTAATAATCCCTGATATTCAGTTCTCGTAATATCCCCAGAAACCACAAACAAGATTAAATCAGCTTGACGCGCTACGTCTCGTGCCATTTGCGCCCGTGAATCTCCGGCAATTTCATCTAAACCGGGAGTATCAATTAATTCAACTAATACCTTATCTCCTGGTTTCCAAGGTACAGAACGTGGCGATTGAGTGACACCATTTAGGGGTCCGGTTTGCAGAATTTTTTCTCCTAATAAAGAGTTTAAGACTGCTGATTTTCCCCGACTGACTAAACCAAAAGCGGCAATTCTGATAACATTGGCATCTAATTTATTGAGTGTGGCATTTAAGGTTTCTATTTCTGGTTTTAGCAAACTTGCTAATTCTGGATTTGCTGCCATTTGTCCCGATTTACGGAGATATCCATACCAAGATAATGCTTGTCTAAGACTAGCACGGGCGCGGTTTAAATGAGTTTCTTGTAGGTTACGAGTCATAGGATTTTGGATTCTGTATTTTCAGATCCCCGACTTCTTTAAGAAGTCGGGGATCTAATTAATTAATGCCGATAATTTGCGGTTCGGGTATTGGTTGTCCGTCTTCTAAATAAGATGAAATCAGCATTTCTAAAACTTCTTGGGCATTTTTTAAAGCCTCTTCATAAGTGTCTCCATGAGTACAAGGCTGCATAATATCTGTAAAATCTGGTAATGAGACTACATAACATTTATCTTCATTTGACCATTGAATAACAATTGTATATTTCAGTTCTCTAATTTTTTTGGGCATATCTAATATAATATCATTGTCCTAAATATGCTTCTAAAACTTTGGTATTATTTTGGATTTCTGTAGGGCTACCAACGGCTAGATTTTGTCCTTCAGCTAATACCCAAACTCGATCACATAAGGACATAATTACGTCCATGTTATGTTCAATAATCAAAAATGTCATGCCGTCGTGACGATTCCAGGCTAAAATGCGATCGCATATGTCATCAATTAATCTGGGATTTACGCCAGCAGCAGGTTCATCTAGCAATATTAACTTAGGATTAGTCATCAATGCCCGACCGATTTCTAAAAGTTTCCGCTGTCCCCCAGATAAACCACCGGCATAATCAGCGGCTTTTTTTTCTAACCCTACTGACTCTAATAAAAACATTGCCCGTTCTTTTAGTTGCTTTTCTTCCTTAGCAACAATGTGGGGTTGAAATTGTACTTGCCAAAAGTTCTCACCAGTTTGTTTTTGCGCTCCCAAAAGCATATTTTCTAATACTGATAACTTTGATAAAGCCCGGGCAACTTGAAAGGTTCTCACTAATCCCTGTTGGGCAATTTGGTATGGTTGCAACTGATGAATAGGTTCACTATCAAAAATCACTCTACCTTTATCGGGACGAATAAAATTAGAGAGTAAATTAAATAAAGTAGTTTTCCCAGCCCCATTTGGACCAATTAACCCAGTAATGCTACCTTTGATAACTGCAATATTCGCTTCTTGAACTGCTTTAATGCCGCCAAAACTTTTACAAAGTCCGGTAGCGGCTAAAAGAGGTAATTGGGGTGATTCGATATTATTTACCATTATAATTTTCTTCTCAACTTCATTTTTAGGTTTTTTGTTGGTTTTTAATTATTGTTATGAAATAAAAATTGTCGGAGTTCATCAAATTTTATCCCTGGAAAACCTCAGCCACAGTTAACTTTACATCACTAAATAGAGGCGAACAAATCATATCATCTCCCCTATAAACCTGCTCCTCATAAAAACCCTCCACCCATTCTAAAACCGTCACTTTTTGCCCAATTGGATCAACAATCCAATACTCAGTAATTCCCCGCGCCGCATACTCAGAACGCTTATAACGATAATCACGATTTTCCTGATTTGGACTCACTACCTCAACCACCAGCAAAGGCAGCGGCATATCCATTAAAATCAGCGAGCGTGTAGCCCCCTGCATCACTTGAGCTAATTCTTCAGAAAACACCGTCAAATCAGGAACACGCACCCCCACCTGGCGACTATTCACAGCAATTTCTGTTTTCATACTCAAGCGGTAATAGGGAATACCCAATTGCAGAAAATAGGCAACTAAAAACATTGCTATGCGCCGATTTAGCTCACTTTCTAAAGGCATAGGAATTAATTCTCCGTTCTCAAATTCATATAAATTATCTGTCCCATCGTCATAATTAAGAAATTCCTCAAAAGTCATCTTGTTAGCAGTTGCAACTATCATGGCTATTCCTCCCATAAACGGCTTGTATCAACTATTTTAACATCACAAATTTCTAATTATTTACCAAGAGTCAGTTCCTCCTTTTTCCCTAAAATACCTTGAGGTCGCCAAATCATCAACACCATTAAAAGTAAGCCAATAAACATGATCCGAAATGCACCAATCCGTTCTACATCTAAAGGGACAATTTTGGGTAAAAATTCCCTAGTGAGGGCATCATAGGTAAAGAAAATGACTGCACCTAAAATAGTTCCCAGATTGTTGCCAGAACCACCTAAAATTACCATAATCCAGGCATCAAAGGTAAGTTGGGGTTGGAAGTTATCGGGGTAAATTGCGCCTAGTTGCCAGGCAAAAAATGCTCCAGCAATCCCCGCAATTCCCCCACCTAACATTAATGATTGTAGTTTATAGGAGAAAACGTTTTTGCCTAAGGCTTTGGGAATTTCTTCATCTTCACGAATAGATTTTAGCACTCTTCCCCAAGGCGATCGCACTAAAATTTCCAACCGCCAAAAAACAAAAGCTAAAATTAATAATATGAACAACATTAACCCGGCTTTGGGATTATAATTATACAGTCCAATAACACCAGAAATATAAATTGCAGCAGTTAATAACCCTAAAGCAATTCCGACTATTAACCGAGAGGTAAATTCTTGTTGAATACTACTATTTCTAACTATATTATTACTTGCAGAAATTTGAGCAGTTCGCACCCAACGCCATAGAGAAAATAATGTGATTCCTGCTAATAAAGTTAATACTCCAATCATTACCAACCGGAAAAATAAATTGGGAGTTGTTGATAAAGGGATAACATAACTTTGCACACCGAAAGATCCCGATATCCACGTATTACCTACAGGTAAATCTTGGTTATTGACTATTAATCGAATTAATTCACCTGTACCAATGGTGACAATTGAAAGATAGTCTTCGCGTAACCGCAAAGTTGCAAAGCCAATTACTAAACCAAGCATTGCGGCAACAACTGCTCCGATTCCCGCCGATAGCAGTAACGGTACGCCCTTGAGACTTAATAAAACCGTCGTATACGCACCCAAAGTCATGAAAGCAATATGACCAAAGTTAATTAAACCGGTAAAACCCCATTGGAGATTGAGTCCTAGTCCGAACAGGGCGAAGGTGGCGGTAGAAATAGCGAGAAAAATCAGGTATTCGATCATAATTTAGTTACTTGTCATTTGTCATGTTTGAGTTGTCAGTTATCAGCCGTTAATGTAACGCAATGTAAACTGAAACCCCTCTATATCCGTTATTCTATTAAAAACTGTATAAGACAAAGCAGGGATCGCCAAAAGCATACATTAAACTTGTGTTTGACCAACACTTTATTTGAGATTTCCCTATGGATTCTAGGGTACTTTGGCAACGATACCAGGACTGGTTGTATTTTCATCCAGGATTAGGACTATATCTAGATATTAGTCGAATGCGGTTTGATGATGGGTTTGTGGCATCATTGCAGCCTAAGTTTGACAAAGCGTTTGCGGATATGGTGGAATTAGAAAAAGGGGCGATCGCCAATCCCGACGAAAACCGCATGGTAGGACATTACTGGTTGCGGAATCCAGATTTAGCCCCCACCCCCGAACTCACCCAAGAAATAGTTCAAACCTTAGAACAAATCGAAGCTTTTGCCGACCAGGTACACACCGGGGCAATTCATCCCCCCAAGGAATGCCGCTTTACAGATATCATTTCCATTGGTATTGGTGGTTCAGCCTTGGGTCCCCAATTTGTCACCCAAGCCCTATCCCCCGACCTACCACCCCTACAAATTCACTTTATAGACAATTCCGACCCCACCGGAATTGATCGGGTTCTTGCCCAACTTGGCGATAAACTAGCCACAACTTTGGTATTAGTCATTTCCAAATCTGGAGGCACACCCGAACCTCGCAACGGCATGATTGAGGTTAAACAAGCCTACACAGCCAAAAAATTAGACTTTGCTAAATATGCAGTCGCTATTACCGGACAAGATAGCAACCTGGATCAAGTCGCCAAAGCTGAAAATTGGTTAGCCCGGTTTTCCATGTACGATTGGGTAGGTGGACGTACCTCAGAAATGTCCGCTGTAGGGCTAGTACCTGCGGCATTACAGGGCATTGATATCCGTGCCATGCTAGATGGTGCAAAAGAAATGGATGATGCCACCCGCGTCCCCAATCTCAAAAACAACCCAGCCGCTTTATTAGCCCTTGCTTGGTATTTCTCTGGAAATGGCAAAGGTGAAAAAGATATGGTAGTCCTCCCTTACAAAGACAGCCTGTTGCTATTTAGTCGCTATTTGCAACAACTGATCATGGAATCTTTGGGTAAAGAAAAAGATTTAGATGGGAAAACTGTATTTCAAGGGATTGCAGTTTATGGTAACAAAGGTTCAACCGATCAACACGCTTATGTGCAACAATTGCGCGAAGGTGTCCCCAACTTCTTTGCAACCTTGATTGAAGTTTTGGAAGATCGTCAAGGAAAATCCGTAGAAGTTGATCCTGGTGTGACTACTGGTGATTATCTCTGTGGTTTCTTGTTGGGAACTCGTCAAGCATTGCATGAGAATCACCGCGATTCGATTACAGTCAGCATTCCTCAAGTTAATGCTCGCACAGTTGGCGCGTTAATTGCATTGTATGAACGGGCTGTAGGTTTATATGCCAGTTTAGTAAATGTCAATGCTTATCATCAACCAGGTGTGGAAGCTGGTAAAAAAGCCGCTGCTGTGATTCTGGATTTACAAAAACGAGTTTTAGAAGTGTTGCAAACCCAGAAAAAAGCACTTTCTATTTCTGAACTTGCAGATATGTCCGGCGCTGCTGAAGAAGTGGAAGCAATTTACAAAATTCTCCGTCATTTACACACTAATAATCGGGGTGTGGTGTTAACTGGTGATTTAGCTAAACCTGGAAGTTTAACTGTTTCTCTCGGTTAAAAATTTAGATCCCCGACTTCTTTAAGAAGTCGGGGATCTTGTTTTGTGGCTATAAATTATCAAAAATATTAAAAGTATCATTAGATAGAGATAAAAAAATAACATATTAGGTAAATATGATAGATACGCTAATAACTTATTTAAGCAAGAAAAAAGAATTTTTAATAAATTCAGTAAATTCAGGAGATTAAATTATGTCCAATATTGTAAAAATATCCAAAGAAGATATTATTTATCACCTCAAAATATCTTGTCAAATTCCTAGTTTATTAGAAGCGATCGCCACCAGAACAATTATTACAGAAACTGCCCAAAAAGAAGGCATTACCATCGAAATAGCAGAATTACAACAAACCGCAGATAGTTTACGATTAGTTAACAACCTGATTAAAGCAGAAGACACCTGGGAATGGTTACAAAAACATCATCTTACCTTAGATAACTTTGAAGAAATCGCCAACATTAATCTCCTATCGGCAAAATTAGCTCATCATTTATTTGCCGAGAAAGTTGAACCATTCTTTTATGCTCACCAACTTGATTATAGCGGAGTAGTCACCTATGAAGTCATATTAGATGATGAAGATCTAGCTTTAGAAATATTTTATGCCCTCCAAGAAGGAGAAATTAGTTTTCAAGAAGTGGCTCGTCAATATATCGAAAATCCCGAAATTCGTCGCGCTGGAGGATATCAAGGTATCCGCAAACGCAGTGATTTTCGACCAGAAATCGCTGCCGCAGTTTTTGCAGCTAATCCCCCAGAAATTATTAAACCAGTCGTTACACCCAAAGGAGTCCATATCATTATAGTTGAAGAAATCATTGCCCCCGAATTGAATGAACAAATGCGCGTAGCTATTCTCGGAGATTTATTTACTAATTGGTTAAAAGAGCAAATTAATAAATTAGAAATTGTCGCCACATTAGGAGATCAAATAAATTCTCCTCCTTCCCCAATAGAAATATTTAGTGAAGCTAGTTAAAATTTTAGATCCCCGACTTCTCTAAGAAGTCGGGGATCTTGGATCTTAGTAATTCAAGGGAGTATAAATATCTTCTGAGTGGGCATTAAGATAAGGATATTCTAGCTTAATTTTGTGTAATGCAAATTGTTCAAAAATAGCTTTCATACGACTTTCAGGATGATTATTCCCCCCTTGCCAAGCAGCAATTAAACCATTAGCAATCATTTGACAACGATTAGTACCAAAACTTTCCTTTTCACCAAATTTATCTTCTGGTTCTTCAGCACAACTTAATCCCGGTGCCAGTGGCTTAGTAAACAAAGGTACTTCTTGAGAAAAACTGTCTCGATTTTCTAAATATATCTTTTGCAGTATAGGATGAATAGTTTTATAGTGATGCTTACTGAAATAAAGCACTGCTGAATCATAACGTTTATATTCATCAGGATTATATAGAGCTTTAAAAGAGAACGCAACTTGCATATTATTGAACTCTCTAGTCACATTATCCATCACTGATGCTGCTCCTTCTGGTGATACATTAAAGTAGATTCTGACAATATCTTGATTGTCTTGAGTTCCTAAATTAGACACTGCCATATAAAATCCATTTTGAACTAGATTTTTAGGCATTTTGATGGACACTAAGTTACCAAGAGTAGCATATTTATCAATCTGTGATAAATATAAATCACGCTCAATATGCAAAGTCAAACCATTTTTATGAACCGCCAAAGATCCATCAGTTTCTTCATTAACTACCAGCCAATTTTTACTCCAATAGCCTGTGCCTTTATTACTTGTATGTAGTCGTTCATAGAAAGCTAAATCTATGCCAAATAAGCTATTATTACTTAAATTATTATCCTGGGAATCGGCATTGCTAGAGTCATGCCAAGAACCATTATAATAAGCACTGTAGAGAAAATTACGTAATTGGATACTTAAATGTTTATTTTGAATATCCAATGGTAAATTTTGAAAGCGAGAAATAACTGATTCTGGTAATGCTAATAAGTTATATTCTGGGTGCTTAATAGCATAAAATGATTCAATTTCCAGATAATTAGCAATATTTTGCAGAGATGTTTGTAATTCCTGTGGTAGTTGAAAAAGTTGACTATCTAGAGAATCTAATACTTGCATATAGGGTTTCCTTATTTAAGCAAGAGATAAATTTTTAGAGATTATTTCTGAAAATTCCATTCCTAAAATTGTGGAAATAGATGCTTGGGGACGACATAATAAACTCTTAGCAACTTGAAGAATACAGATACCTGAATTACCGAAAGTTTTCTCATATTGCAGTTTAGCTTGAATAGCTCTAATTAAGGCTAAACCGCTAAACTGCATCACTAATGGCAAGAAGTTTGGACGAACTTCTAAAATTTCTGGAAAGTTAGCTAAATAACCAGTAACTAATGCTGATAAAGAAGGTTGAATCATTGATAACGGAATAGCCGCTAAACGCAAACATTCTTCAATAGGTATAGTTTTACTAGCGATTATGCTATATAACCAAATTTGCAGATAACTGGCGATTATTGTTCCTAAATCATTAGCAGGATCTCCCCAATCACCTCTTTCCCAATCAATCAGTCTGAGAATATTTTTATTTCCAGGTAATTTCTCTTCAATTTCTGTTTCCCAATTCAAAGATAAAAGAATATTATTGAGTTTAAGATCATTATGAGTTAGACAACAAGGCATAAAAGCCTGATTTAATTCTGCAATTGCTTTTCCTAAATTATCGTAACGTTGATAGAGAGCAAAAAATTTCAATCCATCAGCAGGAAGATTACCGAATATTTGTGGTGTAATTCTATCTAATCCTTTGCTCAAATTTGCACCCTCTAGAGAATTTTTAAAGAACTTTTGATAATTTTTATTTTCTATCGTTGAACGATGAACTTTTGCCAGCATCGTACCAAGTAACTGAGCAATTTCAGGAGAAAATACCTGATCTTTGGCATAAAATTCTGCCAAATCTTGATATTCATTTAGATAGTTAAACACCATAATGGAGTTTTCTAAATCAAAATGAATTGCTTCTGATAAATATGAACGTAAGTGATTTATTTCTGGGAATTTTTGACAAAAATCATGAATTCTCCATTCTTCTTTAAATTCACCTAAAGTCTTACCATCTCGATCATGACGCTCTTGCTTAACTAAGATTTGACGTTCCTGTGGTAAACTGACTAATAAATTAAAGTTTTTAGCTGGTTTTAACTCAATTTTGCTTAATGATTCATCTTGTGGGGGACAAATTCCCCGATTAACCAAGTAGTCAAAAACGTTGGTAGAACTTATGAGAAGTGGCATAGCTTTACATGAAAGATTAGTTAACAATGGGTTGGCGAATTAACAAAATATAGGCTGATTGCATAGAAGATGAGGTTTAATAATTGCTATTAAATGAACTTCCTAAATAGGAAATAGAATCTATAGCATAGGCTAATAAAATGAACTCCATAGACTTAATTCCGAACTTGACTAATTCATGAAAATTACCCCTATTTCCCCCAACTATAGAAACAGATTCTATACTACTAATTTCATGAATTAATAATTTTTCTTGGGTTGTGTTTAAATCGGAAATTGTAATTCTTGCCATTTGCTTAATACCCACTAATTATAAAATTGTCATAGCCGTAAAGTGTAAGCAAACACCAGATATTAATTGATTATTTAATCTGGTTTCGTCAGTTATCTAAGATCCTTATCCCCTGTTATTTAATGGAAATTAGGATGATAAAATCTTAAATTAACCAGATTTTTATGGGATGAATAAGTAATTTCATATTGCTTATTCATCTCAGGTATTTTAATGACTATAGTGATTGCTGTGGCTAAATGATTTAGCCAGAGATACAACGTTATCAATAGCAAAGCCTAACAAAATAAACTCCTGACCTTTAATACTGTAGTATACTAAATCATGAATTCCAGAACCGCTACCACCTTGAATAGAAATGGTATCTACATCATTCATTTCGTTTAAAAAGCTTTCGGAATCTTGGAACAATTCAGAACCGTTACCTTGTAATTGAGAAAGTTTGATACTAGCCATGATTTCTTTCCTCCTAGATTAATCATCAGTCAATTGATATTCTGCGAAAGTCAGTTAAGCTTGTTTTTTTATCAGTAATCCTAATTCCCCTAAAAAATAGAGGAATTAGGGTGATAAATTCTTAACTGAACCAGATTTTTATGGGATGAATAAGTAATTTCATATTGCTTATTCATCTCAGGTATTTTAATGACTATAGTGATTGCTGTGGCTAAATGATTTAGCCAGAGATACAACGTTATCAATAGCAAAGCCTAACAAAATAAACTCCTGACCTTTAATACTGTAGTATACTAAATCATGAATTCCAGAACCGCTACCACCTTGAATAGAAATGGTATCTACATCATTCATTTCGTTTAAAAAGCTTTCGGAATCTTGGAACAATTCAGAACCGTTACCTTGTAATTGAGAAAGTTTGATACTAGCCATGATTTCTTTCCTCCTAGATTAATCATCAGTCAATTGATGCTTTGCGAAAAGCAGTTAAGCTTGTTTTTTTATCGGTAATCCTAATTCCCCTGAAAAAATAGAGGAATTAGGGCGATAAATCCTTAACTTAACCAGATTTTTATGGGATGAATAAGTAATATAAAATTACTTATTCATCTCAGGTATTTTAATGACTATAGTTAGTGATTGCTGTAGCTAAATGATTTAGCCAGAGATACAGCACTATCAATAGCAAAGCCTAACAAAACAAACTCCTTACCTTTAATACTGTAGTGTACTAAATCATGGATTCCAGAACCGCTACCACCTTGAATAGAAATGGTATCTACATCATTCATTTCGTTTAAAAAGCTTTCGGAATCTTGGAACAATTCAGAACCGTTACCTTGTAATTGAGAAAGTTTGATACTAGCCATGATTTCTTTCCTCCTAGATTAATCATCAGTCAATTGATGCTTTGCGAAAAGCAGTTAAGCTTGTTTTTTTATCGGTAATCCTAATTCCCCTGAAAAAATAGAGGAATTAGGGCGATAAATCCTTAACTTAACCAGATTTTTATGGGATGAATAAGTAATATAAAATTACTTATTCATCTCAGGTATTTTAATGACTATAGTTAGTGATTGCTGTAGCTAAATGATTTAGCTAGAGATACAACGTTATCAATAGCAAAGCCTAACAAAACAAACTCCTTACCTTTAATACTGTAGTGTACTAAATCATGGATTCCAGAACCGCTACCACCTTGAATAGAAATGGTATCTACATCATTCATTTCGTTTAAAAAGCTTTCGGAATCTTGGAACAATTCAGAACCGTTACCTTGTAATCGAGAAAGTTTGATACTAGCCATGATTTCTTTCCTCCTAGATTAATCATCAATCAATTGATGCTTTGCGAAAAGCAGTTAAGCTGGGTTTGTGCCTTCTCTTAACTGCTGATTTAATTTTTATTCATAAAATTAGTGAAAATCAAGGCTTAAACCTAGTTAAAAAAGACATAATTAAATGAGTTGAGTCTGTTTATTAATAAAATAAGTAGTCGGACAAAATTAAATTCACTCGTTGAGAGAGGGAACAGGGAACAGGGAACAGAAAAATCAATTGTGTAATTAATTCTGTCCCATTACTTATTAGGTATAGATTCAAAGACAAAAGTATCTTCTCTTTTCCTGAAGATGGTATTTTTAATTTAAATCATAGAAAAAATCGTGTGTTAGCTGTTCATAAGCATGAAAACACACGATTTTTAGGAAAATGTTCAATTATTGCTATGTTTCTTAAGTATCGAATCGTTGTCTGAGATCATCCATCATTGTATTGAGTTCTGTCCTCCAGTCTTGAAGTTGAGTATCTATGTTAAGAGGTAATGGGGTTTCTGTAGACCGATAATTTCCGCGTCGGCTTCTGTAACCACCTATAATATTCGTCAATTCCTCAATGCTGAGATCATTGAAAATCTGTTCCCTACCCAGAGGATATATATCAGAGACGGTTATCGGCATAATTGGTTCTCCTTTCCCAATCTAAGCTGGGATAAAATAAAGCTATAAATTTAACATTCCCTCTCTTGTATTTTCGTTTTTTATAGGCTAAATTCAAGTTCTTATATCTGATTTAATGGACAGAATTACCAACTTTTTGTCTATCAAAACAAAAAAGCAAAAGAAGTTTCATAACAGTAACTTCTCTTGCCTTAGATGAATTAAAAACTATCAACCTCTATCAAAAGGTGGAAGTTTCTTTCTGTTCCCTCCCCAAAGCATCGGGGAGGGTTAGGGTGGGGTAATTTGAGAAATAATGGTGATTCGATAACTTGTGTGTACACCGTAGCTCCCAAAAGGAGAGGGAAGCAGAAAAACTTTTTTTAGCTGGAAGGGTGGTTTCAAAGCATCTCCCCGCACCTCTCCCTAACCCTCTCCTAAAAGGAGAGGGAAAAGGAATAACATTTAATACTGGAGAGGTTTACCAGAGGGGTTTGTTTATACATTAAAAACCTTTCAAACATCCTCTTACTCTTGCCTATTGCCTATTGCCTTGCTATAACGACAATTTTCAACGCCAACCTGCTTAGTAATTAACCAACAAATGCTAAACGGGGTGCGATCGCAGCAGGACGTTCTACACCTTTGAGGTAAGCAAGAACGGTATCAGCATCAGATACTTCAAAGGGGTCATCACCAGCGTTGTCTTGAAAACCAGGTTCAATGAACATTTTTTCAATTTCGCAGTTATTAACAACCATTGCATAACGCCAAGAACGCATACCAAAACCGATGTTAGATTTATCAACTAACATTCCCATTTTGCGGCTAAATTCTCCGCTACCATCTGGTAACAAGAAAACATTTTTAGCGCCTTGTTGTTTACCCCATTGGAACATTACAAATGCGTCATTAACTGACAAACAAATGATTTGATCAACACCTTGCGCTTTGAATTCCTCAAATAGTTCTTCATAGCGAGGTAAATGTGTAGAAGAACAGGTAGGAGTGAAAGCACCGGGGAGAGCGAATAATACTACTTTCTTACCGGCAAAAATTTCTTGTGTGGTTAAATCTTTCCAAGTGTAAGGATTGGGTCCACCTATAGATTCATCCCGTACACGAGTCTTGAATACTACATTTGGAACGTGAGTAATAACAGTCATAAATACCTCTTTCTTAGATGGAAGATTTTAACTCGTGCTGCTGCTTTTGCTTAGCGCATCAGTAGCTTATCTCGTAAATCAGAATAATTCTGATTTAGGAATTAGTCAATAGTTATAAATACTTATTTTATAATGTATTTTTTAAAAAAGTTTAGTTCTTAAAAAGGAAAAGTTATAATAAGGGCTTATATCTTTATATAACTAAGTAAATCCTATGCAGCCAAAAGCTAATGATATTATCAAAACCCTGAAAAATAGAGGGTTGCGAGTCACCCCCCAAAGATTTGGCGTTTATGCCAACCTATTAGCCAGAGAAGATCACCCGACAGTTGATCAAATTCTGAGGGACTTGAATCAAGAAGCACCCACTTCCTCTCAAGCTACCGTATATGCGGCACTCCAGGCACTGCGAGAGGCGGGTTTGGTGCGAGAAGTGCTATTAGAGGAAGGTGTATCTCGTTATGATGCTAACGTTGCCCCCCACCATCATTTCCGCTGTAACTGCTGTGGCGCGATTGAAGATATCAACTGGAATACTTTCCCGAATATTGATGTTAGTCAACTGCGACAGGGGTTAAAAGTAGAACGGTATGAAGTGACAGTTGAGGGAATGTGCGATGCTTGCGGCACTCATGTTTGATATAATAATTAACTAGAATTGAATAGGAGCAAACAATGTACGACAGCGATAAACGTAAATTATTATCAGCATTATGTCATGGAGCAATTTTTTTTAGCACCACCATTGTCTCCATTGGTTTACCTATAGCCATACTATTTGTATCAGATGATCCTGTTGTTAAAGACAATGCCAAGGAATCTATCAATTTCCATTTTAACGTTTGGTTATATGGAGCAATTCTGGGGGCATTGTTTTTTCTGATTGGTTGGTTGATTGTACCATTATTCATCTTGTTTCCACTCGCAGGTTTAGGTTATATCCTCCACTGGGGATTGACAATTTGGGCGCTAATTGGTGTTTTTAGCAATCCTGATCAACCTTGTCGTTATCCGTTTATTTTTCGAGTTCTTTAGATCAAATCAGGGAAAATATGGTAATTTAATTAATCATAGACTTTTGATTAAACAACTTACCAAAATTAATTGCATGATTTTTTAAGATTGTTTTTTGCAAATTTGTTATAAGCAAATGTCTATCAAGTTGTAAAATATAAAATTGCCCCACAGCTTCATCAACAGCAGGGCAAAAGACAGTTAAAGCACTGCTTGTAGTTTGTCTGAATAGAGCCAGCTACAAACTTGCTTTTGTGACGCTTTATTCTGTGTCCATCTTATTGTTTTTTGTTACATTCAGTGAAAAAACAGTTTGCCTACGGCACACTATTCGCGTTTAGAAAGGAATTTAAACTCCTTTTTATTTACGAATACAATCCTTCATTCCGTGAAATCATTAAATCCGTCAAATCAGTGATAAAAATTTATGTTTCCTATACATCGTCCTCGTCGTCTGCGTAGCCATACCCAATTACGCCGTATGGTACGTGAAACCGTTTTAACTACTAACGATTTGATTTATCCATTGTTTGCCGTACCAGGAGAAGGTATTGCCAAGGAAGTTAAATCTATGCCCGGTGTTTATCAACTTTCAGTAGATAAGATTGTTGAAGAAGCTAAAGAGGTTTATGACTTAGGAATTCCCGCAATTATCTTATTTGGAATTCCGGCAGATAAAGACATAGATGCTACCGGGGCGTGGCATGATTGTGGCATTGTTCAAAAGGCAGCAACCGCAGTTAAAAATGCCCTTCCTGATTTAATTGTCATGACTGATACTTGTTTATGTGAATATACAAGTCATGGACATTGTGGTTATTTACAAGTTGGTGATTTAACAGGTAGAGTATTAAATGACCCAACTTTAGAATTATTAAAGAAAACCGCAGTTTCTCAAGCTCAAGCAGGTGCAGATATTATCGCACCTTCGGGGATGATGGATGGTTTTGTTCAAGCAATTCGCGCAGGTTTGGATGAGGCGGGATTTGAAGATATCCCCATTATGTCTTATGCTGCTAAATATGCTTCGGCTTATTATGGACCATTTAGAGATGCAGCGGACTCAACACCACAATTTGGCGATAGACGCACTTACCAAATGGACCCCGGTAACGCCCGCGAAGCCCTGAAAGAAATTGAGTTGGATATTGCTGAAGGTGCTGATATGCTGATGGTAAAACCAGCTTTAGCATATATGGATATTATCTGGCGCGTCAAAGAAGCTACTAATTTACCTGTGGCGGCTTACAATGTCTCTGGTGAATATGCAATGGTGAAGGCTGCGGCTTTAAATGGTTGGATTGATGAGCAGCGTGTGGTTATGGAAACTTTGACTGGCTTTAAACGGGCTGGTGCTGATTTGATTTTGACTTACCACGCTAAGGATGCGGCTCGGTGGTTGTAGTAAGATAATGTCTCACGCAAAGGCGCAAAGGCGCAAAGATGATTTTGAGTGGCTTTGTGTTTGGGCGTGAGATTTTTGGTATTTTGGATGTGATATTACTACGGTACGAATTATATTTCGCGCAAAGGCGCAAAGACGCAAAGTTTAAGAT
Source organism: Anabaena sp. WA102 (assembly GCF_001277295.1). Classification (NCBI taxonomy): domain Bacteria; kingdom Bacillati; phylum Cyanobacteriota; class Cyanophyceae; order Nostocales; family Nostocaceae; genus Anabaena; species Anabaena sp. WA102. The sequence goes on along the minus strand of NZ_CP011456.1, from coordinate 5,434,534 downwards.
TTTGATAGCTTGCGTGGCCATGCTATTAATAAAAGCATCACCGGCTGTAACGGGTGTTAAGGTAAAAATTATGATTAAGACCTCAGATAAAGCGCCAAGCTACATTAAATTATTACAAACTTTCCCTCCTAGACCTATCAAATCTGATGAGGAACTGCTTGCTACTCAAAATGTAATTGATTCTCTGTTAGACCATACTCCATTAACACCAGATGAGCAAGACTATCTTGATTTACTTGGTACTTTAGTGTACGAATACGAGCAAACAAAAGAACCAGTTCCTGATATTTATGGAATAGAATTGCTCAAAGCTCTTATGGAAGAATATGGCTTTCATCAAAAAGATTTGATTCCTGTATTTAAGACAGAATCTATGGTGTTAGATATCCTAACAGAAAAAAGCCAACTCACTGTCAGTCATATCCAAGAGTTAGCAGAGTTTTTTCATCTTTCACCTGCTGTTTTTCTACCGTTACCTACGCAAAATCCATAAAATTAAACTGTGTTAATAATTACATTTATTTTGTAAATTCTGCCGTGTATAACAGCTTGTTCACATTGAGACTGGTAATGGGTAATTGTCTCCTTTTTGCTTCTTTGACAAAAGTAATATAAAATGCCCTGTGTTACCAGTACGGTTCACTAGCATTAGAAATTTTTGATCTAGAGAACATTAGTCCATTGGCCAGGTGCGAGATAAAATATATGAATCCCATTAATTTAAGTTGGAGTAAGCTGGTTGTTGCAACCGTTTCTGTTGTCGCATTATCGCCAATATTTTCTGCATTAGCAGTATCAAGACTTTCTTCCCCAGTTGCATCAAAATTAGGGAATTCTCCACAAATGCAACTTTTAGTGGGACAATCTGAGGGTGAAGCAATTGATATTCCCGTGAATACGAGTTTTTCACCAGAGAAGAAATCAGCATTCACGCTTTATATATGGCAACCTGGGGGAACAATCAAAGAAGTAATTGCCCGGATTTCTATCAAGAGTAAATATGGTAATAAATATCGGCAAGAAAGGTTTTTAGGTGATTATAAATATAAGATTAAGCAAAAGGCTAAGTTTGTTAAAGGGTTTAAATTAGGCGATCGCATCGTCATCCGCTTGTATGATACCAGTAATCGCTTTATTGGTTACAGTGAATTTGTTTGTTTGCCGGAAAATACGGCGGTTAACCTGATTTTATCTGCTAATCCCACAGAAAACAAAGTAGTCCGCACCTTTTATGGTTTTGATGCCAATAATGATAGCATTGTTGATAATACCAATGCCTATGACTACTTCACGGAAGTTAATAACCAAAAAGTTACTTTCCTGAATAGTTCGGAAAAGATCAATATTGTCCAATATCAAGCCGCAGGATTTGCTAAAGTTGCCACCACTGGCGTTTATCCTACCTCCTTTAGCGAAGGTGATTTTGCTGTAGCAGGTAAATCTGTCAATGCCTTTGATTCTAACTTAGCAAAAGCCTTAACTGCTAATCCTAGTAGTTTGGTAAAGTTGACTCCAATTCAGGACAACTCCAGTTTTGAACTGGGCAAATTATTAAGTGAATATCGGACAATAGGTGTAGGTAAGGGTATTCAAGTCTCATTTTCTGATATCTCTAAAAACTATTGGGCTAAAGAATATATTTCTGAATTGGCTGCAATGGAAGTAATTGGCGGATTTCCTGATGATTCTTTTCGTCCAAATGCACCAGTAACTCGTGCCGAATTAGCAGCATTATTGCAAAAAGTTTTTATTAAAAGTAAAGTTCGAGAAGCAATTAATTTTAAAGATGTTCCTAAGCGATATTGGGCTTATGATGCCATTCGAGAAGCTTATGAAATGGGCTTTTTTACTATTCTCAACAGCAAAAACTTTAACCCCACACAAAAGCTGAATCGCCTAGATGTTTTAATAACTTTAGCCAAAGGATTGAATTATAAATTTACTGGTTCAACAGAAAATATTCTTTCAGTTTATAGTGATGCTTCTAGTATTAGAAACGAACATCGGAATTTTATCGCCGCTTTAACAGAAAATAATGTAATTACTAATTATCCCAATAAGAAATTGCTAAATTCTAAAAAAGTTGCCACTAGAGCCGATGTTTGTGCTTTACTTTATCGGGCAATGGTGAGCGCTGGGGAAGTGGCAGATTTACCTGGAAAATAAATTGGACAAACAATATCTTGTCAATTTTCTGCTTTGTTGGGTTAAGCGACAGCGCAACCCAACAAATGCGTTGGGTTTCATGCTAATTGCTTCGCGAACGTTCACGTTCCACAACCCAACCTACAAATCAAGGCTATGGGTTTTACGTTAAGTTTAATTTAAAGATGCGTCCATTTTGGGTATAATTACAAGTAAACGTAATTTTACAAGGTTGTGGAATATCGTGATTACAAAAAATAAACAAATCCCGGCACAGAAATCCGTAATCAACAGAAAACAGGCTGTAGTATTCCCAAGTATTTTGCAGAAAACGCTGCTGGAAGAACTGCGTTGCGGTTATGGAAGTTGCTCCTATAGTGGCTGTTATTGTCAAAAATATGAAGGTAATGCCAGCACTTGTCAAAATTCAGGCTGTGGACACAGCTATGATCAACACTGGTAATACTTGACCCTTTATCACCACACAGGTTACAAATTTTATGCCTATCATCAGAGATTATTGTGCCGGCATGGATGTGGCTATGGGCTACAATCCCCTCACAGGTGAGATTTACGATACCTATGTGGATTATGGAGACTTAGTTGCCGCTGGTGGGCAGACTGGACAAACAGCCGATTTGTTATTCAAACGAGTCACATCTAGTGCTGAACTGAGTAGCGTCTTAGGAATTGATTTTGAGGCAAATCTGAACGCTTCCTGGTTTCAGGGAAGTGGTTCTGTGAAAGCCAAAGCTGTGAGTGAATTGAGCCAAAAATCTAACGAATATTCTACCTTTTCCGTGCTATATGTCAAAGTCCGCGACATTGAGAAAAACTTGAAGATTGTTGATTTGAGTCCCAGAATAATTAAGTTTATCAATCAAAATGGAATAGATGAATTTTATCGGCGGGCGGGTTATGAATATATCTCTGGAATAATTACAGGTGGTGAATTTGTTAGTACCATTGAGATTATTTCTAGTGATAGGGAAACTAAGGAAAAAATGGATGCGGAACTGAGCGCCCAAATTTCCTATAGCAATGTTGTTTCTATTGATGCTAAAGCTGAAATAAAGTCTAGATTTGCCAACCTAGCAAAATATAGCAATGTGCGAATTGAAGCTCGTTGTTATCGCACAGGTGGTGCTGGGGCGCTGGTGACAACTCCCACAGATGCTCTAGAATGTGCAGTCAATTTTCCGGATTCGGTGCGAAAATCGGCGAGTATTTTGCAGGTACTTTGCAAACCTTATCACGATTTGCTATCTTTTCCTACGGCAATGCAAGCGATCGATATGATGACTTTGCAAAAGAAAACACGGGTATTGCAAGGTCTTTGGGAGCGCTCACAGCAGATTTCTAAACAAATTGCTGATGTGGAATATATTCTTCTAAATCCACAGCAATTTGCTCAGGTAAATGAGGCTGTTTTAAGAACAGGAAAAGCCCAGTTAGAAGATCAGTTAGAAGAAGTTAATGATCAAGCAATCCAGTTTACTAAAAACTCCATAAAATCAGTTAATGTTGTTGACTTTCCCCCCATTCCTTTGGCTTTACCAATGCGCGGGATAGAACTCAAGTCAGCAGTAGGACAGGATTATACTAAATTACAAGATTTACTCTTTGCAAAGAACTGGAAAGGAGCGGATGCGGAAACACTACGAGTAATGTCAGCGGTAGTGAACCGAGAAGAAGAAGGTTATTTAGATTGTGAAAATATTAGTAATTTTCCCTGTGAAGACCTTCGTACAATTGACCAGTTGTGGGTAAAATACAGTGATGGTAAATTTGGTTTTTCTGTTCAGAAACGCATTTATCAAAGTCTCGGTGGAACAAAAAAAAATAAACGTAACCCAGACATCTGGGACAGGTTCGGAGACAAGGTAGGATGGAGAAAAGGAGGGGACTGGTTGTACTACACAGATATTACTTCTGACAAGAAATCACCAGAAGGCAACCTCCCCGTCCTTAACTGCTCGTCCCTTCTGCTTCTAAGTTTTAGATTTGATGTGACCTCTGTGTATTATCTCGCGTCGAGACTTGTAGAGTGTAACATTTAAGGGGTACAGAAAATTATTAAGGATTGTAAACAGGTAATTTTCCACGATCATACCTGGTACTCGGTTTTCTGGCTTTTCAGAAAAAAACCTGTAGTACAATACAGGCTTAATCACATACTAAACACGAAAATTCATATCCCGTACATCCTTAAATCCTAGATATCCTGATTCAGACAAATAAAAGCCTATACAATACAGGCTGAATCATGTACATCCTTAAATCCTGGATATCCTGATTCTGACAAATTACCCTTTGACACAAAGAACTTGTTTCAAAGTTGCCACAATTTCCACCAAATCAGATTGGTTTTCCATTACCTGTTCAATGGGTTTATAAGCAGCAGGAATTTCATCTAAAACTCCCGTATCTTTACGACATTCTACCCCCTGTGTTTGCTCGATTAAATCATCAAGAGTATAGACATTTTTTGCCTTACTTCTTGACATTAAGCGCCCTGCACCGTGGGAACAAGATCCCCGACTTCTTCAAGAAGTCGGGGATCTGACTCTTGTATATCTTCAAAAATGGGTTAATCTTAAATGTATTCCGGTAATTTACTCTGATAATCTGGAGGATTGTTTCCAGTTTGCACTATGAGTTTAAAGGCAGTTTTATTTGATTTTAATGGTGTCATTATTAAAGATGGATCAATTCATATCCAATTGATAGATGAGATTCTTGTACAGGAAAATCTTCAACCTCAACGGGTAAAAGAACGTGAAAACTTTTTAGGGATAGGCTCTCGCGCGTATCTGCAAAATCTGTTAAAAAGTCGTGGTAGGGTGGTGACGGAAGCTTATATGATGCAGTTACTTACCCGCAAAGCTCAAGCTTATGTGCTGGAATTGGAGAAGCTGGAAGAATTGCCTTTGTATTCGGGAATTGAAGATGTGATTTTTCAGATTCGTTCCCGTCATCTCAAAATGGCGTTAGTTAGTGATGCTTTATCCTCGGAAATAGAATTTGTATTAACATCTGCTAAATTAGCTGAATACTTTTCTGTGATTGTGTCGGGGGATGATATCAGCAGCAATAAACCTAACCCGGAAGGCTATTTGCTGGCGGTTTATCGCTTAAATCAGGCATATCCAGAATTAAATTTACAACCTGATGAATGTTTAGTGCTTGAAAATACTCCCGCAGGTATTCAAGCTGCTAAATGCGCCCAAATGCAAGTGGTGGGAGTAGCAAATACTTATCCCTTCCAGATGCTACACCGTCAAGCTAATTGGACGATTGATTATCTGATTGATTTGGATTTGCAGCAGGTACAGGAAGTTTTTTTGGAAAAAGATGTGAAATCTGTCCTTCCTGAGTGTTAAGATATATGGTGTGCTAAAGTTTTTGACTTAAGCACGACTAAGGGGAATTAGCTCAGTTGGTAGAGTGCTGCGATCGCACCGCAGAGGCCAGGGGTTCGAGTCTCCTATTCTCCATTTGTCCATTAAATAATTATGTTCAACAACCGCCACTAAAGTAAATCTTCTTTTAACCCACCACCTATGGATAGGACGGTTGAAACACTAGAAGTTCAACATCACTTTTGAGTATATTATTGAGAAAGTATTCTTTACCTTCTTTCTGCCTTATTCGTTTTTTATATAAAGTAAGCCATGAAGAATAAACGGTTCTTCGGTTATTTTTATGGAAAACCTGGTTCAAAATCATTGAAAGCCTTATTCTGTAGGCATTTCATTGAAAATATGGAAATAATTGTTTATAACCCTTGTCCCGTAAGGGTTTTGTTATCATCAATCCTCAATCACCATAAAAGAGACGCAAGAGCCGAATAAACTTCTTGCACAAAAGAGTCTGCTGATGAGCGAAAACGACCTGACTGTTTTTCTAAATCTGAATCTTTTGTTAGAGATTTACGTAATTCTGTAATTTCTTTTTTGCTGATTTCTCCAGTTTCTTTCTTGGTGTCAAATTCAGGTTGTTCACTTACATCCTCCAATAATTGGACAATCAAAGGAGTATTTTTTTGAGTCATTTCTTCCCATACTTGACGAAGTACATCTTCTTTAGCATTGAGATGGCATCTTATAGTTCTGATGATGGGATTCGTCGAATTTTTCTTATTATTGCGGCTCATATTGACAAAATCTCCACAAAATCAATGAGTTGTTATTTTGTGTAATTACAATTAATTACTTATTTGTCTTTGTCAGATAACGATCGCACCTTGAAGCGATCGCTCTCCAAAAATTTCAGCAATGTCGCACTGTAGGGAAAATCTGCTGGTATCTTTGTGAACACAGTAATTTATCAAAATCAATACAAGCTAATACCGTCATATCGCTCAAATCGTTCATAGCATGGACTTTCCAGAGAATAAATATATACAACATTGCCACACATTAATTTAATGTTTGGCAATGTTTTTAATTTACCATAAAACATTGTCAAACATTGTTAAACATTATTTAGCCTTAGAACAAGGTTGTGGAGGTATGATAGTTTAGCGATAAATTCTTTTAGAGTTAATGAATCAGAGCGATCGCGTACAAACTTCGATATACTTTCCTAAAGATATCCATGAGGCTTTAGTCAGATGGGCGCAGGAAGAAGACCGTCCCATAAGTAATCTTGTGGTGAGGATTGTTAGTAAGGCTGTTGAGGAGCGAGAGCAGCAGAATCCGCCACAATAGTGTATGAGTGTTACAAATATCAGAATTTAAACTCTTCCGATATAAGATATATCCTCAACCACATATAAGTTGAGGCTTGTGGACGTGGTATGGTATTGGTTCTTTGTAAAATGTAAAAACTGCAAGGTAAGGTGTCAGACATGATCAAGTCCATCTGACAAAGTAGGATTAAGTAGGGGTCAAAACGATACAAAATGGCAATAAAGAAAAGTGAACTATACAGTTCGTTATGGAAAAGCTGTGATGAACTGCGGGGTGGGATGGATGCCTCGCAGTATAAAAATTGTGTATTAGCTTTATTATTTGTTAAATATGTATCTGACAAATACGCAGGTGTGGCAGATGCCCTGATTGAAGTGCCGACTGGGGGCAGCTTTCAAGATATTGTTGCCCTCAAGGGTGATAAAGAAATCGGCGACAAAATCAATAAAATCATCGCTAAACTTGCCGAAGCTAACGATTTAGGCGGTATCTTTAATGATGCTGATTTTAATGATGCGGACAAACTGGGTAAAGGCCAGGAAATGAAAGACCGGCTTTCTAACCTGGTGGGGATTTTTGAGAACTCAGCACTGAACTTTAGTAAAAACCGCGCTGATGGTGATGATATTTTAGGAGACTTCCAAGAAATAAATTATCCTAAGAAACGAACCACAGAGGCACAGAGTACACAGAGAGAGAATTTCTGCATCAGTTTTGGGACATTTTTTTATTTGGAAGTCTCTAGGGGATGCTTATGAGTATCTGATGCGGAACTTTGCCACCCAGTCAGGTAAAAGCAAAGGACAATTTTACACCCCGGCAGAAGTTTCTCGCGTGATTGCTAAAGTGATTGGTGTTAATTCCACTACCAGTCAAGAACAGACCATTTATGATCCCACCTGTGGTAGTGGTTCATTGTTACTAAAAGCTGCGGACGAAGCAGAACAGGGCTTAACCATCTATGGACAAGAGATGGATAACGCTACCTACGCCTTAGCACGGATGAATATGATCCTACATGGACATCCTACTGCGGAGATTTGGCAAGATAATACTTTATCAACTCCCTACTTTAAAAACCCGGATGGGGGACTGAAAACCTTCGATTTTGCTGTGGCTAATCCGCCCTTTTCCTCAAAGGCTTGGAGTACAGGCTTTAACCCGATTAAGGATGAATTTGAACGTTTTCAAGACTATAGCATCCCCCCAGCTAAAAATGGCGACTATGCTTTTTTGCTGCATATCGTTCGCTCCCTGAAAAGCAACGGTAAAGGAGCGATTATTTTGCCTCATGGGGTGCTGTTTCGGGGTAATGTCGAGGGTGAAATTCGCAAAAAACTGATTGGCAAAGGCATTATTAAAGGGATTATTGGGCTACCACCAAACCTATTTTATGGGACGGGAATACCTGCCTGTATTATTGTTTTAGATAAAGAAAATGCGGAAAATCGCCAAGGCATTTTTATGATTGATGCCAGCAAGGGATTTGTTAAAGATGGCAATAAAAACCGCTTGCAGGAGCAGGATATTCATAAAATTGTTGATGTTTTCAACAAACAGCTTGAGGTGGCGAAATATTCGCGGATGGTTTCTTTGCAGGAAATTAAAGACAATGAGTATAACTTGAATATTCCCCGTTATATTGATAGTCAGGAAGAGGAAGATATTCAGGATATTGAAGCGCATTTGTTGGGAGGGATACCCCAGCGCGATATTGAGGCATTAGGGGAATTTTGGCAAGTTTATCCGAACTTACAACAAGAATTATTTGCACCAACGAAAAACCCAGCATATCAACAGCTAAAAGTTGCTGCCAATGATGTCAAAAATTGTATTTTTCATCATCCTGAATTTATAAAATATAGTCAGGAAATTGAGCAGGTTTTTACAACTTGGAAAAATCAACATACATCATTATTAAAAGCTGTTCAACAGGGAGATAAACCCAAGGAAATTATATATAAGTTAGGTGAGAATTTACTAGCAGCATTTACAGGAAAAAAGTTAATAGATAAATATGATGTTTATCAACATCTGCTTACTTATTGGTTGGAAGTAATGCGGGATGATGTGTATATCATAGTTGAGGATGGTTGGCAAGCGGAACTCACACCCATAACTAATAAAAAAGGCGTAATTATAGATTATGTCTGTGAACTGATACCGGAAGAATTGATCATTAATCGCTATTTTCCATCTGAACAGGCAGAAATTGAAAAACTGGAAGCTCAAAAGGATGAAATTATCCGACAGCAGGAAGAAATGCAGGAAGAATATGGAGGTGAAGAAGGTTTGTTAGAAGAGGTGACTAATGATAGTGGGAAAATTACCAAAACTAATATAAATATTCGGATTAAAGAACTGAAAAAAAATCCTCTTTTTGCTGATGCTGATGAATTAGATGAATTACAAGTATTGACATCCTACCTAAAATTAATAGATGCAGCAGCAGATATTGATAAAAAAATTAAAGACGCTACCCAATCTTTACACAATCAGGTGTTAAAGAAATATAAGAAATTAACAGAGGATGAAATTAAAACTCTGGTGGTTGATGATAAGTGGATGACGATGTTGAAACAGGCAATTAATTCTGAGATGGATCGGATTTCGCAACGGTTGACGCAAAGGATTCAGGAGTTAGGTGAACGTTATGATACTCCTTTGTTTGAGTTGACTAATGAGGTGGATAGGTTGACAAGTTTGGTTGAGGGACATTTGCAAAAAATGGGGATGGTTTGGTGATGTCTATTAAAAAGATGGAACGCAGATAAACGCAGATAGACGCAGATAGATTTTACATTTTGTTTAATTTTTGGTGATGTTTATGAGTGTTCCAGATGGTTTTAAGGTTTCTGAGTTGGGGGTTATTCCTGAAGATTGGGATGTGCAACCAGTTGGTGAAGCTTTTGAGATTTGTAATAACCTTCGTTATCCAATTAGTGAAGAAGTTAGAAAAAAGAAAGTAGGAGATTATCCATATTATGGACCAACAAAAATACAGGGTTATATAGATGAATATAGAATTGAAGGAAAATATGCGTTAATTGGAGAAGATGGAGATCACTTTCTCAAATGGCGTGATTTACCAATGACATTATTAGTATCAGGAAAATTTAATGTTAATAATCATGCTCATTTAGTCAAAGGCACAAAAAATTTAACTGAGTGGTTTTATTATTACTTTTATCGTAAAGAAATTACAAGACATTTAACGCGCCAAGGTGCTGGAAGATATAAATTAACCAAAAATACGTTAGTTCAAATTTTATGTGCTATTCCCCCGCTTCCTGAACAAAAAGCGATCGCACAATCTCTAAGTGATTTTGATACCCTAATTACAGCATTGGATCAAGTCATCACCAAAAAGCGCAACATCAAGCAAAGCACGATGCAGCAAATCCTCACGGGTAAGAAACGCCTACCGGGTTTTAGTGATGAGTGGGATGTGAAGAAGTTAGGGGACGTATTAAAAGTCCGACATGGAAAAAGTCAGCATCATGTGGTAGACCAAAATGGAGAATTTCCAATTTTAGCTACAGGAGGAGAAATTGGCAGGGCAAAAACCTACTTATATAACAAACCATCAGTATTAATTGGACGAAAGGGAACTATTGATATTCCACAATATATGGATAGTCCATTTTGGACGATAGACACTTTGTTTTATACAGACATATTAAATAACGCATTTCCAAAATTTATTTTTTATAGGTTTAATTTAATTAATTGGTATTCCTATAATGAGGCTTCTGGAGTTCCCAGTTTAAATGCTAAAACGATTGAAAATATTGAAATTAAGTTGTCCTCAGTTGAAGAACAAAAAGCGATCGCTCAAGTCCTCAGCGACATGGATGCAGAAATTGAAGCATTAGAAAAAAAGCGCGATAAATACAAAGCCATAAAACAGGGGATGATGCAAGAACTTCTCACCGGAAAAACGAGACTAATTAGTAGTTCTTAATCAACGCCAAGGTTATAAAATAGAAGCAAGAACAAGAGCTAAACTATACTATGGAACACATTACTACCAGTGAATTACCCAAAACACTCCAACAAATATTTGCAGAAATACAACGCACCAAAACACCCTTAACCGTCACCCATGACGGAGAACCCTTAGTGATTATTTATCCTGCCACTCTTCAACCCCAACGCCCAGCATTTGGAGCAATGAAGGGTAGCGGTGAAATATTGGGAGACGTGATTGCTCCAGTCATCCCTGCTACCACATGGGAAGCACTCCAGTGAAGCTATTACTTGATACCCACATCTGGCTTTGGTATTTGCTTGGTAACGAACGTTTATCTACTCAACTGCAAACCACCATTCCAGCAGCAACAACCGAACTTTGGCTCAGTCCAATTAGTATCTGGGAAACTCTACTTTTAGCAGAAAAAGGACGAATATCTTTACAGCCTAATCCAGTTGCATGGGTTGATTTAGCCTTAAATACCTTAGAAATTCGTGAAGCTTCACTTAACCACCACATCGCCATTTTAAGCCGACAGATTGAGCTACCACACCAAGATCCAGGCGATCGCTTTATTGCAGCTACCGCAGTTTACTACCAATTAACATTAGCTACAGTTGATACCAATCTTACAGGTAGTTCCTGGTTACAAACATTAAGCTAGACAGAAAATTCACAGTTGAGATAAGTTAAAAATGACAAAGGGGTAAGATGTGAGTATGAACCAAGTCGGACAACGTGAACGCCAAACCCAAAACCGCGTGGTGCAGTTATTCCAGCACCAGCTAAATTACCGCTACTTGGGAAATTGGCAACACCGACTTAATAACGGCAACATCGAAACCGAAATTGTTACCACCTTCCTCCGTGACAAACAAGGCTACAACGACACCCTAATTAACAAAGCTTTATATGAACTCAATAAAGTCGCAGGTGATCAAAGTAAAAACCTCTACGACATCAACAAAGAGATTTATAGCTTGTTGCGCTATGGTGTCAACGTCAAAGAAGAAGCAGGAGAAAAGAACCAAACCGTTTGGCTGATCAACTGGAAAGAACCCCTAGAAAATGACTTTGCCATTGCCGAAGAAGTCACCGTCAAAGGAGAAAACGATAAACGCCCGGATATAGTTCTATACATCAATGGCATCGCCCTCGGTGTTTTAGAACTAAAACGCAGTACCATCTCCGTCTCCGAAGGTATCCGCCAAAACCTCGATAATCAAAAATCTCTATTTATCAAATCCTTTTTTAACACCATGCAGTTAGTCATGGCAGGCAACGACACCGAAGGACTACGTTATGGAACTATCGAAACCTCAGAAAAATATTACCTGAGCTGGAAAGAAGACACCTATAGCGACATCGAGAACCCCTTAGATAAACACCTATTGCAACTTTGTGAAAAAACCCACCTTCTCGAACTGATCCACAATTTTGTAGTTTTTGACTGTGGGATCAAAAAACTCTGTCGTCATAATCAGTATTTTGGTGTCAAAGCAGCCCAAGATTATATTTCCCGTAACGAAGGGGGCATTATCTGGCATACCCAAGGCAGTGGTAAAAGCCTAACTATGGTTTGGCTGACAAAATGGATTCGGGAATATAACCCTCATGCTCGCGTGTTAATTATGACAGATAGGGAAGAACTAGACGAGCAAATTGAAGGCGTGTTTTTTGGTGTTAACGAAAACATCTATCGCACAAAAAGCGGTCAAGACTTGATCACCCAACTGAATAATACTACTCCTTGGTTACTCTGCTCCTTAATCCATAAATTTGGCAGAAAAGACAGTAGTGCAGAACAACGTGGTTACGACAATTACATAACCCAACTTAAAAGCAGTTTACCCCAAAACTTCCAAGTCAAAGGTGATATTTATGTCTTTGTTGATGAATGTCACCGCTCCCACTCCCAAACAGGTAAATTGCATAAAGCTATGAAGGAAATTTTGCCTCATGCTTTGTTTATTGGCTTTACTGGTACACCCATACTCAAAAAAGACGAACGGAATAGTATAGAACTTTTTGGGAACTATATTCACACATACAAATTTGATGAAGCTGTCAAAGATCAGGTAGTTTTAGACTTACGCTATGAAGCTCGGAAAGTAGAACAAAATATAACATCCCAAGCCAAAATTGATCAATGGTTTGAAGCTAAAACCAGAGGCTTAACTGAACAAGCGAAAACATTACTTAAACAACGCTGGGGAACAATGCAAAAAGTCCTCAGTTCTAAATCACGCTTGAGTAAAATTGTCGGTGATATTATGTTAGATTTTGTCACCAAAGATAGACTACAAAGTGGCAGAGGTAACGCCATTCTCGTAGCAGATGGTATTCCCCAAGCTTGTAAATATTATGAGTTATTCCAAGCAGCAGATTTTACAAAATGCGCCATTATCACCTCCTATGATGCCTCAGCCAAAAGCATTAAAGGCGAAAGCATTGGAGACGATGAACGCACGGAAAAGATACAGCAATATGAAATTTATTAAAAAATGCTGAATGGGCAAACCCCAGAAAAATTTGAGGAAGAAGTTAAAGAGAAATTTATCAAATCACCTGCCCAAATGAAGCTCTTGATAGTAGTTAATAAATTGCTCACAGGTTTTGATGCGCCTCCTGCTACGTATCTCTACATTGATAAAACCATGCGAGATCATACACTTTTTCAAGCTGTTTGTCGTGTCAATCGTTTAGATGGTGAAGATAAAGAATATGGTTATATTGTTGACTACAAAGATTTATTTAAAAGCCTAGAAAAATCAGTGAAGGACTACACTTCAGAAGCCTTTGAAGATTATGATGCAGACGACGTTGCTGGCTTATTAAGTGACAGATTAGAAAAAGGCAGAGAACGCCTAGAAGAGTCTAGAGAAGCCATTAAAGCCCTTTGTGACCCTGTAGAACCACCCCAAGATACTCCTGCCTATATCCGCTATTTCTGCGGTGCTAATGACAAACCAGACACCCTTGAAGAGAACCAGCAAAAGCGTATAGCTCTTTATAAATATACATCCGCTTTCGTTCGTGCTTACGCCAACCTTGCTAATGACATGATAGAAGCTGGTTACACTCCAGCAGAAATCGAGATTATTAAACAAGAAGTTAAGCATTATGAACAGGTACGGGGTGAGGTAAAACTTGCCAGTGGCGATTATATTGATTTAAAAGCCTACGAACCCGCCATGCGTCACTTGATAGATAGTTATATTGGTGCAGAAGAAAGCGAAGCGATCGCCACCTTTGAGGATATGACGCTGGTGCAATTGATAGTCCAAAGGGGTGCTGATGCTGTGAACGCATTACCCCAAGGTATCAAAAAGAATAAAACAGCAGTAGCAGAAACCATTGAAAACAATTTACGCAAAGTGATCATTGATCAGCAACCAACCAACCCGAAATATTTTGAGAAAATGTCCACATTGCTGGACGAATTGATCCAAACTAGAAAAACAGCATCCCAAGAATATCAAGACTATTTACGGAAAATTGTGGAGTTAAGTAAACAAGTTGCACAACCCAGCAGTTCCTCAGTGTATCCTCAATCATTGAACTCTCCCGCCAAAATAGCTTTATACGATAACCTCAATCAAAATGAAGCCCTAGCACTATCCATAGATGCAGCAATTTGTCAAACTAAAAAAGATGGATGGCGAGGAAAAACAATCAAAGAACGGGAAGTTAAAAACGCAATTAAGAGACATTTAGAGTTGCAAGAAGATTGCGATAGCGAAACGCTACTGCGAAACGCAGAACGCATCTTTGAGATAGTAAAAAGCCAAAGTGAGTATTAAGATGCAGCAAATAACAGTTGGTGAACTGGTGATAGATGTCGTCAGAAAGAATATTAAAAACCTACATCTGGCGGTTTACCCCCCAGATGGTCGAGTGCGTATAGCTACACCATTAAACCTTGATGATGAATCTGTGCGTTTATTCGCCATTTCCAAACTAGCCTGGATCAAAAAACATCAAAAAAACTTTCAATCCCAAGAACGCCAGTCACCCAGAGAATTTGTATCTGGTGAAAGCCATTATTTTCAAGGTAAACGCTATTTACTTAATGTTATCTATTATCTAGGAACTCCCAAAGTAGAAGTTAGAAATAATACTTATATTGACCTTTATGTAAGAGAAGGAAGTAATGAAGCTCAAAGACAACAGGTGATGATGTCTTGGTATAGACAGCAGTTAAAACAGGAGATTCCCCCATTGATCGCCAAATGGGAAAAGAACATAGGCGTTACTGTCAATGAATGGGGGGTAAAACTGATGAAAACCAAATGGGGTACTTGCAATATAGAAGCCAAACGCATCTGGCTAAATCTTGAACTGGCGAAAAAGGATAAGCAATGTTTAGAGTATGTAGTGGTGCATGAGATTGTACACCTCCTAGAACGCAATCATGGCGATCGCTTTGAGGCTTTGATGAATAAATTTTTACCCAATTGGAAATTATATAAGGATGAGTTGAACCGTTCTCCCTTGGGAAGTTATTGAGTGAGATTGCTGTTGATATTTTTAGATGAAGCGCGATCGCACAACACATAATATTTAAGTTTGCTGTCTGAGTGTCCTAATTGCGGGGCGTAGGTTTAAAGTTACTGCGTTGTGGGTTGATGGTTAGTGTCATCGGTGTTTTACGCCTTTTGGGGAGATGTTGCAGTGGCAAAAAAAGATTTAGGATATGCGGAGCGATTTCTCTAGTATCATAATTACAGATAGGAGTTAATCCCTTATTATCACCTCAATTATAGGTCTTAAAAGGAAGCTTTTCATGATATCATGAACTTACAGGTACAAATGTACTTGTAAATTGTAAATATTTAGACTCCTGACTCGCAGTTTGTAGAGGAGGTGAATAATTTGATGCTTGAAAAAGTTAGGAAATGTAAATACTGTGGTAGGGACATGATGAATGTTTCCCAATCTTCATGGTTAGAAAATCCCTACTGTAAGCATTGCTTCAATCAAAGAATAACAGAAGCATCAAATATGATGCCTCCTCGAAATTGGCATCTAGAAGGACGTTATATTGTCTTTAAGCCAAAGATAAAGACGTAAAGGTATTCTCTAAATGAGTTTCAGCATGAGAACGAGTAAGACCTTGTTTACAATGCTGTGATTTTTTTCTTCTATTACCTTGATTTTCTGTAAAAACATTTACATTCCACAAGTTTTCTACACCTTTGACTAGTTCAACAACTAAATCTGATTTTTGTTTTCCTTGACTAGCTTTCCAAAAAATCTCTCCATTGGGAGAAAATTGAGTATTCCAATCTAAAGGAATTGTTACTCTCGCTAGTGCATCTGCAAGCTCGATTGCAGATGAATAGCGTTTTTTAGATATTGTTGTTAAAGCTGCTACCATACACTCGATTCCTTTTTTTCCTAAACCCTCAAGAATTACACCTTCAATCCTTGCCCTTTTAAGTAAAGAGTCTTTATTAGCTGTTTTAAAAGAACTAGGCTCAGGAAGACGAATTGCAGCAAACTGAGGCTGATATTCTTCAATAATAGTCAACAAACGCTCTCTATACCAAACAAGTTGGGAAGACTCTTTATCATAACTATTGGGTGGACTCATTTTATCCTGGAAAATAAGGATAGGTTGTTGTTTTGTTCCTTCAACAACAGCATAATTAACAGTCTGAGGTTCAACCCTGAATCCAATTGCTCTTACCATAAACTCTATTTTAATTAACTTTTGAATTATTCTAAGTTTTTCTTAATTGATCTAAATTGTAGTTTTTCCTCTAACCTCTGATAAATAACATTTAACCATACGGGAATCACAGCCTTACCTTCATCGAGGAATGCGATCCGTAGGAATCGCTATCCTAGTAACTTGCTAATCCCTGATAAATAATATTTAACCACACAGGAATCACAGGCTTACCTTCATCTAGGGAAGTGATCCCACTTCAGCATACCTTACAGCGATAAAAAATACTAAAATTATTACTTAGTAAGATTTCTGTCGCTTTTTCATACTTTTAAAAGGCGCATGACACTTGTTACATTCTCCATGTTCCCACAGTGCTGGAATAGCAAACCGTTCTCCACAAAAGGGACACTCTGAAAGCAAACGCAGCTTATGGCGATCGCACCCCACAGTGGATTGAAACTGCCACTCCAATCTATGATATGGCTGTTCTGCATAACACGCAGCACATAACCGTATTGGCTCTAATTTCATTTTCTCACCCTTGGGTGGGAGCATTTGAGTAATTCGGTTTGTATCTAAGCCAATTAATTTACTAATTGCCTCCAATTCCTTTTGACTAGGAAATGGATTAAATCGAAATTTCTCCCACCTTGCTAACACTGGTCCAATACCTGCGGCTTTACTTAAACTCCCAGGAGAAGATACGCTGATTGCTTCATTTCGCCTAAATCTACCAAAGTAGTGGCTAATACTCTCCCCTACGTAGGGTTCAATATACCAAGGTGGATGTTGTACTGTTTCCTGCTCCATAAATTATATTTCAAGTGAACTTAAAGCCAATAAACTTCCTTAGCCTTTTCTTTTAAATTTAACTTTTGGTTCTTTACGTCTACCGAATTTCTTAGTCAAATTATATTGATCAAGTTCAAAATGCGGCTCATCTATTTTCAGTATGGCAATTTTCCGAAGTAAATCATACAAAGGCTCAATCAGTCCTCCAGATTTTAGCCGTAAATAAGAAACTACGCTCTCAATCTGTGTGATATTTAATCGGCGATTTTCTCGAAGAAATTTTGCTTCCCAGTCGTCCACAACTTCAATTATTTCTTCTTCAGTTAAATTCGGAAACTCATAAGACTCCAAAAATGAGTCATGAACGCGCACATAAGGTAGACTTTTCCGTTCCAGAATATTATCACTCAAATAGTAAGTCCCAACCAAGATAACGGGAATTCGTAGTTTTGCGAAAACATCAATTAGTTCGTTAAATCCTTCTAATGTTATGTAATCCGCATTACCGATAACGAGTAATTTTACACCATAACCTTTAATAGTTCCCCATGCCCGCGAACTGACAAGTCAGCGCTTGCGCTATCGCAAATCTCTTAGTGCGCCAACATTAGCAAGTGGATGCCCAATTTCTTCCAAAATGGAACAATACAAATCTGTTGGGCCACCATGCTGTTCAATTTCTGCATAGAGAACAGTTGCAGGGATTTCTAACAGTGTCCCTCTTCGTTTTACATATTGGGTTCTGTAAAGTTGACAGGCTTTTAATAAGCCAGAACCAGTAGCAGATGTAACATAACCACAGAGTTTTGCATCACGCTGATCATCAAGCCAGTCAAACAATTCCGTATCGCGGTCTAGGGGAAGGTAAGTGTTAGCTTTACCAATCCGTTCAACTTCAGCCTGGAATTCTGGCGATCGCCGTAATTCCTCAGCCGGTTGCAAACTTGGATTAGACTGCTGCTTAAATTCTAGATCAGCATGGGCTAAGTTCGTTTCTGACATTGCACTCACCAATTATCCCTCATAAATTGATTCCAATCTTTTGTACCAACTCTAGGTCTTCGTTTAGCTTTAGCTGTTTGATTGGTTTGATTGGTATCCCGTTGACTTTGTTCAACTTGCTTATCTATTGAATTTACAATGTTTTGTGAAACAGTGTCAATTGGAGATATTAAATTTTCTTGTGCAGTTTTTATTTCTTCTGGAGGTTCTATTGTTTCTGGTATTTCATTTTCAGGAAACAACTCCACTACTTTTGATTTATTAGTTTTAACCTCGTGTTTTTGTTGTGCTTCTTTACGCCGTCGTCTACGTCTCTCCTTACGGTTTTGTTCAACATCTTCAAATATAGATAACCGCTCATTCAAAATAGACGATTTATCAACTTCTTTACCTTCATTACGCAATTTTTTCTTGATATAATTTAATTCAGCCAGAGACATCCTTTCTCTTTTAAAATCTCTAGCTTGTATAAAGCCAAGAAACTCTCCTGGTTCACCATTAATAGGACGAGTATAAGCAATAACTGTTGTAATATTACGCTTGTCATATCTTAAAGAAACTTGCTTCCTTTCATAATCTAACAAGCAGTCTCCCTGATATATCCAACCAAGAAAGTTAACAGAACCATATTTTTCTACATTGCGATATGCAATTTTCATTAAACAAATATCTAGTTCACGTTCATCAATAAGCTCAGGTTCTTCCAGTAAACAACTTGATTTCCATCGCTCAATACGTTTTTGATTTTTTGCTCTGGGATAATCATGACGATTGTAGTGGTCTACAAAATATTTCACTAATATTTGCTCTAGTTTATCAAGCGTCAAACAGGCAGTTCTTTCTGCCTCTGGAGGGCGTTCCTCAATATTTGAACCAGTATATCCACCATATAATGACAAAGTTTCCTTATTAATCTTGTCAAAAATAGACTCAATTAAACCACCAGCCTGGGGAAAAGCACGTAAACGCCTTATAAAACCTAACTGTAGTGAAACTTGTTTTAAATGTTCGGACTTAAATTCCTTTGCACGATCTGTCATTATATATTCAGGTATTCCACAAATCTCCCATCTTTCTTGAAGTTGGTACTCTGTTTCGTAGTGCTTTGGTAAAATTGCATGACGCAGAGCTAAACCAACTTCATGAGAGCCAGCAGGTTCAAAACCTAGATAAAAACCTGTGACACAACCAGAATAACTATCCATTACCAACGTAATGTATGGACGACCGATAACTTTCTTATCTTCTTCGTGAATCAACAAAATATCTAATCTAGTATGGTCTATTTGCCAAATCTGGTTACTGTGGGTTATTTCTAAAATCCCTTCAGTTGTTTGCAGAATTTGTCCTTCTATCGGTGAACCGGGATGGCGAACTTTATTATGTTTTTCTTCTAAATAGGAATTAATGACTTTATAAACAGTGACATGAGAAGGATACTTTCCTGTTATTAAATCCTCCCGCACCTGAGAGTATCCCTTAAATTTTTCATCATATTTCTTCTCTTGCAGTTTCTCTCCTTGACTACCTAAAGCCTTTAAATACCCAGAAATCTGATTGTGATTGATCCGAGAACCTTCTCTATTACCCCATTTATGAAGGCTGACAATAAAATCATGCCACTCCTTGGAAATACGATATTGTCCTTTATCCTTACGTCCAACAGCTAGAGTGGCTACCCCTACCTGCTCAACTTTCTCTATCATGCGCTTAATAGTTCTAGTGCTTTTACCCAGAGCTTTCGCTGCATCTGCGATCGCATTCCTACGAGCTATCTTGTCAGGCGCTTGAAGGATGGCATCAATTAATTCCACCTTTCTGAGATACTCTGGAGAATCTTCGTTAACAAGCAGGTTTTTGTCTTCCACCCCATCCTCCTCTTGAGTCTCGAATCCTGGAAAGGCTTTATTTATAGGCTTTTTGGGCATAAGCTAACCCCCTAAGAATTATGTCATCATTTACTTTAAAATTTTACAACATTTATGACATCATTTGCTTTAAAAATAAGGATAAGAGAAAATTAAAACTAAAATCGCCAAAACACTTACTCGTCAATGATTTTGGCTACTATAGCTGTTGATTGCAAATATGACAAGAATTCTTTAAAATGGACAATAATTATTTAATGGACAGAAGGTGTTCCTGATTGTGAAACCGAAAGTTAGATAATTGGGTAATTGGTAATTGGTGATTGGTGATTGGTAATTGGTAATTGTAAAATAATCCAAAATCTACCGCCGCCCTGTTTAGAGTATAAAATCAAACAGGGTGGATTTTTATTGTCCCCTTGGCAATATAGTAAATTCGTACTACAATATCAAAATAGTCTTCAAACCTGGAAAGACTTATGGAATAGGGATTTTAGCTCTTATAACAGGTCGTTCGCGCCAGCGTGCCGGAGGCATCTGGCTAACATTACCCCAGAAATGGGAGTTGGTTTCCAGATTCCAATCAAAAATCTGGTTTCAATTTTAATATCCACAGCGGTTAAAACCGCTCGTGTCGTTTTCCTCTCAGGTCTAAAGACGCGCTCGTTTCCCACTTACCGGGTATTCTTATGATGAAGCATTATATTCTCAATCTTAACCCCACCGCCAAGCATGAATGGGATCGTTGTATTATCCGTGATCCTTTAACGGCAAAACGTCCAGATATAGCTAAAATAATTTCTGAAGCGGTAGGTGCAGATACAGGTAGTTATTTAGTCAGTGTAAATATTGAAGTAACGGTATTACAGGAAGCACCATCACCATCACCCGAACAGCTTTCCCTACCGTTTCCAGAAATCTCTGTACCCACCCCATTGAGAGAAGCAGCATAGAAATTGCAACTTATCCGCTTTAACTAATTTCATAGTAGGTTGGGTTGACACAAGGAAACCCAACAGCATACAAACTTGTAGCTAAGTCAAAAAACCAAAACAGCACAAGCAGATCATATCCATAATAATAGCACAAAAAGTCAAGGGTATTTATCAATCCTGTAAAAACGTATTTGCGTTAACTTATTGACAATATTATCAATAAAGTTGAGAATACAGACTATCTATTCTCAATAAATATCAACTTTACCAAATTTACGAAAATGTCTATTTAAAAAACTTATATTTCTCAAGTAACCGTAGTGGTTCGTCAAATTTATTTTGACGGGTAATGATCGGAAAAAACTTCTGTTCTTCCCTCCCCTGCTCCCGGTGCCTCTCTTCTCCCCCTGCTTGCCTTCACCCGTCATTTTCGGGTTGACAGACTAGTAGGTTGGATTGACGTAAAAACACCCAACAGTTTCAAAACTCCACTGCTAATTGCTGACTGGGCGCAAGCCCTGCGCCCCTACGTTTCGAGTTATGCCAAGTGCATAAAGATCATTTTCAGCAACTCAGCGCGGGTGAAAGGCTTGGTTAAGTATCCAGACGCACCGACAAATCTCGCTTTTACTTTATCTATAATTCCCTTATTGCTAGTCACAAAAATAATGGGAATAGTTTTAAACAGGGAATTATTGCGGATAATTTTACACAGTTCATAACCGTCAATTCCTGCCATATTTAAATCCAGTAAAATTAGATCCGGCTTATGTCTAATAATTGACATTACTGCCTTCACAGGTTCATTAATAGTCACCAAAGTAAAATTCTCATCTTCCAAATAACGACTGATTTCTTTGAGAATTGTAGGACTATCATCTACAGAAATAATTTTGTAAGTCTTTTGGGTGATTTTCGTATTGATTTTTACTTTTTGTGAATCAACTTCTATGTTACTATTAACAGCTTCAGGTGAAAAATCCTCTGGAGGTAAATCAGCAACATCTGGTACTAGCTGTTGAACCGCCAGATGATTCCGCGAAATGATTGGAGTTTCTGAAGAAGCATCTTGACTGGGTGCTACATCCGCAACAAATAATTTACCCCTAATTAACTCTGTGCTATCTTCAGAAAATAGTAATGAACTTCCACAAGTTTTTGGTAACTTATCAAATGGGGGATCTGGTTCATGTAATACTATCGAACCCTTAACAATATAGGGGTATAAACTTAAAGCTAGTTGCAACTCATCCTGATTCATAATAATCGCTAGATGACGCAAGCTAAAACCCTTCATCCAATTGGTGATATTTTCTTTCAGTGGTGGTAATCTTTTATCCTGAAACTTGCTACTAACTAACAAATACGGACGCTGATAGGGAGAAGATATGTATCTACCAAGATACCGCCAATTTTGTAACTGGTTTTGGCATTTTTCGATGATATCATCAATATCTAATTTACAAATTTCGGTAAAATTTTCTAGTGGTTCTGTTAGTTCAAAATCACCTGTTTTAATGAGGAGAAATGATTCAATTACCTCTTTAACTAATTCTTGAATCAGTAATGTTGCGTGATCAAGAAGGAGATATTGTTCATTAACCAGCCAATTAATCGCTTCATATTCGGGAATTTGGTTAGGTAA
The DNA here is from genome assembly GCF_001277295.1 of Anabaena sp. WA102. Taxonomy (NCBI): domain Bacteria; kingdom Bacillati; phylum Cyanobacteriota; class Cyanophyceae; order Nostocales; family Nostocaceae; genus Anabaena; species Anabaena sp. WA102. Next base: position 5,411,803 of record NZ_CP011456.1, on the reverse strand, counting down.
ATGATGATTATCTTCAGGTTCAAATATCAAGCGCATTTGTACACGCACTTCATTATCAACTAAAGGAATTTGTGGATGGAGACGACGCATTTGTCGTTCTAATCTATCAAAGGGTTCTACTGAATGAGTCCCATAGATAATTTTTCCTTGTTCTATATATATCAACCAAGATACAGAGTTACTATGTGCTTGCAAACGGGTAGTTTCATAACAATTGCTTAATTGTCTTAATAAACCTTGGGGTGATAATTTGGTAAATGTGCCAGTATTCTTCATGTTTTTACAATTTTTTGGGCGGATACATCAACATAGTATGGGAAAAGATTTAATATTAGGCTGCAATATGATATCACCTGGAAATATGGTTATGATCACAAGTTGTTAAATTATGAATATCAATGAAAAACATCTTTTAAGCATTATCCTCCTCCGTTGAATGTAACAGTTTTTATAGTTTTTTATGTTGATTTTTTATCATTGGTCTGGATAAAAATCTCTGTTTTGTCATATTTTGTCGCTATTTCATCTTGATTAACTATATAGTGATACTATTGAGTATGCTGAGACTTTTTTGGTAATTTAAATCCATCAATTTTCAGCCGGATCTGCTTACTTTTCCTGGATTTAACAGTAATGAATTGATTTACCCAAGGACAGACTTAAATCCCACATAGAATCTTTAAAAATTTATGGAGGTAAATGTATATATTGATTATTACAGCAGATTGCAACTCAACAAACTGGAGAATCTGCACCAGAAACTATATACTTTGAGTAAAAGGAAAATAAGACTTTGGACTATAACATAACACAAAAAGTTATGATTGATACATTCAATCTTGACGAAGTTGTAGAATTTGCAGAAAACCCCGAACCCCGTTGTCCATGCGTGTTATTGCTAGATACTTCTGGTTCAATGCAAGGAGAACGAATCGAAGCCTTAAATCAAGGTTTGTTGAGTTTAAAGGATGAACTGGTTAAAAATTCCTTAGCATCCAGAAGGGTAGAAGTGGCAATTATTACATTTGATAGTAATGTTAATGTTGTTCAGGACTTTGTAACTGCTGATCAATTTAACCCGCCGATTCTCACAGCCCAGGGGTTAACAATTATGGGTTCGGCTATTCATAAAGCCTTGGATATTATTCAAGAGCGCAAATCCCAATATCGCACGAATGGTATTGCTTATTATCGTCCTTGGGTGTTTATGATTACTGATGGTGAACCCCAGGGTGAACTAGATCATGTTGTTGAACAAGCTGCCCAAAGACTGCAAGGGGATGAGTCTAATAAGCGGGTGGCGTTTTTTACGGTGGGTGTAGAGAATGCGAATATGAGCCGATTAAGTCAAATCGCTGTACGAAGTCCCCTGAAATTAAAGGGATTAAATTTCATTGAGATGTTTGTTTGGCTGTCTGCTAGTATGTCAGCGGTGTCTCATTCTCAGGTAGATGAACAGGTAGCACTACCACCAATTGGGTGGGGATCTGTTTAATGAAAATTGCAGCTTGTTGTTTAAACTGAACTAGCTGTGGAAAACAAATTATATGAATACATCAAAACAGATTTCTCAATGGCGGGTAGTGGCTGCTTCTGTATGTGGGACTAGTCATTCAAAAAACCAGCAACTTTGTCAGGATGCTCACCATTGGCAGCTATTGGCTAATAATGTGTTGGTGATAGCAGCGGCGGATGGTGCGGGTTCTGCTAAACTAGGAAAGGTGGGATCAATGATTGCGGTGGAAACGGCAATAGATCATCTTTCTCGCCAAGAGATAACGAGTGATTCTCTGGCTAATGATGGTGTTTTGCGTTATTTGCTCAGTGACGCTATGTTAGTAGCCCGCAAAGCTATAGAAATTGAGGCGGATGTTTGTAATCATCAACCTCATGATTTAGCAACTACCTTGATTCTGATGATTGCTACACCAGAAATTGTGGCTGTAGGGCAGGTTGGGGATGGTTTGGCTGTGGCTAAAAATAGTATGGGTAATCTGATAGCGTTAACCATTCCTAGCAATGGCGAATATATCAATCAAACAACTTTTCTTACGTCTCCTGGCGCTTTGGAGACAGCACAATTTGAAATATGTCGGGAAGAGATTGTTAATGTGGGTGTTTTGACTGATGGGTTACAAATGTTAGCTTTGAATATGATTGTTGGTGAACCTCACAAACCTTTCTTTTTTCCTTTATTTCAGTTTGTAGCGAATGCTGAAGATAAAATATTAGCAAAAGAACATTTAATGCGGTTTTTAAGTTCTGATAAGATTACTCAGCGGACTGATGATGATTTAACTTTAATTTTGGCTGCATTTATTAACTCATAATTTATAGTCATTAGGGATTAAAGACAGTATGGTATTAGCCATACTCTTGAGTGTCTGAACTTTTGACGGATTCTAATCACCTCATATAACCTTTATTCTGCCATGCAGGTACTACGTCATCTTCCTAACCCGGAAATTCTCAACCTCTCTGTCAGTGTGGGACATGGTGGTGAAGCTTGTATCTATGCAGTTCCATCGGATGAGAATTTGGTAGCGAAAGTATATCATAAACCAACTGTCTCTTATGCCCAAAAACTGCGGGCGATGCTTGCTAATCCTCCTGTGAATCCGACGGATAATTTAGGGCATATTTCTATTGCTTGGCCACAGGAATTATTGCAAGCGGCGGATGGTAGCGGTAAGGTCGTTGGTTTTGTGATGCCCAGGATTCGGGGAATGCGACCAATTATGGATTTTTATAATCCAGGGATTCGCCGACAACATTGCCCTTTGTTTAATTATCAATATTTATTGCGAACTGCCCGGAATCTGGCTGCGGCTTTTTCGGCTTTGCACGCCAGCCGATACTGTGTTGGTGATGTGAATGAGTCGAATATTTTGGTGAGTGATACGGCTTTGGTGACGTTGGTGGATACGGACTCGTTTCAAGTGACCGAACCGTTGCAGAATGTTGTTTATCGTTGTTCTGTGGGTAAGCCTGAATATACACCTCCAGAATTACAGAATAAAACTTTTGCGGACTATGATCGAGAAATTCATCATGATTTGTTTGGGTTGGCTGTGCTGATTTTTCAGTTGTTAATGGAAGGAACTCACCCATTTTCTGGGATATTTCAAGGGGCGGTAGATCCTCCAACCTACCAAGGGAGGATTCTTTCTGGACATTTTACCTATAGTCAAAAGAAACAAGTTCCCTATCTACCAACGCCTATTTCTCCTAGCTGGAATCTGCTTCATCCTAGTTTGCGGGATTTATTTGTGCGTTGTTTTGAGGATGGTCATGATCAACCTTTGTTACGCCCTAATGCTCAAACTTGGTTGTCGGCTTTAACGGCGGTGGAGGAGAGTCTGATGATTTGTCAGGTGAATCTTCAGCATCTTTATCATAATCATTTGGATAAGTGTCCTTGGTGTGAGCGGACTAAAAGATTGGGTGGGAGAGATCCATTTCCGTCATTGCTGGCGATCGCTTCTAAACAACATCTACAACCACGCGCCCAACCTAAGTCTAAACGTCGCTATATTCCTACTCCCCGCATCACTCAGCCATTAACACCAAATTCTCCGGTATATCATTGGCAACCTATAGCTAATCAGCAATTTTATCATCCTCCTGCTGGTAAAAAATTAAATCGGAAGGTATATGGTGTGATTTGTGGGGTGATGGGATTGGGTCTTTTGGGCTATTTGGATGTAATGATTAAATTTACCCGTCCTTTTGTTTCCCAAAATCCTTACACTCAACAAAGTTTGATGTCTCGTACATCTAATCAAACTGCTGATTTGCCAAGTCTTTCTTTTGCGGATTACTACCAGCGCGGTGATACTGCTTATCATCAAAAAGATTATGAAGAAGCAGTTGCCAACTTCACCGAAGCTACTAAAAAGAATCCCCAATCTGCCAAAGGGTATATAAATTTGGGTAATGCCCAATATAATTTAAATAATTATGAGGCGGCATTAGCTAATTATAACCAAGCTTTGAAGTTGAATCCTCAAGAGGTTAAAGCCTATATAAATCGCGGTAATGCTTACTATATGCTGGCTGACTATAGTAGTGATCCTGATAAGGAATACAAACAAGCGATCGCTGATTTTAATGCCGCCATCAATATAGATAAAACTGATGCGGAAGCTTATGTCAGACGGGGTATTGTCAGATTTGAAATTACTAAATACATCAATAATTCTTTTCCAGAATACCAAAGGTCAATTGCTGATTTTACTGAAGCCATTAAACTCAATTCAGCTAAAATAGATGCTTACTTTCAACGGGGTTTGGTTCGTTATCAAATGGCGCAATACAGTAGTAATTATGCAACAGAATATAAACAGGCGATCGCTGATTTTACTGAAGCATTAAAACTTAATCCCCGATTGGCTAAAGGTTATCTAAAACGTGGGATGGCTTACTATGAATTAGCACAATATAGAGAAGGTATAGCTGACAAAAATCATGTTCAAGCAGTTGCGGATTTAGAAACAGCCGCTAAAGTTTCTTTGGAGCAAAATGATATGGATAATTATCAACAGTCTTTGAGTAGTATTTGTATCGTTGTTGCTAATAAATGTGATAGTTTATTATCTAACACAATTCTCACTGGACAAAGTAATTGATTTAGGAGTTCAGGAGTCAGGAGTATGGCTAACGCCACGCTGCGCTATCAGGAGTCAGGAGTCAGGAGTTCAGGAGTATGGCTAACGCCACGCTGCGCTATCAGGAGTTCAGGAGTCAGGAGTCAGGAGTTCAGGAGTTCAGGAGTATGGCTAACGCCACGCTGCGCTATCAGGAGTAAGAAGAAGGAAGAAGAAGGAAGAGGAAAGAAGAGGAAAGAGGGAATAAGAAATAAGGAATTAAAATCATCTAAAATGTGAATAATCGGTTAAAAATAATAGTTAAAATTCACTCCTGACTTCATTAAGAAATTAGGGGTTTTATTTTTGTGATTAAAATTACTAGTACAAAACGGCGTAAATAAACCAACCATTCTAAATCCTCCAAAAGCCTATACTGTCTTCATTTTGACTTTTGACTTTTGACTTTTGACTTCCGCCTTGCGGTACTAGGGAGCATCCTAATTTTGCAAAAATAAGCTGGCGATTAGAAAGATGCCTCCGGCTCCCGTCAGGGATACACGGCTATACAAACAAAGTCCGCCTACGCGGACTAGGGAAATTTAAAACCCACCTGCGTGGGTTTTGCCTGTGTAGCCGTGACTTCCAGTCGCCTGAATTCTTATAGTGAAATGTGGCTTGAATGAGACACAAAATTCACGAAAAAAGACAAACGCCAAAAGACTTTTATTCCTGCTTTTTCTCCTGAACTCCTACTATAAATATTTTACAGATAAAATATCTTAATTTACTTATTCTTTATGATTTTCTAGAAAATAACAGTTAAATTATGTTTATCTACCTAATAAAGAGAAAGAAAAAATTATTTAATTTCTTTACCATCATTGTGCATTCTCTTCATTTCCATTAGTTGAAATTATCGTCCACCTGCAAATCTTTGAGGTAACTACATGAAAGCAGTAATTTTAGCAGGAGGTCTGGGTACAAGGTTAAGTGAAGAAACCAGTATCAGACCCAAACCAATGGTTGAAGTTGGTGGTAAGCCAATTCTTTGGCACATAATGAAAACTTACTCTGCTCATGGTATTAATGATTTCATCATTTGTTGCGGTTACAAAGGTTATGTCATTAAAGAATACTTTGCTAACTATTTTTTACATATGTCAGATGTGACATTTGATATGCGATTTAATCAAATGAATGTCCATTCTGGATATGCTGAACCCTGGCGCGTCACCTTAGTAAATACAGGTGATAATACAATGACAGGCGGACGTTTAAAGCAAGTTCGTGAACATATTGGGAATGAAACCTTTTGCTTTACCTATGGTGATGGTGTAAGTAATATCAATATTACAGAATTAATTAAATTCCATCGAGAGCAAAAGACATTAGCAACACTCAGCGCAGTGCAACCAGCAGGAAGATTTGGAGCAATTTCTCTAGGACAGGAACAAACTAAAATAACTAGTTTTAAAGAAAAACCTGAAGGTGATGGTGCTTGGATTAATGGGGGCTATTTTGTTCTCGAACCCCAAGTAATTGATTTTATTGCTGATACCTCAACTGTGTGGGAGAAAGAACCATTAGAAAAGTTAGCTGATTTAGAACAGTTAGCGGCTTACAAACATGATGGTTTTTGGCAACCAATGGACACATTAAGAGATAAAAACTATCTAGAGGAGCTATGGAAAAGTGGTAAAGCTCCTTGGCAAGTTTGGTAATAGCAATTTTGATTTTGGATTTGAGAGTTGAGATTTTAAATATTGGATTGGGGAAAGATTACTAATGTACGATTTTGCGATTATTGGTGGGGGAATAGTTGGACTTTCCACTGCAATGGCTTTAGGAGAGCGTTATCCTCATGCTAAAATATTAGTGTTAGAAAAGGAGAGCGAATGGGCATTTCATCAAACTGGTAATAATAGCGGTGTCATTCATTCCGGTATTTACTATAAACCGGGAAGCTTTAAGGCTCAATTTTCCCGTGATGGTAGCCGTTCAATGGTAGAATTTTGCCAGAAATATGATATTGATCATGAAGTTTGTGGTAAAGTAATTGTTGCTAGTAATCAACAAGAATTACCTCGCTTAGAAAATCTCTACACACGCGGGTTAGAAAACGGTATTCCTGTTAAAAGAATTAGCCCAGAAGAAGTTAAAGAAATTGAACCTCATGTTAGTTGCGTTGGTGGAGTTCAGGTATTCAGCACAGGAATTGTTAATTACAAACAGGTTTGTTTAAAATATGCGGAATTAATTCGCAATCAAGGGGGAGATTTACGTCTCAATACCCAAGTTTTAAAAATTGTCCGCAGTGGTAGAAATCAGGTATTAGAAACTAACAATGGCAGGTTTGAAACTCGATTTGTGATCAATTGTGCCGGATTGCATAGCGATCGCATTGCAAAATTAGGTAAAGCTAATCCTGAAGCTAAGATCGTTCCCTTTCGCGGTGAATATTACGAACTTACCCCCGAAAAACGCTATTTGGTGAAAACTCTCATTTACCCAGTTCCTAACCCAGATTTCCCCTTCCTCGGCGTGCATTTCACCCGGATGATTGATAACACTGTCCATGCAGGACCCAATGCAGTTTTAAGTCTGAAACGTGAAGGTTACAAAAAAACCGACTTTGACTTCAGAGATTTTGCCGAAGTTATCACCTATCCTGGCTTTTGGAAACTAGCAGCAAAACACGCCGACGAAGGAATTCAAGAAATCATTCGTTCCTTTAGTAAAGCAGCCTTTGTCAAAAGTTTGCAAAAACTCATCCCCGAAATTCAAGCCGCAGATGTAATTCCCACCCATGCAGGAGTTCGCGCTCAAGCATTAATGAATAATGGTTCTCTGGTAGATGACTTTTTAATCATTGCAGGTGAGAATTCCATTCATGTTTGCAATGCACCTTCACCCGCTGCAACTTCTTCCTTAGAAATTGGTAAAGCTATAGTTAAGCAAATACCAGAACCTACTCATTTGCACAGTTTAGTAAGTTAGTAGGGTGCGTCAGATACTAAAAATCTGTTAACTTTACTAACAAATCAAGTCTGACGCACCCTACAAGAGAATTTTATCTGCGGATTTTTCAAGCAACAACATATTTTTCCACATCAAAAGTTTTAACAATCATGAAAGTTTTAGTAACTGGCACAGAAGGTTATCTTGGTTCTTTATTGCCTTCTTTATTAATGCAAAAAGGACATGAAGTTATTGGTGTTGATACTGGTTTTTATAAAGTTGGTTGGCTATATAATGGAACTAACGTCACAGCTAAAACCCTAAATAAAGATATTCGTGATATCAATCCCGAAGATTTAGAAGGTGTGGAAGCTATTGTTCACATGGCGGAATTATCTAATGATCCTACTGGACAATTATCTCCTACCATTACTTATGATATTAATCATTTAGGTTCAGTTCGTCTAGCTAATTTGGCAAAATCAGTAGGTGTCCGCCGTTTTGTTTATATGTCCTCCTGTAGTGTTTACGGTGTGGCTAGTGAAGGTGATATTACAGAATCATCACCAGTTAATCCACAAACAGCTTACGCAGAATGTAAAACATTAGTAGAAAGAGATGTTCAACCATTAGCTGATGATGACTTTTCTCCTACTTTCATGCGGAATGCGACTGCTTTTGGTGCTTCCCCCAGAATGCGTTTTGATATTGTTTTAAACAATTTGGCTGGCTTGGCTTGGACTACAAAAGAAATTAAAATGACCAGTGATGGTACACCTTGGCGGCCATTAGTTCACGCTTTAGATATTTGTAAAGCCATTGTTTGTGCCTTGGAAGCACCCAGAGATATTATTCACAATCAAATCTTTAATGTTGGCGATACAGCAAATAATTATCGAGTTAAAGAAATAGCGGAAATCGTTGCTGATGTTTTCCCCGGTTGTCAATTATCTTTTGGAACTAATGGTTCAGATAATCGCAGCTATCGAGTATCTTTTGAAAAAATTAACACAATTCTACCTGGATTTAAGTGTGATTGGAATGCTCAACTTGGTGCTGGACAATTATTTAGTTTGTTTAAGCAAATTGATATGAATGAAGATACTTTCTTGTCTAGAGGATTCACCCGCTTAAAACAATTAGAGTATCTAATTCGCACAGAACAAATTGACAAAGATTTCTTCTGGAACAAACAGGAAAACTATTAATTTATTCGGAAAATATTGTAGGTTGGGTTGAGCGACAGCAAAACCCAACATGATTAATAATTTTGTTGGGTTTCCTTGCGTCAACCCAACCTACATTTCTACATTTCCTTAACCAAACATTATTGCATCAAGGTGGATTAAATTGAATTTTCTTAATTCAAGATATTCGATTTAAAAGCCTATTTTAAATTTATACCAAGTTAAATTAACAGATAATGCAAAAGTTACTAACCATTGCTATTCCTACATACAATCGCGCTGCTTTACTAGATAAACAACTGGCTTGGTTAGCAACAGCAATCAAAGGTTTTGAATCAGAATGTGAAATTATTATTTCTGATAATTGCTCAACAGATAATACACCGGGAGTTGTGAAAAAATGGCAAACTGCTTTTAGTAATACTGTATTTATAGCGAATAGAAATCGGGAAAATATAGGGTTAATGCCAAACATTGCTTTTTGTCTTCAAGCTGCTGGTAGTAAATATGTTTGGACTGTGGGTGATGACGATCCAATTCAGGAAAGGACTCTAGGTTATGTCATCAATAAAATTAAAGAAAATCCCAGTTTGTCACTGATGTTTCTCAACTGTTGTGGACGAGACAAAAATACAAATAAAGTTTTGGTAGAACACTGGTTTCCTAGTGATAGTGATGAAATCATTGTTGATAGTAAACCTGTATTTCAAAGGTATTTACAGGGTAGTTTTGGGGGTGTACTATTCATGACAGCTACCATTTATAATACCGAACTTGTGCAACAAGCTTTGCAAAACTGGACTACTTCATGTAAAAATTTAGCATCCCAAGCATATTGGACTGGATTTTGTGCGGCTTATGGAAATATCATTGTTACTCAAGATAATTATTTGGAATGTACAATGCACGCTAGTTCCCTAGAAGAAAATCCTCGATGGTCACTAATGATGCGATATGTCTACATCCCGGAGATTTATCTGAAATTATTAAGTTTAGGATATTCTGCTAAATTTTGTCAACGAATGATTCTAGAAAATATTTTCAACCTGAGTGATTGGAAAATATTATTGGGTGCTTTAAGAAGATGGCCAGTTCTAGCCACCAATATTATAATTACCTACTTGCAATTAGTAGGTAGATTCATCTATCAAATGAATTTTAATCAAAAAAAATCAGCAATAAATATCTCACGAATAAGTAATTAAATAAAAGATAAAATCCTTCTCTATTAACCATCAAAAACCATGAATAAACTACTAACTATTGCTATTCCTACTTACAATCGAGCCGAGTTACTAGATAAACAATTAACTTGGTTATCCCAAGCTATTCAAGGATTTGAATCAGAGTGTGAAATTTTAGTTTCTGATAACTGTTCTACAGATCATACTCAATCTATTATTAGTAAATGGCAAAATATTCTCACAAACATCACATTTAAATCCAATAAAAATCCTGAAAACATAGGCGTAATGCGAAATATTTTTCATTGCCTAAGTTCTGCCACAACCAAGTATGTTTGGACAATTGGTGATGATGATCCAATTCAGGAAAGAGCAGTTGCCTATGTGATGGATAAAATTAAAAATATTGATGATTTATCATTATTGTTTCTGAATTTTTCTGGTCGAAACAAAATTACTGGTGAACCAGTACATCCACCAAAAATAGTTGGTAATCGCTGGTTTGATGCCGATACAGAAGATGGTGAAGGTGATGGTAAAGCAATATTTGAACATTGTTTTACTAAAAGTGTAGGAGCAGTAATTTTTCTAACTGCTACAGTATATCGTGCTGATTTAATTAAACGCGCTCTCCAAATTTGGCCAACTGCTAGTAATAATTGGATATCTTTAGCATATTTAGCCGGTTATTGTGCTGCTAATGGCAGAGTAATTGTGACTAAAGATATCTATTTAGAATGTATTGTTGGTGTTAGTTATTGGCAAAAAGAACCGAAATCTGCACTTTTAATGCAATACCAACATATACCTGAAGTTATTTTAAAACTTGAGCAAGTTGGTTATTCTAAAGCATATTGTTGTCGGATGCTTTTACAAAACTACCATGAAGTAGACCTGAAAGTTTTTTTAGGAGCGATGAGAAGATGGCCTGTATCGGCTATTAAGACAGTAATTCCTTTTTTAGGTTTAGCTAGTGTGGCAGCATTGGAATTAATACCAATGAGAGAATTTAAAGTAGCAGAATCAGAAATGGATAGAACAACGACTTCGGAAGTCAGAAACTATAAGGGATAAGTCAGCAATTGTTTGGAAAAAATAACTTTTGATTGGGAGGTGTTTGAATTGTGATTAATAAAGTTGCAGAAAAAATATCAGTCTTAAAAGATGAGTTAGCTTATCAAGTGAAACTTTGGCAGCATCAGGGTAATTTGCCTGTCTTAACAGGAAATGATGCTATAGCGGTTATCGCTAGGATGCAATACAGTCTAGGGCGCAGACCCTGCGCCCCTACAGGCTTTACAATTAGCTGACTGTATTTCGCTCAAGTGCATACCGCTATATCATTGCCAATTCTCTTAAAAATGAAGGAATTTGCATAACAACTCTTGAGTCCTTAGGATGAATGCTGCTCATAGTTTTTTACCAAATATGGGTAGGTCTAATTATCATCCTTCATACCAAAATCCACCAGAAATTTACACAGTTACGATCAACACTATTTTTTGTTTACACAGCTAACCCACCAAAACGACCGGGACTTTGTACTCAATATTGGGATGATACTTTTCCCAAACCGGAGTTATCTAAACAAGTTAATTAGGTTTACATAGGAAGGGAATTCCTGTCATGCTGAACAAAATTTCAACTATAAGTTCTGAGTTGAATTATCGAGTATCACTTTGGCATCATGGTAAAAATTTACCTGCTATTAGTGCAAAAGATCAATTGATTGTTGATACCCTAAAAACATCAGGTGTTTATATCACATCTTTGGAAGATTTAGGTTTTTCATCTACGGCTACAATGTTAGCTACTGCTAATAGTTGTACTGATAGAATGGTAAATCCTAGAGATATTCATGCAGGATACAAATTACCACAAATTT